>JBJMQD010000436.1:0-27233 GCA_045802855.1 Myxococcales bacterium | reverse complement strand
CGACCGCGTCGCGTCCCGCCTGTGCGCGAGGTGCGGGCGCCTATCCGATCCGCCACCTGCGCGGCGGTGCGAGCCGGGCCGCGCAGACGGGCCTCCAGGCCGGCCTCGATCCAGCCGCGCACGCGCCGGAGATGGACGTGCTCGGTCGAGATGGCCTCGTCGAACCGCTCGGCGAGATCGTTCATGTCGATGAGGCGCGCGAGGACGCCGAGGTTCTCCCAGCAGGCGTTGTCGGACAGCTCGGCGATGAGGATGGCTTCGAGCCCCTGCAGCAAGTCGGTCCGCGGATCGGCCACGACGTGCGGCAATCCCTCCGACGCAACCGCGACGATGTCCGCCGACGGAGTCATTGCCGTGGGGTCGGTCCCGAGCTCCGTTGCGATTTCCTCGAGCATGTGGAAATGGCTCAGCTCGTCGGCATGGATCTGTTCGAGGTCGCGCCGGGAAGGTCCGCCCGGGAAACCGCCGCGCGCGTCGTGCTTGACGAGCAGGGCCTCGTAGAGCCGGCAGCCGGTGCGCTCGAACGCGAGCCGCTCGCCGAGCTTGTCGATGAACACCGTCGCCTTGTCGCCCTTGAGCGCTTTCATCGCCGCAGTTCCAGCCTCCCGCAGGCTCGCGGGCGGAGGCATGGTGCCAATCGGCCCGGCGACCCGGGCGAACGCCGTCCGCGCGGCGGTGAGCGCGCGAAGACCCGCACGCGGCGAGCTCGTCGGCAAGGCGGCTCCAGCGAGCATCATCTTCGATTGCAGGGGCGAGGTGGCCATCCCGGTGCGATTCATCCCGATGCCGGTGCTCTTCTTCATTGCAGCGTCTCCCCGCGCCCGTCGCCGAGCGATGAAAGCTCCGTACCCGGCCGCCACGCGTACCCGGCGGCGATCGTCTCGGTAGGCGAACCCTGCGAATTCATCTGCCGCCGGTATCCGGCAGAGGGGCTGTTCTTCGGCTCGCGCTCCACGATCTCGGTGCCCGAAGCCCGTAGCTCCACCTCGTTCGCGAGGACCTTGCGCACGAACTGGCGCTGGCTCTCGTACCGGATCCGCTCGGGCATCCGCTGCGGCAGGATGGCGGCGATGTCCCGCCGCTCCGTCTTCTCGAAGGCCTCGCGCGCGACCGCCAGATGTCCGAGCTCGTAGTCGAGGAAACGCTCCCAGATGGCGCGGACGCGCGGGTTCGATTCCTGCTCCGCGCAGCACCAGTAGTTGTAGACCTCGTTCGCCTCGTGCAGCACCCACTTCTCCAGCCACGTCTCGGAGGGATCGGCGAGGCATTCGTACTGGGTGACGTGCTGTTCCTCGATGGAGGCGATCTCGGCGTAGAGCTGCCGGGCGACCGGATCCGCGAAGGTCGGACCGATGTTCATGTAGTAGTCGTGGGTCTGGTACTCGCCGCCGACGAGGGTCAGCGCGTTCATCTTGCTGATCGGCGCCGCGTCCTCCCGCGAATACGGCCGCCGCAGATTGTCCGCGGGAGCCCGGTGCTCGATGATCGTGGGGCGGCCGGGCAGGACGTCGGTATAGCTTTGCAAGATGTTGTTGGCGTCCCGTCCGTAGACCCGATCGAGCAGCGCCGAATAGCGGTGCATGTGATCGAAATCCTCGAGCAGCCCGAAGCGATATACCTGCGCGAGGTAGGGATCGGGCTCGTTCTGCGCGATGCTGGCGGTCACCTCGATGGCCACCTGCTCGTATGCGATGGTCGTCTCGATGGGGTTCTGGTCGGCCGGATTCAGCCAGTTGACCATCGTGGCCTGGTGCTGCTCGACGCGCCGCAACTCCGCCAGCGCCGGCTGCAGCTCGCGGTTCATCCTCGAGCACAGGTGCGAGAAGCGCAGCGCCTCGAGCTCGATTCCGTTCATGAGGATGACCCGGACGCGGGTGAAGGCGTCGTCGTTCAGCTTGCTGTAGGGCTCCTGGACGAGCTCGCGCCAGGTGAACTTCTGGCGGGCGAGTGGAGTACCCCGATCCTTGCGAAGATCGATGGCCATTGAGTCCTCCGCAGTTCACGGAGAGGGTGGTGACGCGTGGACAGCGCAGCAATGACGACGGAGCTTGCGGAAGCTCGTTCGCGTACCGGCACGGATGGGTGATGGCGGTTCCGCCCGCCCGCGCTCGTGCAGCGGTCCCGTCGGATGGGCGTCAGCGCCGCCGCGATCCCGCGGTCCCGCTCTGTTCGTAACGGTCTTCGGCGTAAAGGGGAACAGTCAGCGTGAAACACGCGCCTCGACCCGGGATGGACTCGGCGATGAGATCGCCTCCATGCGCGGCCGCGATGCGTTTTGCGAGATAGAGGCCTAGTCCGAGTCCGCTCGAACGAGCACCCGCGGCAAAGCGCTCGAATATCCTCGGCAGGATCTCCGGCGGAATTCCCGGCCCCTCGTCCTTGATCTTGAGGTGACCGAACGGGCCGCCAGACTGATTCTCCTTTCCCACCACGACATGGATCGGGGCTTCTTGCGGGGAGTGCTGGATCGCGTTTCCCAACACGTTCTCGAGGCACTGCCGCAGCCGCTCGGGATCCGCGAGCACGATCACTTCGTCGGAGGCCTCCACCTGGATTTGATGCGCCGGAGTGCGGAGCGTGCTTGCCACCTCCTCCGCAACGCCGGCCAGGTTCACCGGCCCGAGGTCGACCCGGAACAGCCCCTGGTCGATCCTGGCGACGTCGAGGAGATCGCCGATCACGCGCTTGACTCGACCGAGGCCTCGGAGAGCGGCCTCGGCGTCCTCGCGGTGGCGCGACGCGTCTGCCCCGTTCCGGCGGCGGATCAGCTCGAGTCGCATGGCGACAGGCGCGATCAAGCCGCGAAGGTCGTGGGCAAGGATCGTCACCAACTCCTCGGCAACAGCGCGCCGGCCCTGCTCGACGGCGGCGCGTGAGAGTTCCTGAACCAGCTCGGCGCGATGAACCACCATGCCTACCCACCGCACGATCGTTTCCGCGAAGCGAGCGTCGTCCTCCGTGAAGAACTCCGGCTGGAGGGACGCGATCATCATCATGCCGCACCGGCGATCCGCAACGGTGATGGGCACCCCGATCTTCGATTTGATCTTCAGGACTGTCTTCACACCTCGGAGCTCTTCGGGGTCAGCCTCGAGGTGGCCGGTCAGGAACGTCTTCCCTTCGTTGAATACCCAGACTACCCGTCCCCCATTCGATCGCGGCAACACGTCGAGGCCGCTGCTCTTCTGCAGCGCGGAAAGCGGCTGGGTGCTGCTGCCGATCGCGACCAGCGTGTCTTTTTCCGGCTGGTACAGGAAGGCATCGACCTTATCGGCATCCAAGGCCTTCGCGACCTGGTTGCACACGTCGATCAACGCAGTTTCCAGGTCGGCGGCAGGAATGGCGAGCAAACCCTCGAGCACGTGCAAGAGGCGCTCGGGGTCGCGTTTCGAGTGCGGCATGGTCGCTTTCAACGTGATCAGACGGACATCGCGCCGCGTCCGGTTCGCACCGAACGGACTTCCGTACTGCGTAGAAAGATCCCCGAGGCAGGGGATCCGCACTGGTCGGCTGGACGTAATCCGGCACGGTCCGCCAGTACAAACACGCACACTGCTCCAGCTCTCGCTGGTTAGCGCGGCTCCGTCGGAGGCGGGATCGGGAGCGACTCCGGCCGCGCCAGGAGCCGTACCCGCGAGTCCGTCTCCTGCCAACGGTTGTACAGGTCGACTGCGGAGGCGCGCAGATCCGCGGCCCGTTTGCGCTCGTCGGCCTCGGTGCGCTGCAATTGCGCGACGCGCGAGTCGACCTGGCCCGTGTTGGCGCTCCCGGCCTCGGGGACATTCGCGGTCCGCATCGCCCGCAGCTTCGCCTGCTCGGTCATCGACTCGGCCGTCTTGATGTGGGCCTGCGCGAGGCGGGTCTCCGCCTGCGCCACCTGCGTCATCCGCTCGAGATACTGCCGTTTCAGATCCGCCGCCTTGATCCGCTCCTGGGAGGCGCGGATGTCCTCCTCGACCTTCGCCATCTGCTCCTGATTCGCATACTCCTTCTTCAGGAGATCGCGCTCCGCCTGCGAGCGCTTGAGCTGGGCGTCCGCCACGGACCGCTCGGTGACGGCGACGTCGAGGCGGGCTCTCGCGTCCGCCTCGTTGGCCTTGGCGCGGGCGAGGGCGTCGCGAGCGCGCCCTTCCTCGACCCGCGCGTCGTCCACCGGCTGCATCTGGTCTTCGTTCAGCCGGGCAAGGCCCGAATCGTCCACCTGCGGGGCGGCCGTGTTCTGCGCGTGGGAGCACGCCGCCGCCGCGAGAACCATGCCCAGCAGTGCGAGGATGCGTGCCTTCATGCCGTCCTCCCTCAGGAAATCGTGCGGAATGCAACGTAGGTCTCGTCGGGCCAGGTCGCATGCGCCGAATTGCTCCCGCCCGGGACGTTCTCTGCTCTACACTCGTGCGCCGTGATCTCCGTCATCCTCACCATGGTAGGCGTGGGCCTGCTGATTGCCGCCCACGAGGCGGGCCACCTGGCCCTCGCACGCCTTCTCGGGATGCGGGTCGAGACGTATTCGCTCGGCTTCGGGCCCCGGATCGCCGGCTTCAAGCACGGAGAGACGGATTACCGGCTGAGCGCCTTCCCGCTCGGCGGCTACTGCAAGATCGCGGGCTTCTCTCCCGACGAGCCGGCCGCGCAGGACCCGACCGACACGGGGTCCTACGCCAATAAGCCCGCCTGGAAGCGGTTCCTCGTCATCGCGGCGGGTCCCGGAGTGAACTACCTGGTCGCGTTCCTGATCATCGTCCTGCTCTACGCGACGCAAGGGTTCACGGACCTCTCGACCACGCGGATCGAGGTGGTGCCCGGTGGACCGGCCGCCCGCGCCGGCCTCCTCACCGGCGATCGCATCGTCTCGGTAGACGGGGTCCCCATCCACACTTTCGACGATCTGCTCCGTGAGTTGCACCGCCCCGGAGTGCCGGAGGAGCGCACGATCGGCATCGAGCGCAATTCCGCCCCCATGCAAGTGCGGGTACATCCCGAGAACGGCCGGATCCAGGCTGGCCGCGACCGGGTCCTCGTCCACGTGCCTTTGAGCGAAGCCGTCCCCCGCGCCTTTGCCGACGTCTGGCAGATCAACGTCGCGACGCTCCAGGCGGTCGCGTCGTTGTTCAAGGGACACGTGGAGACGCTCAGCGGACCCATCGGGATCGTGAAGCAGGCCTCCGCCGAGGTGAAGCGCGGCGCGGGCGAGTTCGCCATGGTCCTGGCGAGCCTCTCCGTGTCGCTCGCCGTATTCAATTTCCTGCCCATCCCCGCCCTGGACGGCGGCCGCCTCGTCTTCCTCGGGATCGAGCTCGTCAGCCGCCGCCGCGTGAACCAGCGCGCGGAGACGGTGGTGCACGTCATCGGCTTCCTGCTCCTGCTCTGCCTGTTCATCGCCGTCACGGTCTTCAGCGACCTCGGGCTCGGGCGCAAGCTGTTCCATCGAGGCTGAGCCGCGATGGCGCGGAAGGCGGTGAAGCAGCGGAAACGCTCGCGCAGATCGCAGGTCTCGCTGCGCGCCGAAGACGCGGACCTCGTCTCCCGATTGGCGGAGCGCACCGGCCTCCCGCCGCGCGAGGTCATCGAACGTGCTCTCGCTGCCTACGCCGCGGCCGTGGCGCCGGGGATGCCCGTCGTGCCCGCTCCTGCTGGGAGCCGTAGGCGCGGCGTCCGGAAGCGGCTCTTCGTCTCGGTTGACGGAGGTCCGGAGATCGAGATCAAGAAGTCCGAGTTCGTCTTCGGCCGGGATCCCTCATCGGACATCGCCTCGGACATCCCCTTGGTGTCGCCCCGCCACGCCCGCGTGCTGTTCCGCGACGGAGAGCCTGTTTTCGAGGACTTGCAGTCGCAGCGAGGGACCTACCAGCACGGACAGAAGATCGACGTGAAGGCCATCCGCGACGGCGACGAGTTCGATCTGGGAGGATTCGTGACCGTGCGGTTCCGCGTGGCGGGAAAGGACTCGTAACCCGCACCCCGCAGCAGTGACGCTCAGCCCGCCACGCGCGCCCGGGAGAGCACCTTCCCGAGGTACTGTCCCGTGTAGCTCTGATTGTCGCGCGCGACCTCCTCGGGAGTACCGGTCGCGACGACGTAGCCGCCCTTGTCGCCGCCCTCCGGGCCCATGTCGACGACGTAGTCGGCGCACTTGATGACGTCGAGGTTGTGCTCGATGACGAGCACGGTGTTCCCCGCGTCGACGAGGCGGTTGAGCACGACCAGGAGGCGGCGGATGTCCTCGAAGTGGAGCCCGGTGGTGGGCTCGTCGAGGACGTAGAGCGTGCGGCCGGTGTCGGTGCGGGCCAGCTCGCGCGAGAGCTTGATGCGCTGGGCCTCGCCTCCGGAGAGCGTCGGCGAGGGCTGGCCGATCTTGATGTACCCGAGGCCCACGTCGTCGAGCGTTTTCAGGACCCGGACGATCTCCTTGTGCACCGAGAAGTGGTCCATCGCCTCGCGCACCGACAGGTCGAGCACTTCGGCGATGTTCTTGCCCTTGAACGTCACCCGCAGCGTGGCGTCGTTGAAGCGCTTGCCGCGGCAGACCTCGCAGGGCACGTACACGTCGGCGAGGAAGTGCATCTCGACGACCTTCATCCCGTCGCCCTCGCACGCCTCGCAGCGCCCGCCCTTGACGTTGAAGCTGAAGCGTCCCGGCTCGTATCCGTACGCTCGCGCTTCCTGCGTTCTGGCGAAGACGTCCCGGATGGAGTCGAACAGCTTCGTGTAGGTGGCGGGATTCGAGCGCGGCGTCCGCCCGATCGGCTTCTGGTCGATGCCGATCACCTTGTCGAGCTGCTCGATGCCGGAGAGGGCCTTGTACGCTCCCGGCGCCTCGCGAGACCCGTAGAGCGCCCGCGAGAGGGCGGGATAGAGGATCTTGTTCACGAGCGTCGACTTGCCCGCTCCCGAAACGCCGGTGATGGCGAGCAGGCACCCGAGAGGGAATTCGACGTCGACCTCCTTCAGGTTGTTCGCCGACGCCCCGAGGAGCTTCAGCACCTTCCCGGTGCCCCGGCGCCTCTGCGGCGGGACCTCGATCTGGCGGCGTCCGGAGAGGTACGCACCGGTCAGCGACTTCTGCGACTGCATGACTTCCCGTGGCGTGCCCTGGGCGACCACTTCGCCGCCGAGCTCTCCCGCTCCGGGCCCGAAGTCGATCAAGTAGTCCGAGTCCTCCATCGTCTCCTCGTCGTGCTCGACGACGATGACCGAGTTGCCCAGGTCGCGCAGCCGCTTGAGGGTGGCGAGGAGGCGCGCGTTGTCGCGCTGGTGGAGGCCGATCGACGGCTCGTCGAGGATGTAGATGACCCCGGTCAGCTCGCTCCCCATCTGCGAGGCGAGCCGGATGCGCTGCGATTCGCCGCCCGAGAGCGTCGGGCCGGGGCGGTCGAGCGTGAGATAGCCGAGGCCCACGTCGAGCAGGAACCGGAGCCGGTTTCCGATCTCCTTCAAGAGCTCGGCGGCCACGATGACGTCGTTTCCCTCCAGATGGAGGTCCTGCAAGAAGCTCGTGGCGGTGTCGATGGTCATCCGCGAGACCTCGACGATCGACCTGCCCCGCTCGACGGTCTCGTTTGCGCCGTTTCCCGCGGCGACGACGTCGCCGACCGTCACCGCCCGGCTCTCCGCCCGGAGCCGCTCGCCCTTGCAAGCAGAGCAGGGCTTGTCGCTGAAGTAGCGCAGGTAATGCTTCTTCATGCTCTCGGAGGTGGTCTCCTTGTAGCGGCGCATGAGCATCGGGATGATGCCCTCGAAGCTCGTCTTGTACGTCCCGGTGCGGCCGCCCTCGCTCCACTTGATGCTCATGGTCTCGTCGCCCGAGCCGTGGAGCAGCATCTGCCGCGTTTCCTTGGGGAGGTCCTTCCAGGGCTTGTCGAGCGGGACCTTGAACGACTGCGAGAGCGATTCGATCATCCGGAAGGTCCAGCCGCCGCCGCGCTCGATGGCGTGGGACCACGGCTCGACGGCGCCGTCGCGGATGCTCTTCATCTGATCGGGGATGACGAGGTCGGGATCCATCTCCGGCCGCGAGCCGAGCCCGTTGCACTCCTGGCACATCCCGAGCGGGTTGTTGAACGAGAAGCTCTGGGGGGTCAGCTCGGGGAAGCTGATCCCGTCCACCGGGCAGGAGAGGTTTTCGCTGTAGATGGAGTACGTCTCGCCGCCTTCGGTGAGCTGCGTCATCGCGTGCAGGACGCCCTTGCCCTCGCGAAGCGACGTCTCCACCGAATCGATGAGACGCCGATCCGTTTCGCCGCCCTTGATCACGAGCCGGTCCACCACCACCGCGATGTCGTGCTTGCGCTTCTTGTCGAGGTCGATGTCCTCGTCGAGCGAGCGGACGGCGCCGTCGATCCGGGCGCGGGCGAAGCCGCGCTTGCGCGCGTCCTGCAGGACTTCCTTGTGCTCCCCCTTGCGGTGCTCGATGAGCGGGGCGAGGAGGGTGAGCTTCGTTCCTTCGGGCAGCTTCGCCAGCTCGTCCGCGATCTGCTGGGCGCTCTGCTTGCCGACCCGCCGCCCGCAGACGGTGCAGTGCTGCCTTCCGATGGCGGCGAAAAGGACGCGCAGGTAGTCGTGGATCTCGGTGATGGTCCCTACCGTCGAGCGCGGATTGTTCGACGCCGCCTTCTGCTCGATGGAGATGGTGGGCGAGAGCCCGCGGATGACGTCGTAGTGCGGCTTCTCCATCTGCCCGAGGAACTGGCGGGCGTACGCGGAAAGCGACTCGACGTAGCGTCGCTGCCCTTCGGCGTACAGGGTGTCGAACGCGAGCGAGCTCTTGCCCGAACCCGAGACGCCGGTGAACACGACCAGCTTCTTCTTCGGGATTTCCAGGGTGATGCCCTTGAGGTTGTGCTCCCGGGCACCTTTGACGAGGATGAATTCCGGCTCCATCGCGAGCCGGGCAGGATAAGGGCAGGAGGCAGGCTTCTCAACCAGGAAGTTTTGTCAGGGAGGTGACCGTACGGGCTTCCCGCCGTCCGCCCGTTCCTTCCGGCGCCGCCGGAATTCACGCACCCCGATCCAGGCGAGCACGAGGAGCGACAGCCAGCCGGGCCACTCGCCCAGCACTTCGTAAGGCGTGGTCCCGGTCAGCATCGGGACGTCGCGGATCGAGATCCCGCGCAGGTCCTTCTCGATCGATTGGAGGACCCGGCCGCTCGCGTCCACGAAGGCGCTGATCCCGGTGGAGGTCGCGCGAACGAGCCAGCGGCGGTGCTCGATGGTGCGCACCGCGGCGAGCATGAGGTGCTGGATCTGCTCGTGCCAGGCTCCGTACCAGGAGTCGTTGGTGAGGTTGACGAGGGCATGCGCGCGGCCGTCGCCGTGGTCGGACATCGTGTCCCGCACGATCCGGGGAAGGATGTCCTCGTAGCAGATGAAGGTGGCGAACCGGTACCCCGCCGCGTGCAGAGGGGCGGTGGTCGTCCCTCGCGTCAGGTGCGAGGCGAGCGGGGACCATTCGTACAGGAAGGGAAACCAGTCGCCGAACGGGATGTACTCGCCGAACGCGAGGAGGGCGATCTTGTCGAAGTGATCGCCGATCTTCCCTTCCGGGGAGACGACTATCGCGCTGTTCCAGCGCTCCTTGCTGCGGCCGGCCCGCTCGACGCCGGCGATGAGCCAGACCGGGATGCCGTTCGAGATCTGCCGGCCGTCGTCTCCGTCCCGGATGGCGCGGAGGTTGTAGCCGACCTCCGGCCAGATCACGAGGTCCGCTCCGCGCGCGGAAAGCTCCGCCGTTTGCGTGGTGAGCGCGAGCACCGAGGCGTACGGATTCTTGTGGAGCTCGATCTCGCCCACGTCCGGCTGCGCGATTCCCACGCGGATCTGCGGCGCGGCCTCTTCGCGGCGCTCGACGGCCCGGATGCGGAGAGCTCCATACGTGAACGCCGCCGCGAGGGTCGCGATGGCAATCGCCAGCGGAGCGAGGGCGCGGCGGAAGGAGGTGGTGCGGAGGAGCGCGTCGGCGATCGCTCCGTTGACGAGACCCTGCAGCGCGGAAAGGAGCAGGACGCCGCCCAGGTCCGCGATCTGGACCAGCTGGATCGCGGGCATGAGCGCGACTCCCGTGTAGCTCTGGAAGAGCAGGGGGTAGACGAATTCGGTCGCCACGAGGCAGAGCGGGAGGAGGGCGGTGAGCGGCCATCCGGTGGCCGTCCAGGTCCTGCGCAGCGCCCAGGAGAAGACCGCGAAGAGCCCTCCTTGCGCGGCGCAGACGACGAAGTACCCGAGCGTCGCGAGCCAGAGCGGGAAAAAGGCGAAGGTGCGGAGGAGATGGACGATCCAGACATATCCGCCGAGATGGGTGACGAAGCCGAAGAGGAGCCCGCGCCGGAAGGCCTGCTTCCCGTTCGCGTCGCGCAGCGCCAACACTTGTGGCACGAAGCAGACGAAGGCGAGGGGCCAGATCCCGAACCCGATCCAGGAGACGAAGTAGAGGACGCCCGAGAGCGCGGGCAGGAAGAGCGAGCGCGTCAGGCGCATAGGGAGGAGCGGGTTTGCAGCGTCGCCAGTCGCGGAGGCCGCAGGCCGGAGCATAGGAGGCGCCGCGCCTCATATCACGGCGTGCCAGGAGCCGGACGGTGCCGGTTGCTTCCTGGCTCGAGGAGGTACATTGAAGGAGCCGACCGATGCGTCGCAACCTCGCACTCCTTCTGTTCCTCGCCGGCTGCGCCACGGCGGCGCCTGCGCCTTCGCCGGCGAGGGACGCGACGAAACAGCAGATCACCATCCTCTACGACGCCTTCGGCAAGCCTTCGCAGATGGAGAAGGACTGGGGATTCGCGGCGCTGATCGAATATGGCGGCAAGCGCATCCTCTTCGATACCGGCGACAACCCGGACATCCTGGCGAAAAACGCGAGGGCCAGAGGCGTCGACCTGTCCAACCTCGATTTCGCCGTCCTGTCCCATCGCCACGGCGACCACATGGGCGGACTCGACTACCTGCTGTCGGTCAACCCGCGCGTGAAGATCTACGCGCCGAAGGAGAACTTCGGCGTGTACGGCTTCTCGCTGCCGGGCAGCTTCTATCGCAAGGACGAAGCGCTGCCGCCCGAGCAGCGATACTACGACGGGTCGCCGCCACAGGTGATGAAGTTCGGCAGCGCCTGGCCGAAGGCGAATTTCGAGCTGATCGAGAAGACGACCGAGATCGCGCCCGGCATCCGTCTCGTCGCCACGGTCTCCGACAAGCCGACCACGCTCGAGCTGCGCGAGCTGTCGCTCGCCATCGATACCCCGGACGGCATCGTCCTCGTGGTGGGCTGCTCCCATCCGGGCATCGACAAGATCGTGGAAGCGGCGGCGGCCATCGATCCTCGCATCCACCTCATCGCCGGCGGGCTCCACCTGGTGGTGGCCAAGGACGCCGACATCGACGGCATCGTCACCGCGCTGCGCGACAGGTACAAGGTGTCGTACATCGCGCCCGGCCACTGCACCGGGGAACCGACCTTCGCGGCGCTGGAGAAGGCGTTCGCTCGCCGGTACCTCTATGCCGGGCTGGGAACGACGCTGGCGCTCGGCCCCGCTCCGCGCTCGGCCGACGTGCTCAGGCAGTAAGGATGGTGCCTGATCGCGTTGGGCCCGCCATGCGCGACGGCGTGCTAAGAGCCGGACGTGGCGGTCCTCCTGAACCAGTCGTCGAATCTGCGATTCCGGATGGAGCTGAAGAGGCGGATCTCCGAGGGAATCACCTCTCCGGCCTCTCTCGGCATCGCGGCGTACGTCGAGCGCTACCGGCACGAGCCCGAGCACGGTTTCGCGACCCTCCTCGCGGTCGAGAAGGCGACGCTCCTCGACCTCGACCTGATCCGTTTCCTCGAGTCCCTGGAAGACATGCTGGAGGCGGTGCAGGAAGGCGAGCCCGAGCGCACCGCCGCGCTCGAGGCGACCGTCGAGCCCACCCTCGGGATCCGCATCGGCGGAGGCCCTGCGGCATTCCAGGTCGAGGTGGGAATCGACCTCTTGCACGTTCTCGAGCAGGTCGGCGGAGTCGCGGGCGAGCGCGGCGCCGATCTGGCCCTCTTCCGTTTCTTCGCGAATGGCAGGGCGGTGCTCGCCTTCTCCCAGGGACTCCTGGACGAGTTCGCCCGGTTCCCGACCGATCCGTCGAAGGTGGCGAAAGGCCCGGCTGCGTGACCGGGATCCCCGAGCAATTCGCGCCGCGATCGCGCAAGCCGCGATTCGCGACCTTGCCGGATGCGCCCGTCCGTCCGCGGCTCCTCGCGGAGGAGTCGCGCTTCGCGCTGCGGCTGTCGCTGCTCGCCGGGGCGACCGAGGTTTGCGCGTTCGCCGCCTTCGCTCGCCTCTGCGCCGATCGCTCGTTCGCCGGCGCCGTCGTCTGGGCCGCGCTGCGCGTCGCGCGGCCGCTCTGGGCCTTTCTGGGAACCCGGGTGCCGCGGGGAGCGGTCGCGTTCGCGCTCGTCGCCGCATCGCTCCTCGTGCAAGGCTGGGCGCTCTTCTCGCTCCGTCCCGACGAGACGCTCCTCGCGGCCGCGGCGGCTTTGCCCGCCCTCGGCGACCTCTGCGCGACCTGCCTCGGCGACAGGATTCCCCTCGACCGCCGCGCCGCGGCCTGGTCGTATCTCGACGTCGGTCAGGGCCTCGGCGCGGCCGTCGGGCTTGCCGCGGGAGCCGCGGAACCGCGCCTCTCTCCGGTCTTCGCCGCCGTCGCGCTTCTAGTAGGCAGCATCGCCATTCCCGATCTGCGGGGCGGGCCCGGCGAGCGTGGGACGTGGCCGTTGTGGCTGCGCGCGTCCGCGGCCAGGACGCCGTTCGGTGCGCAAGGCGCGGTCATCGCCTTCGCCATCGGCGGCTTCGCATCGGCGGCTCTCGCCGGTACTCCGGTACCGCGATGGGCGGCGATCGCCGCACCGCTCGCGGGGATGTGGATCGCGGCGCGGCTCGATCCACGCACGCGCAACGCCGTCATTCTCCCGCGCGCTCTGGCCGTTCTCGCCGCGGGTTGCGCCGTCGTACGGGGAGCGGGGCCGTGGCCGATCGCCGCCGGAACTGCCGCGCTGCTTCTCTTCGGAGCGGCCGCGTCCGCGCTTCCGGCGTCGGTCGCGCGAGGCAGCGGCGAGATGGAGCGGCCGCTCGTGTCGAGCCTTTTGTGGAGCGCGCTTTCCCTCGGCGCGGGCGTCGCGCTGGCGGCCGTCTCATGGTAGCGTCCGCGACTGAATGAGCATTCATTCAGCATCCGAGAACGAGGCCCCTGCGATGATCGCGCCGCCCTTCACCCCGGAGCACGACCTCTTCCGCAAGAACCTCCGCAGCTACGTCGAGCGGGAGCTCGCCCCTCACGCGCTCGAGTGGGACGAGGCCGGGATCTTCCCGCGCGAGGTGTTCCGCGGCCTCGCGGAGCTGGGTGCCCTCGGCGTCAACTATCCGGAAGAGGTGGGGGGCTCGGGCGGAGACTACTGGCACGTCGTCGTCCTCGCCGAGGAGCTCGTCCGCAGCCAGAACTCCGGCGTCAACATGGGCGTCCTCGTGCAGGCGCAGATCGCCACTCCCATCATCGCGGAGCTCGGCACGGCCGAGCAGAAGCGCGAGTTCCTCGCCCCGGCGCTCGCGGGCGACAAGATCGCGGCGCTGGGAATCTCCGAGCCCGACGCGGGCAGCGACGTCGCCAACATCAAGACCACTGCGCGCAGGGTGGGCGACGACTACGTGATCAACGGCGCCAAGATGTGGATCACGAACGGCAGCCGCGCCGACTTCATCACCCTCGCGGTCCGTACCGGCGGCCCGGGATATGGCGGCGTATCGCTCCTCACCTTTCCCACCGACGCGAAGGGCTTCTCCGTCTCGAAGAAGCTGGAGAAGATCGGGAACCTCTCGAGCGACACCGCGCTTCTCTTCTTCGAGGACTGCAGGGTCCCGGCGAGATACCTCCTCGGCGAGGAGAACGAGGGCTTCTACCACGTGATGACGAACTTCCAGGGGGAGCGCCTCGTCGCCTCCGTCGGCGCGGTGGCCGGGATGCAGCAGATGGTCGACGACGCCATCCGCTACGGCAACGAGCGGAGCGCCTTCGGCAAGCCGCTCGTGAAGTTCCAGGTCTGGCGCCACAAGCTCGTCGAGCACCTCACCGCCATCGAGGCGGCGCGCTGGCTCACCTATCGCGCCTGCGATCTCTTCGCCCGCAAGGAGCCGGCGGTGAAGGAGATCAGCATGTCGAAGCTGTTCGCGGGCGATCTCATGCAGCGGGTCGTCTATGACTGCCAGCAGATCTACGGCGGGATGGGATACGTCGTCGAGACGCCGATCGCCCGCGCCTTCCGCGACGCGCGGCTCCTCACCATCGGAGGCGGCACGAGCGAGATCATGAAGGAAATCATCGCCAAGCTCGTGCCAGGGTTCTGAGCTCGTTCTTCGAACGAATACGCCGCGGTCCGGCCTGATTTTGCGTACACTGCGCGCCGCCGCATGGCCGAGATCAGCGCACAGGCCCCCGACCGTTCCGCGAAGGACCCCGATCGACGTCCCCTGACCGGACCGCCGTTCGAGGTCCTCCGGCCGTTCGAGAGGTTCGCGTTCCGGCTCATGCGCTTCTTCAACGTCGGCGCCGGGGTGCGGGCCTCCATGGCCTGGCAGTGGGTCGTGCTCACGTGGCTGTTCGGGATGTTCGTCCACCGGCGGATCGTGGTCCGCGGATGGGACCGTCTCCAAAGCATTCCGGAGAAGGCCTCGATCATGATGGTCACGAACCACCGCACCTTCTTCGATCAGTTCATCATCGGCTGGCTGCTCTTCTTGTCTCCCCGGCACCACCGGAAGAGCAGCTTCCCCGTCCGGGCGAACTTCTTCTACGAGCACCCGCCGGGTCTACTCATCACGCTGCTTCTGTCGGGCGGCTCGATGTTTCCACCGTTCTTCCGCAGGCCCGAGGCGAAACCGTTCAACAAGTACAGCCTGGGGATCGTGACCGATCTGCTCCGCCAGCCGGGTAACGTGATCGGCTTCCACCCCGAGGGGACCCGCAACAAGGGGCCCGATCCCTACCACCTTCTTCCGGCCCAGCCCGGCGCGGGCGAGGTGGCGCTCAAGGCGCGGCCGATCATCGTTCCCGCTTTCATCACCGGACTCACGAACGATCTGCTCTCGGAGCTGTGGGCGAACATCCGGGGCAAGCGTCCGATCGTGATCGTCTTCGGGAATCCGGTCGACGTCTCCGACTGGCCGGCCGAGACGCGTCTTTCGCACGCGAAGAAGTGCGCCGATTTCCTGAACGGGAAGATCGCCGCGCTGATGGAGGAGGAGAAAGCGGTGCGGGCTAGCGCTGCTTTTCGACCTGAGGGCCGGCCCGGACGCTGACGAGGCGTGGCCGCAGGAGCTGCGCGATGGTCTTCTCCAGATCGCGCGGCTCGAAGGGCTTGCCGATGTAGCCCTGGGCGCCCATCAGCTCGGCCTCCCACTCGAATCCGAATCCCGAGATGATGACGACCGGGATCTCCTTGGTCTCGGGAGTGGCGCGAAGCTTCTGGAGCAGCTCGCGGCCGTTCATCACGGGCATCTGCAGGTCGAGCAGGACCAGCAGCGGCGCCTTGGCAAGGATCTTGTCCAGAGCATCCTTGCCGTTGCCCGCGTCTTCCACCTGGTAGCCCTTCATCTCGAGGGCAGTCCTCAGGCCTTCGCGAAAGTCGGCGTCGTCGTCGACGACCAGGAGGTAGGGCCAGCGGCGCATGGTGGAGGGTCCGTCCGTGACGGTACCTGATCTAGCGACGATACGGCGGAAGCGCCAGGGGGCGCCTGCCCGGATGGTCGGTTGCCCTTCGCGTCGCCTCCGGTTGACAGCCTGTTTCCGCGGCTGTAGCGGCGGCTCGACCATGGCTCGCCGGCCGGCAACCGCACGCGTTTCGGTCGGTGGGACGGGTGGGTACGCGGCTCGCGTCGTGCGGGCGGCAGCGGTCCGGCAACTCGGGCGCGCAGGCGCTCGCGGCGAGCTCTCCGTCCTCCTCGTCGGCGACGCCAAGATGCGGCGGCTCAACAGTGTGTACCGGGGGACGGACCGGACCACGGATGTACTGTCGTTCCCGCAGGGCGGCGATGTCGTCGGCGATGTCGTCATCTCGGTCGATACCGCGCGCAGGCAGGCGCGGGAGGGGGGATGGCCGCTTTCCCGTGAGCTACAGCGCCTCCTTGCCCACGGCATCCTCCATTGCCTGGGCCACGACCATCATGAGCCCCGGGAGGCGCGCCGCATGGCAGCGGCCGAGCGGCGCCTTCTCGGCCGGGAGGGAATGGTCGGCACGGTGACCTCCGACGCAAAAGCGGTTTCCAGCAAACGCCGAGTCCGGTAGGGTGCGCCGCCATGGCAACGCTCCCGCCCGATCTCTCGGAGCTCACCCGGCGCCTCGATGCGCTGCGGGGGTCGCTTTGACATCGACCGCAAGCGCGCGCGCGTCGAGCTGATCGAGCGCGAGAGCGTGCAGCCCGGATTCTGGGACGATCAGAAGAAAGCCCAGTCGCTGGGCAAGGAGAAGAGCCAGCTGGAAACCGCGCTGGGGCAGTTCGAGCGCGAGAAGCGACACGTCGACGATGCTCTCGCCCTCTGGGAGCTTGCCGACGAAGCCGACGATCCCCAGGCCCGCGAGGAGGCCAAGGCCGCCGCGGCGGAGGCGGCGAGCGGGATCGAGCGGCTGGAGCTGACGCGCATGCTGAGCGGGCCGCAGGACCATCTCAACGCCATCGTCGAGATCAACGCGGGCGCGGGAGGGACCGAGTCCCAGGACTGGGCGCAGATGCTCTACCGCATGTACACCCGCTACGCCGAGCGGAAAGGCTGGGAGGTCGACCCCGCCGACTTCCAGCCGGGCGAAGAAGCGGGCTTGAAGAACGCGTCGTTCATCGCGCGGGGCGACCACGCCTTCGGCTATCTCAAGGCGGAGGTCGGCGTGCATCGGCTCGTGCGCATCTCCCCGTTCGACTCCAATGCCCGCAGGCACACCTCGTTCGCCTCGGTGTTCGTGTATCCCGAGGTCGACGAGGACATCGAGATCAACGTGAATCCCGCCGACGTGCGCATCGACACGTTCCGCAGCTCCGGGGCGGGAGGCCAGAAGGTGAACAAGACCGACTCCGCCATCCGCATGACGCACATTCCCACCGGCATCGTGGTGTCGATGCAGAACGAGCGCAGCCAGCACAAGAACCGGGACATGGCCTGGAAGGTGCTCCGCTCCCGTCTGTACGAGCTGGAATTGCGCAAGCAGCAGGCGCAGCGGGACAAGATCGAGGCCACGAAAGCGGACATCTCCTTCGGGTCGCAGATTCGCAATTACGTGCTCGCGCCTTATCGGATGGTGAAGGACGTCCGGACCGGAGTCGAGAGCGGCAATCCGGACGTGGTGCTCGACGGCGAGCTGGATCAGTTCATCCAACCCTTTCTGCTCGGCGTCCGCCGCAAGGACCGGCCGGGCGGATCCCCCGAGGCGGAGGTATAGACGTGGCGATAATCCACTATGACGTGACGTTCCCGCAGGGCGTTCCCACGCTCATCGACTTGAAGCACCAGGTCGAGAAGCGGACGGGTCTCGAGATCCACCTGTGGAAGGACGCGCTCGACAAGGACCTCGATCACGAATGGCCGCACATCGGCCACGTCAAGGAGTCCGGCTCCATCGAATGCGACGAGGCCGACGGCGCTGACCTGGAGATCACCCTCGGCACGAGGGGAGTGCGGATCACCTTCGTCGACCCGAGCATGCAGCCGTACTTCCGCGATCAGGTCGTCGCGGCGCTCATGGACCTCGGCGGCGAGTGGAAGGCGAAGCTGTCGCCCCTCGTCAGCAAGAAGTGGCGCGACCTCTCGTCACAGGAGAAGCAGGTCGCGCGCTGAGCTACGCCGCTTCCTGCGTCTGGCCGGGGCCGCAGTGCGACCCGATCAGCCCGAGCACGTCGTCGAGCGTGAACGGTTTGCGCAGCACCGCCACGACGTGATCGCGGAAGGGCGCCTGGTCCGGATCCCCGTCGAGCCGCAACGCGGAAACGACCGCCACGGGCAGATTGCGCAAGCGCTCCTGCCGATTCAACCAGTGCAAGAAGGAGACGCCGTCCATCCGCGGCAGCCGCATGTCGAGCAGCACCAGACAGGGCGGATCGTGCGCTGACAGATATTGAATAGCGCCGTCCCCGGCCTCGACTGCGATGGTCTCGTATCCCTCGCCGGACAGGATGTCCTCGAGGATGAGCCTGGTGTCGCGGTCGTCCTCGATCACGAGCACGGTCTTCATGACGCAAGGTTGTCCACTGGGCGGCCATCCCGCAGCGGGGTGGCGTGCGCAGGCTAGCTCGACGCTCTCACTGGGTGCGGGCGTCACCGCTCCGCGACGGGGCCGGCGACCATCTCCTCGAGGTAGCGCCGTGCCTCGGCCACCTGATCGGGAGTGAGTTGCCCGTACATCGTGTAGAGCTCGAGGACCGTGAACGCGCGCCGCTTCAGGTGATCGTTCGGGTGCTTGGGATTGCGCTGGCGCGGCGCCGGGAGCATCGCGGTGAGGAGCGCCGCCTCCTCGGGAAGAAGGCTCGCGGCGGACTTGTGGAACCAGTACCGCGACGCCGCCTCCGCGCCGTAGATCCCGTCGCCCCATTCGGCGACGTTCAGGTACAGCTCGAGGATCCGCTCCTTGCCGAGCGTCTCCAGCCTGCGGGCGAGGGCGGCCTCGCGCACCTTGCGCGAGAGCGATCGTTCCTCGCCGAGCCAGAGGTTCTTCGCCAGCTGCTGCGAGATGGTGGAGGCGCCGCGCCCGAGCTTGTGGTGCTCGGCGGCCTTCGAAATCGCGGCCTCCGTCTCGACCATGTCGATGCCGTCGTGCTCGAAGAACCGCGCGTCTTCGCTGTTCACCACGGCCTTCTGCAGCCAGGGCGAGATGCGCGACAGCGGCACCCACTTCCAGTTCCTCTTCACCGGGCGGTGGTGCGCCTTCGCTTCCGCGGCGCGGGCGTCCATCAACGCGGTCGTGGCAGGGTTCTGGTGACGGAACGGCTCCGGGGACGGGAGCGTCACGAAGAAGACGGCGAAGCCGGCGCAGGCGGTCAGGAGGGCCGCGGCAAGGGCCGGCACGGCTGCTTTGCGGATGGGCTTGCTCACCCGGAAAGCATAAGCGGCTGCTACCTCCTCCAGGCAAGGTTTTGCGCGTCGCCGGCCGCTTTGGGGTATGTCAGCGCGCCCCTTCCGTGGATGCAGCGCCGACATTGTCGCGCCTCGTAGGTGTGGTGAGGCGCAACGCGGGATTCCGCCGCCTCTACACCGCGAATGCGGTGTCGCAGGTGGGGGACTGGTTGAATGTAGTCGCGCTCCTCTCCCTGCTGCTCGAGCTGACGGGACGAGGAGAAGCGGTCGCCCTCGTCTACCTGACGCGCTTCGTCCCCTTCTTCCTCGTCGGTCCGTCCGCGGGAGTGCTCGCGGATCGCATTTCGCGGCGCGGGATCCTGGTGACCTGCGACCTGTTGCGGGCCGGGCTCGTCCTCTGCCTGCTCTTCGTGCGCAGCCCCGATCAGGTCTGGATCGTGTACCTGGTGATGACCGCGCACGCGATCGCCTCCGCGTTCTTCGAGCCGGCGCAGGCAGCCACGGTCCCCAACCTCGTCTCGCGGGAAGAGCTGGTGTTCGCGAGCGCGCTGGAGAATTCGCTCTGGAGCATCGCCGTCGCGGTGGGGTCGGCGGTGGGGGGCATCATCCTCGCGCTGGTCGGGCGCGACGTGGCTTTCCTATGCGACGCGGCGTCGTTCGTCGCTTCCGCGCTTTTTTTGCGCGGCCTCCCCACCGGCGTCGCGCGACGCGACCAGCCGCGCGAGACCCTCGCCGCGGACCGGGAGGCGAGCGAGCCGGAATCGTCCGGTTTCGTCAACCTGCTGGGTCTCGCCGAGCTGCGCGAGGGTGCGCGCTACGTGGCGGGGCATCGCCGGGTGCGCGCGCTCGTCATCACGGACTCCTGCTTCGGATTGACGCTCGGAGGCGTCCTCGTGCTGCTCGCGTTCTTCGGCGAGCAGGTCTTCGCGCGCGGGTCGGGATCGGGCATCGCCGTGCTGTACACGGCGCGCGGCATCGGGAGCTTCCTCGGGCCCCTCGTCGCGTTCCGGCTGGGCGGGCACGATCAGCGTGCGCTGCGCCGCGGGATCCTCTGGGCCTTCTGCACCATCCTCGTCTGCTACGTCGGCTTCGCCCTCTCCCCCAGCCTCTGGGTCGCTGCGGTCTTCCTCGCGGTGGCGAACGCGGGCGGCTCGACGCTCTGGACGTACGGGTCGGCGCTGACGCACCAGATCGTCCCCGACGAGGTGCGCGGCCGCGTCGCCGCGGCGCACATGGGCGGAATGACGCTGGCGATGTCGGGGAGCACGTTCCTGGTCGGATTCCTCCTCGACCGCGGCATCGGCGCGCGGCCCCTGATGGGCGCCTGCGGGCTCGTCGCCGTCGCGCCGATCGCCTTCTGGCTGGCCGTGCAACCGGCATTTGAGGCAGTCGACAGGCACGAGACCGGGAGATAGAAAACCCGCTCCCATGGCCGAAGAGAAGACCGCGCAGACGACGAGCTCCATCGAAGACCAGATCCGCCTGCGCGAGGGGAAGGCGCTGTCGCTGCGCGAGCGCGGCAGCGATCCCTATCCGGCCGGCGTCCACGTCACCACCACGACCGGCCACGTCCGCGAGGTCCACGCGGGCGACGACGCCAAGGCCCTCGATGCGGAGCCGAGCGGGCCGTACGCCATCGCGGGCCGGGTCGTCGGCATCCGCACCATGGGAAAGGCGACCTTCCTGTCCCTGCGCGATCGGGACGGCGACCTGCAGGCCTTCGTGAAGAAGGACAAGGTCGGCGACGAGGCCTACGAGGCCCTGAAGCTGCTCGATCTCGGCGACATCGCCTGGGTGAAGGGCCGCGCCATGCGCACCCGCACCGGCGAGCTTTCCATCGAGGCGGGGGAGGGCGGCTTCCGCCTTCTCACCAAGGCGCTGCGGCCGCTGCCGGAGAAGTGGCACGGGCTGCACGACGTCGAGACGCGGTACCGGCAGCGCTACGTCGACCTGTCGGTCAATCCGGACGTGCGGGAGACGTTCCGCCGCAGGACGAAGCTCGTCACCGCCATGCGCCGCTTCCTCGACGAGCGGGAGTTCGTCGAGGTGGAAACGCCCATCCTGCACACGCCGGAACAGGCCGGAGGCGCCGCGGCGCGCACCTTCCAGACCCACCACAACACCCTCGACATCCCCCTCAAGCTGCGCATCGCGACGGAGCTGCACCTGAAGCGCCTCATCGTCGGCGGCCTCGAGCGTGTCTACGAGATCGGGAAGATCTTCCGCAACGAAGGGATCGACCGCACCCACAATCCCGAGTTCACCACCATCGAGTTCTACGAGGCGTACGCCACCTACCAGGATTTGATGAAGCTCACCGAGGAGATGATCTCGCGGCTCTGCATGGAGGTGACGGGCACCGAAGCTGCGCCGTACCAGGGAGCGATCATCGACTACCGCCCGCCGTGGCCCCGGATTTCGATGCTCGGCGAGGTGGCGAAGCTCTATGGGATCGACGGGAGCGATCCGGAGAAGCTCGACCGCCTTGCGAAGATGACGAAGGCGGATCTGGGCGCTCGTACGACAGAGAAGGAAGCTCTCTTCAAGCTCGGGAAAACGGAGTCGACAGGGGAACAGATCGCCTGGGCCTTCGAGACGTTCTGTGAACCGATGCTGCCGCGCGACAAGCCTGCCTTCGTGGTGGACTTCCCCATCGAGATCTCTCCGCTCGCTCGCAAGAGGGACGGAGAGCCCCGCCTCGTCGACCGGTTCGAGGCCTTCGCCGGAGGCTTCGAGATCGCCAACGCCTTCACCGAGCTGAACGACCCGCGCGATCAGGAAGCGCGCTTCCGCGCCCAGGTCGAGGCGGCGAAGCGCGGCAACGAGGAGGCGATGCCGTACGACCGCGATTTCGTGCGGGCTCTCGAGCACGGCATGCCGCCCACCGCGGGCGAGGGGATCGGGATCGACCGGCTGGCGATGCTCTTCACCGACTCGCCCTCGATCCGAGACGTGGTCCTCTTTCCGCTCTTGCGTCCCGAGGCGGAAGCGACATGAAGGGCTTCGCGTTTCGCGCTCTCGGCGTCGCGATCTGGTTGCAGCTGAGCGCGTTCGCCGGGCAGCTTGCGCTGCGCCACATCCTCTCCTCGAAGACGCTCTTGTCGCCGGATGCGGTCATCGGGCTCTCCTTCGGCGCGGAGGCGGTGGCATTCCTGCTGGTGGGCTTCCTGGTCAGCTTCCTCGCCCGCGGATTCGCGCGGCGCGAGCTTCTTGTTTCGGCGGTGATCCTGGCGGTGGTGGCCTTCGTCGTCCTCCAGCGGATGAAGCCACCTTCGTTCTCGTACGATCGCTTCTTCGCCGATACCCGCGAG
Source organism: Myxococcales bacterium (assembly GCA_045802855.1). Taxonomy (GTDB): domain Bacteria; phylum Myxococcota; class Myxococcia; order Myxococcales; family 40CM-4-68-19; genus VBKO01. Next base: position 4,863 of record JBJMQD010000436.1, on the reverse strand, counting down.
CTGCTCGTCTGGGCGGGCTTCACGGGGCTCGGATCGCTGCTCCTCGGCCTCTGGGGAGCCTCCTTCGGAGTGCTGCTCGGCGCGGCGGAGACGCCCGACCTGCGCTTCGCGTTCGAGGCGGGCATCGCCCGCACCCACTTGCGCCTCAATCGCCGGACCGCGGTGCTCCTCATCGCTCTCGGTCTAATTCCGCCGGGGCTCCTCTTCGCCGCCGGGGTCCTCGCCAGGACCTACGACGAGGCGATGCGATCGCGGGCGCTCGGAGCCGCCGCTCCGACCGCCGTGGCATCGATTCGCGGCGACGCCGGGGCCATCGCTCTGTCGGCGGCGGCGGTGGTGGGGGCGCTGTTCCTCGTCGGGCGCTGGGTCCAGGCTCGCGCGCAGCTCGCGCGGCTGCAGCCCGGCCAGCGCCGCAAGCGTCCCGCCACCGTGGTGATGACCGCGATCTCCATCGCCGGCGTATCCGTCGGGGTCTGGGCGCTCACCGTGGTGCTCTCGGTGATGAGCGGCTTCGAGGCCGATCTGAAGAAGAAGATCCTCGGCACGAACGCCCACGCGCTGCTCTTGAAGTACTCGAGCGACTTCAGCGAGTGGAAGTCGGTAATGCCCAAGGTCGTCTCGGTGGCCGGTGTCGCCGGGGCGAGCCCGTTCATCCTCAACGAGGTGATCCTCTCCCAGGGGCAGACCCCCACCGGGGCCGAGCTGAAGGGAATCGATCCGGCCACCGCCGGGAGCGTGAACGAGCTTCCCAAGCAGGTGATCGCGGGCGAGCTGTCGTGGATTACCGATTCCTCGCAGATTCCCACCCGGGGAACGGCGAAGCCCCGCGACAAGGCGCGCCTCCTCGGCGACGAGCAGTACTTGCAGGACACCTTCGAGCGCAAGGAAGCGCATCCCGACGAGCTGGCGAAGGGGATTCCGGAAGAAACGCTGCAGAAGATGCCCGGCATCTGCGTCGGCAAGGAGATGTCGCACGCGCTCCGGGCGTGGGTCGGCGACGTCATCCAGGTGATCACCCCGCTCGGCGACATGGGACCGACGGGACCGATCCCGCGCAGCAAGAGCTTCCGGGTCGCCTGCATCCTCTATTCGGGGATGTACGAGTACGACTCGAAGTTCGCGTACATCGGGATCCCGGACGCGCAGAAGTTCTTCCGGATGGGCGACTCGATCACCGGCCTCGAGCTCAAGTTCAAGGACGTGGATGCCGCGCGGGCGGAAGGCCGCAAGGTGGTCGCGGCGCTGGGCGGGTTCCCCTACCGGGCGAAGGACTGGGCGGAGCTGAACCGCAATCTCTTCTCCGCCTTGAAGCTCGAGAAGCTGGCGATGGCGATCATCCTCACCTTCATCGTGCTCGTCGCCTGCTTCAACATCCTCTCGACGCTCATCATGCTGGTCCTGGAGAAGACGAAGGAGATCTCGATCCTGAAGTCGATGGGCGCGCGGGACTCGAGCGTGATGAAGATCTTCGTCCTGGAGGGGCTGGTGATCGGCGCCATCGGCACCGCCATGGGGCTGCTCCTTGGCCTCGCCTCCTGCAGCTTCATCGAACGCTTCGGGCTGCAGCTCGATCCCGACGTGTATTACATCAGCAACCTGCCGGTGAACGTGGACTCCGGCCAGTTCGTGATGGTCGCTTTCGTCGCCGTCGCGCTCGCCTATCTCGCGACGCTTTATCCGGCCACCAAGGCGAGCCGCCTCTCTCCCGTCGACGGGCTGCGGGAGGATTGATGGGCGAGGCAGAGGCCGCGCCCGTCCAGCCGGCGCAACGGCTCGAGGCACCGCTCCTCGAGGCCCGGGGTCTGCACAAGTCGTACTGGCTGGGGGAGAAGGAGATCCACGTCCTGCGCGGCGCCTCGTTCGCGCTCGCGCCCGGCGAGATGGCATCCCTCGTGGGTCCGAGCGGAGTGGGCAAGAGCACCTTCCTGCACGTCGTCGGAACGCTCGACCCGCCCACCGCGGGACAGGTCCTCTACGACGGCCACGACGCGTTCGGGATGGGGGACGAGCTGCTCGCGAGGTTCCGCAATCGCAACATCGGATTCGTCTTCCAGTTCCACTATCTCCTGCCGGAGTTCACCGCGCTCGAGAACACGGCCATGCCCGCGCTCATCGGCCGCATGTCGCGTCCCGACGCGGAGGCGGTGGCGCGGCAGATGCTGGAGGTCGTCGGGCTCGGACACCGGATGGATCACAAGCCGGGCGAGCTCTCGGGCGGCGAGCAGCAACGGGTGGCACTGGCGCGCGCGCTGGTGCTCAAGCCGCGGCTCCTCCTCGCGGACGAGCCGACGGGGAACCTGGACGAGGCGACGGGGGAGGGGATCCACCAGCTTCTCGTCGATCTCAACCAGCGGCTCGGGATCGCTGCCATCGTGGTGACGCACAATCCGCGGCTGGCGGAGCGGATGCCGAGGAGGCTGCGGCTTTCGGAGGGGCTCGTCGTGGAGGCGGAAGTGGGATGAACGCCCGTGCTCGAAAACCGACAACGCGGCTCCGCTACGATGACTAGTTTGAGGTCAAACGATCCGGCTCGATTCCACGTGCGGCGCGAGGCGGGCGGGGTTACCGTCCCGCCATGGCCGACAACCCGAATCCCCCTTCCCGCAAGAGCCCTCCATTGCTGCTCGTCGGCCTCGCGCTGGTCGGCGCGGCCATCGCTGCCTACTTCGCCCTCCGCTCGCCCGAGCCGACCGCGCAGCCGGCGCCGCCGCCCGTCGCGAAAGAGGAGCCCGCCCAGCCCGCGGACGCGCCGCTGCCGCCGCCCGAGCAGCGCGATACGAGCGTACGCGGTCAGCTGTCGGACGTTTCGCCCGCCCTGGGCCAGTACCTCGGCCAGAGGGACCTCCTCGAGCGCTGGGTGCAGATCGCGAACAACCTCGCCGAGGATCGCAGCCCGCGCGAGCCGCTCTCCTTCCTGCCCCCTCCCGCGCGGTTCACCGCGGCGGGCGGCAAGATCGATGAGCGGAGCTACTCGCGCTACAACTGGTTCGGGCAGATCGTCGCTTCGGTAGACGCGCGCAAGTTCGCCGCCGCCGTGCAGACGCTCCGTCCGATCCTGACCACCGCCTACCACACGCTCGGGTACCCGAAGGGGAACATCGACGACCTCGCCCGGAAGTCCCTCGGCCGGCTCGTCCGCGCGCCGCTCGTGGAAGGTCCGATCGAGGTCGTGCAGTCGGGTGCCGTCTACAAGTTCAAGGACTCCCATCTCGAGTCGCTCGGGGCGGTGGAGAAGCACCTCCTCCGGATGGGGCCGCAGAACGAGAAGATCGTCCAGCAGAAGGCGTCCGAGATCCTCGAGGCTCTCGGTTTGCAGTCGACCGCGAAGCAGCCCTGACCCGGCGACGCGGAGGAGCGGGCTTCGCCTGCGACGGGCGGAGGCCGCAGGCCGGAGCATACGAGAGGAGCGGGGTTCGCCTGCGACGGGCGGAGGCCGCAGGCCGGAGCATACGAGGATAGTCTCGCCCGCGGATGAACCGGACGGGACTTCTGCTGCTCGTAGCGCTCCTCGTCTCGTCCGGATGCTCGCGTCCTGCGCCTCCGCCGCCGGCGCCGCTTTCGGCCGGGGACGAAGCGTCCTGGAATCGCGTGGTGGCCGCGCTGCAGCAGGTCTCCGAGGAGTATCGCGAGGCGCTGGAGTTGGGCGATCCGCCGGCCATCCAGCGGCGCCTCGCCCAGCTTGCCGGGCTGCTCGATCACGCATCCGGACTCCTTGCCGCGATCGGCACGCCCTTCGCCGCCGGGATCGACGGGCAGGTGAAAGGAATCCGCGAGCGCATTCTCGGAATCGACTACAAGCTCGGTTCGGACTGCGGCACCATCGCCGATCGCATCCTCGCGCAGGTGAACCTGCGCAGGGCGCCGCGGGCGAAACCCGACCTCGAAAACGGCAAGCGCCTCTTCGCGCAGGCCTGCGCCTTTTGCCACGGACCTGACGGAACGGGACCTCCGCCGCAGGTCGCGAAGACCTTCGACCCGCCCCCGCCGGACATCCTGCATCCGGACTTCAACTGGAGCCCGTACGAGATGTTCAACCGGATCACGTACGGCGGGATCGAGACCGCGATGCCATCGTTCGAAGAGGGGCTCGCCGTGCAGGAGCGATGGGACGTCGTCTTCTGGCTCTTCGCGGAGCGCTGGCCGCCCTGCCCGAAGCCGCTCCCGCCGCTCCGGGCCGATCAACTCGCATTGCTCGGAGACTACGAGGTCGCGAACCAGTACGGCTACGGGGCGGCCTCGTGCCTCCGCCGCGACTTCCTGCCGCCGGGGCAGTGATCCCTGGAGCCACCATGTGGCGGCTCTGCGTCGACGCGCTAGTGGTATTCGACGGCTGACGCTACCCCGACCGCCGACGGGTGAACTGGTCCATCCAGGCTTCTCCCAATCTCTGCCGTGCCGCGAGATCGTTATGCACCCTGCAAAGAAGCCGGACGTTCTCGGCAGTTGAAGGGCCGCCCTCGGCGCGAGGGATTTTGTGATCGAACTCGACCCGCATCGTGGCCCCGCAAATCCCGCCCGATTCGAGGGGCCACTGGCAACGGCCACCATCGCGGGTCCAGACCTCGCGCTTCACGGCCGCCCTCAAGGTTTCCGGTCTTGCGGACCGCAGGGCGCCGCGCGGCTTCTCGACGAGCCCCTTGCGCTTGGCGTGATGCTGGAGGACGAGGTCCAGTCCCGCCTCCAGGACGTGCTCCGTACTTGCGCCGGGTCGCAGATGGGAAAGCGCGGCTCGCGCGGCCTCGATTTTTTCCAGGAACCGCCGCGAGACCGTGACGTGGAGCCGCGACAGAGCCTCCGAGAGCGGCTCGGCACAATCGCGCCGTGGCGGCGTTGGCAGGGGCAGTGCCACGCCGCCACCGGTCG
>JBJMQD010000063.1:0-26309 GCA_045802855.1 Myxococcales bacterium | reverse complement strand
ACGCCTACTGCGGCCCGCCGGGCTCCGGGTCACGCTCGATCCTTACGACGAAGTCCGTGCTCAAGGACGACAAGGGTGCACCCGTCATGAGCAAGGAGCCCGCGTACACGGGAATGGCGCGCAATCCGAGTCTCGACGCGGAGAAGGAAGGCGAGCACGAGCACGCGCCCAAGGTCGCCCAGGTGTGCACCGACAAGGACACGCTCGCCGCGCTGGAAGAAGGCGAGAAGAACGATCTCTACGACGTGAAGCCCGTCTTCCGCACGCATCCGCACCGCTGGGATCTGCTGGTCAAGAACCACGTCCCCGAGCAGTACGGGTGCACGACCTGCCACGGCGGCGAGGGCTCGCAGACGAAGGGCGTGCGGCACAAGGCGTTCCGCCACGGCGAGGACGATCACGACTGGAACGATCCCCTCACGGAAGAGGTCGACGTGATGGGGAAGCATTTCCGCGGCGCGTTCATGCAGTCGAAATGCGACAAGTGCCACGCACAGGACATGAACCTCGCCTACGCTCCACTCCTCGACAAAGGCAAGAAGCTGTTCGTCGAGGTGGGCTGCTGGGGTTGCCACCCGATCGAGGGCTATCTCGATCTCGCCAAGCGCGGACCGAACCTCACCGCCGTCGCCACCAAGACCTCGCCGGGATGGCTGACCACCTGGATCAGCTATCCGAAGGGATGGCGGCCCGCGACCCGGATGCCGAACTTCTGGCCGGGTGCGGTCGACCCGAACTCGGTTCCGCGCGCCGAGGGCCAGACCGACGAGCAGGTCCTCGCCGAGCAGCGCAAGCTCCGGGAGAAGGAAGTCTCCGAGATCGTCGCCTACCTCTGGACGCAGAGCGACAAGGGGAAGCTTCTCGTCGACACCGCCCCGAAGGGCGACGCGGCGAAAGGGAAGGAGATCTTCGACTCGGTCGGATGCCGCGGCTGTCACGTGTACGAGAAGGGTTCCACGGCGCGGCGCAGCGAGGGGAGCGCCGAGCGCGACTACGCGCCGAATCTGTGGAACGTCGCCGACAAGGCCCGCCCGGAGTGGATCTACAGCTGGGTGAAGAACCCGAAGGCGATGTGGCCCGAGACGAAGATGCCGGACCTCCGGCTCACCGACGAGGAGGCAGCGAACGTCACCGCCTTCCTCCTGACCATGAAGAGCGACGCGAAATACCAGGACCCGCCGGAGCTGACGGGGGGCCAGTCGCAGCGCGCAGCCCAGATGGCCGACGAGGGAAAGAAGCTCATCGCGAAGTACGGCTGCTTCGGTTGCCACGACATCAAGGGATTCGAGCAGGCGCAGAAGATCGCCACCGAGCTGACCGAGCACGGCCGCAAGGATCCGCACCTGCTCGATTTCGGCGACGTGCGCTGGTTCACGGAGAACCCGAAGGAACGGGAGACGTACGCGAACTTCGTCTGGGAGAAGCTGCACGTGCCCCGCGTCTTCGCCTACGAGCGGGTCGACGCGCGCATGCCGCAGTTCGACTTCTCGGACGAAGAGGCGCTCTCGCTCCTCGTCTTCTTGAAAGGGCAGATCGGCGAGAGGCCAGATCGCCAATACCTGGCGGGGCAGGATCCGAACAAGGCCGCCGTCCTGAAAGGCGAGCAGCTCGTCTTCTGGAACGGCTGCCGCAACTGCCACGTCGTCGAGAACCGGGGCGGCACGATCCGCGATCTGGTCACGGACGACACCCAGAGCTTCGCCCCGCCCATGCTCACGGGGGAAGGATGGCGCGTGCAGCCGGAATGGCTGTTCGCGTTCCTGCGCGCTCCGGTCCCGCTCCGGCCGTGGCTGACCTTCCGCATGCCCACGTTCCATTTCGCGGACCAGGACGCGACGGACATCGTCCACTACTTCGCGGCGGCGTCGCAGAAGAGCTGGCCGTATCTCACGCCCGTGTCGCAGGAAATGAGCCCGCAGAGGTCGAAGGAGGCGACCGCGCTGATGGCGGAATTGAAGTGCACCTCCTGCCACGTGATCGGAAAGCTCGCCCCGAACCAGGACCCGGCTTCCGCGGCGCCCAACTTCCTCCTCGCGAAATCGAGGTTGAGGCCCGACTGGGTTCTCGCGTGGCTGAAGAACCCGAACGCGCTGCTCGAAGGAACGCGCATGCCGTCGTTCTGGGACTTCTCGGATCCGCAGCATCCGACCGGCCCGAGCCAGGCGTTCGGTGGCGACCCGAAGGCGCAGATCGAGGCGCTCCGCGACCTGCTCATGCACCTCGGCGAGCCCGGCTACGAGCCGCCGAGAACGAAGACGGCGTCGATCGCGGGCGGCCGCGGCTAGAGCGGCGGTCGCGGGTGAGCGAGCGGTCCTCCGTCTGCGGGCCGGTGGGTTTCGGCCCGTCGCGGGACGACCCTCGCTCTCGCGGCAGATCGCCGCAGCGGTTTGAATTCCGCGTTCAGGACCGCAGTCGGACTCGATGCTTGACCCGCACGGATCGCTTTGGTACGTGCCCGGGCCGTTCAAACTTTCGAGGAGAAGAGCATGAACAATTTCAAAACCGCGGCGATCGCGGTCGTCTCTGCGGCGATCTTGCCGTGCGCGGCATTCGCCGCGGGATCGATCGAAGGCGAGGTCGACTTCGGCGGCAAGGCGCCGACGGCGGCGAAGCTGCACCGCGAGGCTGACCCGTACTGCGCCAAGCACCCGATGACGGACCCCGCGGTCCTGGTGAAGAACGGGAAGCTCGAGAACGTATGGGTCCACATCTCGAAGGGGGCGAAGGACGTCCCCGTCGCCGCGGACGCGAAGGAAGTCGAGATGGACCAGAAGGACTGCATGTACGAGCCGCGTATGGCCGTCGCGCAGGTGGGGCAGAAGATCAGGGCGAAGAACGGCGATCCCGTCCTCCACAACGTGCATGCGTACCTCGGGTCGTCGACGGTATTCAACAAAGGAATGCCGAACGACAAGGCAGCGCCGATCGAGTACGTCGCCAAGGAAGAGGGCATGATGAAGTGGAAGTGCGACGTGCATCCATGGATGCGCGGGTACGTCGGCATTTCCAAGAACCCGTACCAGTCGGTCACCGGCGGAGACGGCTCGTTCAAGATCGCCAACGTTCCTCCCGGCAAGTACACGCTCGAGACCTGGCACGAGAAGTACGGCACCAAGACCCAGGAAATCACCGTCGAGGACGGCAAGCCCACCAAGGTGAACTTCAAGTACGACGGCACGGAGAAGGGCACCGGCTAGTCCTTTACCTACCTCCCCTTGCTCCCGGCGCGGCGCGGGATCTGATCGGGGGGCCGGCCGCGCCTGCCCCCCGTACCCCCGCGGGTCGCCGGCGGGGACCCACGAGACCCGCCGTCGCCCCGCAGCAGCCCGCGCCGGGGACCCACGAGGCCCGCCGTCGCCCCGCAGCAGCCCGCGCTGGGGACCCACGAGACGACTGGCGACGTCGCCCGGTAAGCGCCCGCGCGGGCATACAAAGTGCGCGGCGCGCGCCTTTCTGGAACTCCGCTCTTTCGAGTACTTAACGGGGTGCAAAGCCCGATCACGTTACTCGGAGGAGTTCATGAAGGCAGTAGTCAGTGCGGTGGCGCTTGCCGCCGCCACCGTCGTCGCCGCCCCCGCCCACGCCGGGGCGACCTTGCCGGCGAGCCGGATGACTCCCGGGATGATGCTCCGCGACGACACCGTCAATCGCCACTTCGGCTTCCTCATCCGTCCCGATGTCGGGGCCGGCTACATGTCGAGCTCGATGGGCGACACGACCCTGTCCGGCGGCGCCGGGATGTTCGGCGTCGTCATCGGCGGGGCGGTCTCCGAGAACGTCATCCTCGGCGCACACATCTACGATGGCGTGATCGGCAATCCCAACGCAATTTCGCCTTCGGGTTCCGGCACCATCTCGAACACGCAGGTGACCCTGGTCGGCATCGGTCCGAACCTGACGTACTACTTCATGCCGGTGAACATGTACGCCTCGGCCACCGCGGCGTTCACGCGCATCAACTTGACGGCCGGCAACTTCACCGGCGACTCTGCCTGGGGCCTCGGCACCCGGCTCTCGCTCGGCAAGGAGTGGTGGGTCTCGGACCACTGGGGCCTCGGCCTCGCCGGCCACTTCTCGTACTCGGCCAACAAGTCGGACACCACCGACACCGCCCAGATGATCAATACCTGGGGCGTCGGCCTGTCGTTCTCCGCGACATATAACTAACCGCACGGGCGCTCAGCGATTTGCATCGCGAGGGGAGGGTCGCATACAAGCGGCTTTCCCCTCGTTCGTTTCGGGAGAGCGCCGTCCGATGTGGGTTCGTCGTCTCGCCGCCGCCGCCGCGCTCCTCACGCTCTGCCTCATCGTCGCGGGCGGCCTCGTCACCAACACCGATTCCGGGCTCGCCTGTCCCGACTGGCCGCTCTGCTACGGGTCGCCCCTTCCCAGGATGGTCGGGGGTGTCGCGGTCGAGCACACGCATCGATTGATCGCGACCAGCGTGGGCATCTGCGCCGTGGGACTCTGCTTCGGCTTGCTCCCCCGCCGGCGGACGATGTTGCTGTGCGGCGCGATCCTCCCGGTCCTTTTCGCCGGGGCGTTCGCGGGAGCCTGGTTGCGGCAGCGTGACGGTGAATTTCCCGCCTGGGCGATCTTCCTCGTCGCCTTGGGCTTCGCAGGCTTCGCGGCCGTGGCGGCGCGGGAGCGGGGTCCCGGCAGGCTTGCGACCGTGGCGCTCGCGCTGGTCGTCGCCCAGGGCCTTCTCGGGGGCCTGACGGTCGTTTACCGGCTGCCTCCGACCGTGCTCGTGCTGCATACCGCGACGTCGATGCTCTTCCTCACCTCCCTGGTCGTGCTCGCGTGGCGGCTTTCGGGGCGGCCCGGGACGTGGACGGCGACACCGCTCGCGTGGATCACGGCGGTGGCGGTCTACGTGCAGATCGTGCTGGGCGCCGCGGTCCGCCACACGGGGGCGGGTCTCGTCTGCGTGGATCTCCCGTACTGCCGCGCCGCGCTCTGGCCCACGGGGGTGCACCCGTCGGTCCATCTGCACATGGCGCACCGGGCGTTCGCCTTCGTCGTGCTCGGTCTGGTCCTCGCCAACGCGGCGGCGATGTGGGGGGCGCGCGGGACGATCCGCGCCCTTGCGCTGGCCGGGCCTCTCCTCGTGCTCGTCCAGATCGTCCTCGGAGTCCTCACCATCGTCACGTTCAAGGACCTTGTTCCGGTGACCGCGCACCTCCTCGTCGCGGCGCTGCTCCTCGCCGACCTCGTCTCGATCCTCGCGCTCTCGAAGCCGCGGCCGGAACACGTCGCGGAGGAAGCCCCTGCGCTGGGAGCGGTGACGTGATCGCCGCGAATCCGGCGCGTGCCGCGAGCTCCCGCGACTTCGTCGCGCTGGTGAAGCCGCGGATCACCTCGCTGGTCGTCTTCACCACCGCCGGAGGGCTGTGGCTCGCTCCGGAGCGCACCAGCGCGAAGACCATCGTCGTAACCCTCGTCGGCACCGTGCTCATCGTCGCGGCGGCGAACGTCCTCAACATGTACCTCGAGCGCGACAGCGACGCGCTGATGGCGCGGACCATGAATCGCCCGCTCCCTGCCGGGCGGATGGATCCGCAGGTCGCGCTCCGCTTCGGTCTCGGTCTCGCCGCGATTTCCGTGCCCCTCCTCACCTTCGGGGTCGGCGCCGTGCCCGGGCTCCTCGCCTCGCTCGCGCTGGTGAGCTACGTGCTCCTCTACACGCCGCTCAAGCGCACCACGGCCGCGGCGCTCCTCGTCGGGGCGATTCCCGGGGCCATCCCGCCGCTCATCGGCTGGACCGCGGCCCGGGGAAGGATCGAGCTCGGCGGCGTCCTGCTGTTCGCCGTCATGTTCCTCTGGCAGGTGCCGCATTTCCTCGCCATCACCCTGTTCCGCAAGCAGGACTACGCACGCGCCGGGCTCGTCGTGCAGCCGAACGAGCCTGGCGGCGAGGCGGAAGCGAGGCGGAACATCGTCCGCTACACGGTGGCGCTGGTGTTCGTGTCCCTGCTCTTCGTTCCGCTCGGCCTCGGCGGCCCCGTTTATCTGGTCACCGCGCTCGTTGCCGGAGCGGGATTTCTCGCCTGCGGTCTTCTCGGGTTGAGAAAGGACGCCGGCGAGAAGTGGGCGCGGCGCGAGTTCGCCTTTTCGCTCCTGTACCTCACGGTGCTGTTCGGAATGCTGATGATCGACCATCGCCCGATGCTGTGACACATCGCCGCGATTCTGGGATAAAGCGCCGGTGAACCGCGGAGTTGCACCGCTTCCGCAGAGCGGGAGCGGAGTCGCAGAGCGATTGACCGCGAACGATCCGGCGTGCTAGCAACCCGCGCACATGGACATGGCTGTGCCTGAAAACGCCGCGATCCTCCTCTGGACCGTGCTTCGAGGCGCAGCGCTGGCAGTCCTCGCCACGGAGGCGGTCTTCCTCGCCATGCGCCTGCGTGAAACGCCGGAAAGGACTTCGGCGGTTCAGGCCGCATCGCGGATCTTCTGGGCATTGACTCCGGCGGTGCTGCTCGCCGGCCTCGCGTTCTGGTGCGCCGCGACGCTTTCCGGCTCTCCGTCCGGTCCGCCGCCGTCGATCGCTTCGCTCACATCCCGCTGAAGAACTTCAGGGCAACCACGCATGGATGAGACCAAGTACGGCTTCTGGCTTCCCGTCGACGTGTCCAGCCATGGGGCACAGATCGACAACCTCATCGCGATCATCCACTGGTTCATGCTCCTGCTCTTCCTGGGGTGGGGGATCTTCTTCGTCTACTGCCTGGTGAAGTTCCGCGCCCGGCCCGGTCACCAGGCGACGTACGCTCCGCCCAAGGCGGTCTTCACCAAGTACATCGAGGCGGGTGTGGTGGTGGTCGAGGTGTTCCTGCTCTTCGGGCTCTCGACGCCGGTGTGGTTCAAGTACAAGAACAAGCCGCCTTCCGAGAAGGACGCCCTCGTCGTCGAGCTCGTCGCCGAGCAGTTTGCCTGGAACTTCCACTACGCCGGCAAGGACGGAAAGTTCGGCAAGGCGAGCGTGGCCACGATGTCGGGCGACAATCCCCTCGGCCTCGATCCCGACGATCCGGCGGGCAAGGACGACATCTCCACCGTCAACCAGCTCCACGTCCCGGTGAACAAGGACGTCATCGTCCAGATCAGCTCGAAGGACGTCATCCATTCCTTCAACATTCCCGTGCTGCGGGTGAAGCAGGACGCGATTCCCGGCATGCGCGTTCCGGTCTGGTTCCGGGCAACGCAGCCGGGCCATTTCGAGCTTGCCTGCGCCCAGCTCTGCGGGCTCGGACATTACCGGATGCGCGCGGACGTCCTCATCGACAACCCCGAGGACTACGCGAAATGGGAGAAGGAGAACGCTCCCACGCCTTCCGAGGAGCAACCTCCGACCGCGCAGCAGCCCGCGAAGTAGCCGAGGGACTTCAATGACCACACAGCCAACGACCCACGGAGCGTCAACCCAGCCCCCTGGCGGCGGCGGAAACGGGCACGGCCACGACCACGGTGGTGACGGCCACGATCATGCGCACGGGCACGAGCTGCCCTTCTGGCGCAAATACATCTTTTCCGTCGACCACAAGGTCATCGGCATCCAGTACGGCATCACCGCCCTCGTCTTCCTGCTCACGGGCTTCAGCTTGATGATGCTGATGCGCTGGCAGCTCGCGTATCCGGGCCGGCCGCTCGGCTGGGCCTCCAAGCTCCTGGGCGAGAACGCGATGCCGGGCGGCGTGATGGCGCCCGAGTTCTACAACCAGCTCGGCGCGATGCACGGGACCATCATGGTCTTCATGGGGGTGGTGCCGCTCGCGGTCGGCGCCTTCGGAAATTACGTCGTGCCCCTGCAGATCGGGGCTCCCGATATGGCGTTCCCCCGGCTGAACATGGCTTCGTACTGGTCGTTCCTGCCGGGCGGGCTCCTCATGCTCTACAGCTTCTTCATGCCCGGCGGCGCGGCGCAGTCGGGCTGGACGAACTATCCGCCGCTCTCCGAGCTGACGCAGGTGCCGGGGCAGACGATGTGGCTCATCGCCATGGTCCTGCTCATCACCTCGAGCCTCCTCGGCTCCGTGAACTTCATCGTCACCATCGTCCAGCTCCGCGCGAAGGGGCTCACGTTCTGGCGGCTGCCCTTCTTCGTGCACGCGCAGTTCGTGACCTCGTTCCTCCTGCTGCTCGCCTTCCCGCCCCTCGAGGCCGCCGCCATCCTCCAGCTCATGGACCGGCTCGCGGGAACCAGCTTCTTCCTGCCGACCGGCCTCGTCGTCTCGGGCGAGCAGTACCGGGTGGCGGGCGGAGGGAATCCGCTGCTCTGGCAGCACCTCTTCTGGTTCCTCGCCCACCCCGAGGTCTACGTCCTCATCCTCCCGGCGATGGGAATCGTCGCGGAGGTGATCGCGAACAACACCCGCAAGCCGCTCTGGGGTTACCGGCTGCTCGTCTATAGCGTCATCTTCCTCGGCTTCATGAGCTTCGTCGTCTGGGCCCACCACATGTTCATGACCGGCATGGGGACGACGATGAGCACGTTCTTCCAGACCACCACGATGATCATCTCGATCCCGAGCGTGATCATCCTGACGTGTTTCATCATGTCGCTCTACGGCGGAGCGATACGCTTCAACACGCCGATGCTGTTCGCGGTGTCCTTCCTGCCCATGTTCGCCATCGGCGGTCTCACGGGGCTCCCGCTCGGCCTCACCTCGAGTGACATCTACTTGCACGACACGTTTTATGTGATCGGCCACTTCCATTATGTCGTCGCGCCGGGGACGCTCTTCGCGCTGATGGCGGGCATCTACTACTGGTATCCGAAGGCCACCGGAAAACGGATGAGCGAGGGGCTGGGAAAGCTGCACTTCTGGCTCAGCTTCATCTGCATGCAGGGCATCTTCATGCCGATGTTCTTCCAGGGGATGGCGGGGCTGTCGCGCAGGCTCTACGACCCGACGGTCTACGCGCACGGGCGCGCGATCCAGTCGCTGAACGTGATCATCTCCTGGTCGGCCTGGGGGCTCTTCATCGCCCAGCTGCCGTTCATCTGGAACTTCTTCTCGAGCCTCGCGCGGGAGCGCGCGGCGGAGAATCCCTGGTCGGCGACCACGCTGGAATGGGCCGCGCCGAGCCCGCCGCCCCACGGAAACTTCCTCACCCCGCCGGTCGTCTACCGCGAGCCGTACGAGTACAGCGTGCCGGGGCACGAGACCGACTATCACCCGCAGTTCGCCGGGGAGGCGTTGGCAGATGGCCGAAGCTAGCATCTACGCCGCGGACGCGGTCATCCCGCACACCGTCGAGCCGCATCCGGTCACGGGCCTCCCGAACGGCAAGTTCGGGATCTGGCTGTTCCTCGCGAGCGAGGTGATGCTTTTCGGAGCGCTCTTCTCCAGCTACGTGGTGATCCGCACCACCGCGCCGCACTGGCCGCCTGAAGGCGGGCTCTCGAGCGAGATCCTCAACGTCCCGCTCGCGACGCTGAACACGGCGGTCCTCATCACCTCGTCGATCACCATGGTCCTCGCCTGGGCGAGCTGCAAGATGCAGAACCTGCCCCGCTTCCGGATGTGGCTGGGCGCGACGATCGCGCTGTCGTTCGTGTTCCTCGTCATCAAGTACTTCGAGTACACGCACAAGTTCGAGCTCGGCCACTACCCGTCGCACGACAATTTCTACGCCGTGTACTTCACGCTCACCGGCCTGCACGGCATCCACGTCATCGGCGGCATCATCGTCAACACGTTCCTGCTCACCGTCGGGTCGCGGATGTGGGCGACCGAGCCGGAGCGCTTCACCAACCGGGTCGAGAACGCCGGCCTGTACTGGCACTTCGTCGATCTGGTCTGGATTTTTCTCTTTCCTTCGCTTTATCTCCTCTGAGGAGCGAACCTTTGGCGACTGCGCATGAGAGGCAGGAGCGGGCGTTGCCCGCGACAGGCGGAGGCCACAGGCTTGCGCATACGGAGAGCCCCGAGGAGTTCAAGAAGCACCTGAGCAAGTACTACGTGGTGTTCGTGGCCCTGCTGTGCCTCACCGCCGTCACCGTCGGAGTGAGCTACCTGCACCTCAACCGGCCGCTCGCCATCGCGGTTGCGCTCGTGATCGCCTGCGTCAAGGCGGGGATGGTGGCGGCGGTGTTCATGCACCTCCTCGACGAGCGCAAGGTCATCTACGCGGTCCTCCTCCTGACCGTCGCGTTCTTCGTCCTCGTCCTGCTCCTTCCCATGTTCACGATTGTCGAATCGTCGGCGGTGTGACGTGTCGCTGAAGAGCTTCCACATCTTCTTCATCGTCGTCTCGACGCTGTGCGCGCTGATGGTCGGGGCCTGGGGCATCCTCGATCACGCCCGCAGCGGGAAGGACGGCACCCTTCTGCTCGGAATCGGTGGCGTCGTCGCCGCCGCGGTCCTGGTCGTCTACGGCCTGTGGTTCTTGCGCAAGCTCAGGGGCGTCTCGACATGATCCTCTTCTCGTGCCCGGTGTGCTTCGGGCAGGCTGGTGACCCGTCGGTGCAGTCGGTGCTTCTCGGGGTCGGCCTGCTCCTGGGCGTGGTGGTGACGGTGCTCGTGGCGGTGGGCTCGGTAGCGATCAGCTGGGCGCGAAGGGGCAGGCAGCTCGCCGCGCTCGAGAAAGAGGAGCCGGAGCCGCCGCCGCTCAGGTCGGCTTTTCCGCCACCACCACCTTGGTGAGGAAGGCGAGCGACGTCTCGCGCACGGTGAAGCCCGCCGACGAGACCATCTCTCCGAGGTCCTGCCCGGCGTACTCTTCGTAATAAGGCTCGTGGAACCGCTCCGGGAACGCCCGCAGCTCGCGGGTCAATTCCGGAGCGTCGCGGAACTGCAGGCTGTCCGCCACGACGGCGAGGCCGCCCGGCCGCACCACCCGGAACATCTCCCCGAGCACCCGGGCGCGGACGTCGCGCGGCACCTCGTGGAGCAGGTACAGGTTCGTCGCCGCGTCGAAGTGGCCGTCGACGAAGGGGAGCTTCTCGGCGTCGTCGCAGACGAGGCTCACGTCCATCTCCCGGGGGAGCGTCTCGCGGGCGCGGGCGATGTACTGGGGCGAGAGATCGAGACCGAAAAGGCGCGCGTCGGGGAGCGCTTTTCCCAACATCCGGAGCAGGTGACCCGTGCCGCAGGCGACGTCGAGGAGCTTCATCGGGCGGGCCGAGCCGTATCCGTGTGTCCGGGAGTAGCGGACGACGGGGGGCACGAGCCTGCGGCGCATCGCGTCCGCCGTGCCGCCGAAGATCAGCTCGACCTGGAGGTCGTAGAGCTCCGCGCTCGTGTGTCCCAGGTAGCCGTCGGTCTGGTAGTGGAAGTTGCGCGCGTAGTAGCGAGGGTAGCGATCGGCCTGCTCCGGCAGCTCGTCGTGGCGTCCGGTGCGGATGCGCTCGCGGGTCTTGGGCAGATCGGCGATGAGCTTCGGAGCGGCGAGCGCATATTCGCGCCAGGGCAGGCCTTCGATCAGCTCGCGGGGATAGAGGCCGTCCGCGGCGTCCTGCCAGTCGCGATCGAACAGCTCTTCGATGCGGCGTCGAAGAGAGGCCCTCGCCTCGGTCGTCGGGCGGCGTAGCTGCCAGCCGGCCACCGTCCGGGCGTAGGCAATGTAGGCCATGCGGATCGCGGCCGTGCGGGCCGTGCGCGACTTCACGAAGTACCGGCGGGACAGCTCGCTGCGCAGATCGGTGCCTTGCATGGCTACGATGGTTGCGCGGGAGCGGCGCGCGCGCAACGCTGGTTGTTCGGAGGTTCCAGGATGTCGCGGGTCGGTCCCAGTGGGGAGTTCGAGCCCATCGCAGTAAAGCGAGGAAGCCGCGTCTTCGTGCTCACCGGTGCCGGGATCAGCGCCGAGAGCGGAGTCGCCACCTTCCGCGACGCCGGAGGGCTCTGGTACCAGCACCGGGTGGAGGACGTGGCCACGGCCGAAGGCTTCGCGCGCGATCCGCGGCTCGTCTGGCGGTTCTACTCCGAGCGCCGCAAGCAGGTCGGGGAGGTGAAGCCGAATCCGGCGCATCTCGCCCTGGCGGAGCTCGAAGGATTCCTCGGCGACGGCCTCTTCCTCGTCACCCAGAACGTCGATCCGCTGCACGAGCTCGCGGGCTCGAAGCGCGTCCTGCACATGCACGGCGAGCTTTTGACGTCGCGGTGCGATACCTGCCCGCGGCCGCCGTTCCGGGACGACCGCACCTACCTCGACGACCCTCCCGTCTGCGACGAATGCGGCGGCACCATCCGGCCGGACGTAATCTGGTTCGGGGAAATTCCGCTCGGGCTGCGCGAGATCGCCGACGCGATCGAGGCGTGCGATCTCTTCCTCACCGTCGGGAGCTCGGGCTCGGTGTATCCCGCCGCTGGCTTCGTCGCCGAGGCGCGGGAGCGGAGCCGGCCGCCGCGAACCGTGTACGTCGGGCCGGAGCGGCCCGACAACGCGAGCATGTTCGACGAGTGCCGGCTCGGGCCCGCCGGTCGCGTGCTGCCGGGGTTGTTCAAGTTCTTGCGTTGAACGGGTACGCTCTGTTCGTGATCCCGCGCTCAGAGCTCGTAGACCTGTTCCATCGGGTAGTGGATGCGCTTTCGGCGGAGCGGCTCGTGCGCGAGGCGTGCGCCTCGGGAAAGGTGCCGCGGCCGCTTCCCGGCGGTCGTCTGGTGGCGCTGGGGATAGGAAAGGCGGCCGCGAGGATGCTCGCGGGCGCGCGCGCCGCGGTGGCCCTGGAGCCGCTCGCGTTCGCCGTGCCGGCCGAGGACGCGAGCCCGCCGATCCTCCTCGGAGGGTCGCATCCGGTTCCCGACGAAGGCTCGTTCCGGGCGGGCGGCGCGCTCCTCTCGGCCGCGCAGTCGCTCGGCCCGCGCGACGCGGCGCTGTGGCTCGTGAGCGGGGGAGGGTCGGCGCTCGCGGAGGTGCCGCGATCGGGCCTCGGGCTTCTCGACGTGCGCGCCGTCAACGAGGCTCTCCTCGGCAGTGGAGCGCCGATCGAGGAGATGAACTGCGTCCGAGCGCACCTTTCGCGCCTCAAGGGCGGAGGGCTCGCCAAGGTTCTTCATGCCGCTGGCGTGCGCAACGCCCGCGCCCTGGTGCTGGTCGACGTCCCGCGCGGGGGAACATCCGCCGTTTCGAGCGGGCCGGCGGCGCCAGACCCCACCACCTTCGAGCAGGCGCGCGAGGTGCTCCGGGCGAGGTCCGTCGTCGTGCCCTGGGCGGCGCAGCAGATCCTCGATCGCGGCGAAGAGGAGACGTTGAAACCGGGCGAGCCCGCCGATTTCGTCGAGCACCAGGCGCTCTGCGACATGCACGCCGCCGCGAAGGAGGCGGCGAAGCTGCGGCCGCCCGCGGAGGTGCTGCCGCTCGTGACCGGCCCGGTGGAAGAAGTGGCACGCGGGTACGCGGCGCGGCGCGGGCCCGGGGTCTTCTGCGCCTCGGGCGAGCCGGAAGCGCGCATTCCGCCGGACGCTCCGCCGGGCGGACGCGCGCAGCACCTCGCGCTCCTCATGGCCCGCGCGCTGCGAGGCAAGAAGGCGTCGTTCCTGGCTGCCGGAACCGACGGGCGCGACGGTGCGACCGAGTTCGCCGGCGCTGCCGTCGACGGAAGCACCTGGGACGAGGCCGTGCGGCGTGGGCTCGATCCGGAAAAGGCACTCGCGGGCTTCGACGCGACGCGAGTGCTCTCGCAGCTAGGCGCGACCATCCCGCGGCAGCCTGCAATCGCCCACGCGGGCGAGTTGCACGTCCTGTCCCTCGACTAACGCGCGCTGAGCTGGTTCATGCGCACCTCCAGCGCGCCTTCGCTGCGCGCGTCGAGGCCGACGAAGCGTACGGACTTCACCTTGGCGTGGGCGATGTCGATCAGGGCGACGGAGATGGGAAGATCGAACCTGCGCGGTCCGGCGCTGGCGGGGTTCAAGTAGCGGACGCCTTCGATCGTCTCGTCGTGCGGCAGGTGGCTGTGGCCGAAGACCACCACGTCGGCGGGGTCGCGGGCGAGGTCGCGGGTGACCTCGGGGCGCGGCCGCCGCGGACGATCGAGGATGTGGACGAGGAAGAAGCGGACGCGTCCCAGCACGACGCGCGCCGTCTCGCGGGCCTTGCCGCAACGGAATCCGTCGACGTTGCCGGCGACGGCGGTCACGGAGGCAATCTTCTCCAGGTCCCGGAGGACGCCGGCGTCGCCGATGTCGCCGGCGTGGAGGATGTGATCGACGCCCGCGAACGCAGTCGCGACCTCGGGCCGCAAGAGGCCGTGCGTGTCCGAGATGACGCCGATGCGCACGGTCGCTTCTTGCCCGCTCTCGGCGGGCCATGCAACAAGCGGGCGAGTGGAGCTTCTTTGTGCGACATCGGCAGCGTGGGTCCGCCTCGCCCTGGAGCGGTTCGACGAGGTGCTCGTCGACCATGCGCACTGCGAGAAGAAGGCCGCCGCGCATGCGCTGAGCATGCTGGCCGCGTTCCCGGACGTACCGGGGCTTCCGAGGGCGATGGCGCGGCTCGCCCGCGAGGAGGCGGGGCACCTCGCGAAGGTGATCGCGCTGCTGGAATCGCGCGGGCTCTCGCTCGGGCGGGACGCGGGCGATCCGTACGCGCAGGGGCTGCAGGCGCTCGTGCGCCAGCCGCGGGCGGAACGCCTCCTCGATCAGCTTCTCGTCTCCGCGCTGATCGAGCTGCGCAGCCGCGAGCGCCTGCAACTGCTCGCGGACAACCTTCCCGAGCGGTATCTGCGCGATTTCTACGAGGAGCTGGCGCAGGCGGAGGCGGGGCACGGGTCGCTGTTCCTGCGGCTTGCCCGCAACGCCGCGCCGGACGGGCTCGAGGAGCGGCTTGCGGTGCTCGCGCGGGAGGAGGCACGCCTCGTGCGAGAGCTGCCGGTGCGGGCCGCCATCCACTGAGTAGATCAGGTGTGGCCGCGCCTGGGCGCGGGAGGAGTTGCGGTCGCGCCGTCCTCGGGCCAGGGGTGTTTCGGGTACCGGCGCATCAGTTCGCGGCGAACGGCCGGGTAGTGCCGCTCCCAGAATCCGGCCAGATCCTGCGTCACCTGCTGGGCGCGGCCGTTCGGGGCGAGGAGGTGCAGGACGAGCGGGAGGCGGCCCTGGACGATGGCGGGGCCGCGCTTCATCCCGAAGAAGTCCTGCAGGCGCGAGCGCAGGGCCGGCGGTTGCCCCGGGCCGTATTCGACCCGCACTCGCCGGCCGGAAGGGAGGGGGACGGATTCCGGAGCGAGGCGGTCGAGGAGAGCGGCCGCGCCGGGGCCGGCGCGCTCGAGGATGGCGGATTTGAGATCCGCGCCGCGCAAGTCTTCCAGGGTCGACGACCCGTGGCAGAGCGATTCGAGGGCTGCCCGAACGTCCGTGTCCTCGATCCTGCGCAGCCCATGTTCCGGAGCGGCAGTCGCGACCGCCTCGACGCGGCCGCGCAGCGAGGCGAGCGC
This sequence comes from Myxococcales bacterium, assembly GCA_045802855.1. Classification (GTDB taxonomy): domain Bacteria; phylum Myxococcota; class Myxococcia; order Myxococcales; family 40CM-4-68-19; genus VBKO01. The sequence continues at coordinate 10,924 of JBJMQD010000063.1, read as the reverse complement.
GTCGGGCTCGAGCAGCAGCTCGGGCGTCGCATGGGAAGCGAGAAGTCGCGCGGCCTCGCCGGCGTGCTCCGGGCCGGGCGGCTTTCGCGATTCTTCCAGAACGAGCCCCTGGTACGACAGCCGCGCGACGACCGCGACCCGCTCGCGGGCGGCGTCCCAGACGACCTCGACGGATTCCGTGAGGTCGTCCGCGAACAAGTCGAGGAGCCACTCCGGTTCGATCGCGCTCGCGAGGCGCACGAGGACGCTCGCGCGCGTCGTCCGCCGCTCCTCCGCGTCGACGGCGACGAGAAGCTCCGCGTCGCGCACCCCCGATTCGCGGGCCATCGTCGCCGAGCCGCCTCCCGCGAACACCACCTCCGCGCCTCCGGCAACTCTCCTGCGCGCCACCCGATCGGGAAATGCGGCCAGCACCGCGATGCAGACCGCCTCCTCTCGAGCATCCCGCGTAGGGGCCTCTTCCGCGCGGCCCAGGTGGCGCTCGACCTGTGCGCGCGCGCGGTGGAGGCGCGAGCCCGGACGGACTTGTGCCGTATCGAGAAGCTCGAGCACGTCGGACCGTCCGGTGGGCGCGGGTCTTGCGAGCCTCGCCTCCCGCTCTCCCAGGATGGCGGCGGCGAGGGAACCCTCGCGAGGAGCGCCGCGCCGCGCCGCCTCGAGGGCGAGACGCGACAGGCGGGGGTGGAGCGGCATGTCCGCACACCTTCGTCCGAGGTCCGTCGGCCGTCCAGGGGCATCGATCAAGCGGAGGCGGCGAAGCAGCTCCTGAGCGGAGCCGAGGGCTTGTGGTGACGGAGGGTCGAGCCAGTCGAGCGCTGCGGGATCGATTCCGGCCGCGGCGAGGTCGAGCGACATCTCCGCGAGATCGGCCCGCTGCACCTCGGGCGGGTGGAAGGGCGGGCGGCTCTCGTACTCGGCGCGGGTGTAGAGCCGGATGGCCCGTCCTGGCTCGAGGCGGCCGGCGCGACCGGCGCGCTGCTCCGCGGAAGCGCGGCTCACCTTCGCCACCGAGAGCGAAGGGAGCCCGGACCAGGGCGAATGGGTGGCGAGGCGGAAGAGACCGCTGTCCACCACGATCGTCACGCCCGGCACGGTGACGCTCGTCTCGGCGACGTTGGTTGCGAGGATCACCTTGCGACGAGGGGCAGGAGCGAGCGCGCGATCCTGTTCCTCGGACGGGAGATCTCCGTGGAGCGGCGTGACGAGCAGATCGCGAGCCGCGGCGAGCTCCCCTAGCTCCTGCGCGGCGGCGCGGATCTCGCCCGCGCCCGGGAGGAAGACGAGGACGTCGCCGCGGGTGCCGGGCACCGTGGCGCGGCGCACGGCCGCGGCAACCTGCTCCGGCAAGCGCCGGTCGTCGGGACGTTCGAGGTGCTCGATGTCCACGGGAAAGCGGCGGCCTTCGCTTTTCACCACGGGGCAGTCGAGGAAACGGGCGACCGGCGCCGTTTCGAGGGTCGCGGACATGACCACGAGCTTGAGATCCGGGCGCCCGCTCCGGACGAGCCGTGCGAGGAGCGAAAGAGCGAGGTCGCCGTGGAGGTGGCGCTCGTGGAACTCGTCGAGGACGACGGCGCCGATGCCCGCGAGCGAAGGATCGCGCAGAAGGCGGCGGGTGAGGATCGCTTCGGTGAGGAAGCGGACCTTCGTTCGCGGGCCGGAGACGTCCTCGAATCGGACCTGGTAGCCGACGGACTCGCCCAGCTTCTCGCCGCGCTCCGCGGCGACGCGGCGAGCGGCGGCGCGGGCAGCGATCCGGCGGGGCTCGAGGACGAGCACCTCGCCCGGGACGAGATCGAGCAGCGCCGGCGGGACGCGGGTCGTCTTGCCGGCGCCGGGCGGCGCCTCGATGACCACTGCCGATCCCTCCCGGAGCGCGTCGACGATTCCGGGTAGCGCCTGGTCGATGGGAAGAGTCTCGGCGGGCACCGATTCCCTGCCGTTTCAAGAAGACGCGGACGTGTACCGCCCGATCGAGGACCGCCAGGCGAGTCGCGCGAGCGCGGCGAAGGCGATGGTCCATGCCAGGGCGCCGAAGGCGGCTGCGGGGGTGAGCTTTCCGAGAAGCGCGAGCGCCGGGTACGTGGTCATGAGCGCGAGAGGGAGCACGTACGTGAAGACCACCGACAGCGCGCCGCGGAAGACCGTGCTCGGCCAGCGCGCCACGTCGAACACGCTCTGGAACAGGTAGAGGAGATTGTCGACGCGTACCGCGATGAAGGCGATCGATACCACCAGGATCGCGATCGAATAGAGGACGAGAAGGGCGGCGAGGAGCATGGCGAGCGCCGCGAGGACGTGCCCGGGCGAGGGGCCGCGACCGAGCTGGTGGAAGGAGTAGGCGAAGATCGCCACCGCGCCGGCGAGATCGACGACCTTCCACGGCTCGATCTTGGCGATGGAGACGAGAAGCTGCGCATCCGCCGGCTTGAGGAGGACGAAATCGAGCGTACCCTTGCGGACGTGCTCGATCACGTTGAGGAGGGACGGGCTCACGGCGCCTTCCAGGAATCCCTTGAGGGCGACGAACCAGCCGAGGACGAGAAGCATCTCCGGGAAGGACCATCCCTCGACCATGGGCCGCTGGCCGAAGACGACCAGGACCGGCACGAGCGTGACCCCCACCCAGAGCACCGACAGAGCACCCTCGACGAGGAACTCGAGCCGGTACTGGAGCGCGAGCGCGACGGAGGCGCGAAGCTGCGCGCGCACGATGGCGAGGAGCCGCTTCATCCGCCGTATGCCGCGTAGCGCCGCAAACCGGCGCGCCAGACCGCGCTCATCGCGACGAGGAACACAAGAACGTATCCCCACTGCGCGGCGAGGAGGAGGAGCGCGTCGCCGCGCCCCGGCTTTCCCAGGATGAGCTCGACGGGAAAGGAGAGCAGGAACCGGAACGGCAGCACCAGCGCGACCTTCTGGACCGCCGCCGGAAACAGGTCGAGCGGAACGAGATATCCGGAGAGGACTGCCGAGATCCCGAGCCACGCCTCGAAGAGGCTGGTCGCGCTCTCGAGGAAGAGCGCCAGTGTCCCGATCAGGGCCATGACGAGGAAGGTGAGGAGCCAGGCGCCGAGCATGGCGAAGGGCAACACCGCCCAGAGGAACGGATCGTGGCCGAGGTGCGCGCGCGCGCTCCAGAGCAGGATGCCGACTACCGGAAGGGCGATCACTCCGCGCAGGGGCAGCGCCGCGAGATTCTCCGCGCTGTAGGCGACCAGGGGATGCAGCGGGCGCAAGAGCCGCAGGGCGAGGGTGCCCTGGCGGATCTCCATCGTCAGCTCCCACACCACCCAGGCTCCGGTCATCAGCCGGACGAGGAGGGCGGCGAGGTAGTAGGCGACGAAGCCGCGCTGCGAATAGGGGCCGACCGGACCGCTCCGCGCCACCGCCGTCCAGAGCGCGAGCATGATGAGCGGCATGTTGGTGGAGAACATCCAGATGAGGAACTCGGCCCGGTAGGCTACGGCCGAGGCGAATCCCGTACGCAGGAGCGCCGGGTAGGCCCGGACGGCGGTGCGGATGCTCACGCCGCGCCCTCCTCCGCCTTGTTGTTGCGCGCGAACAGCTCGCGCATCACCTCCTCGAGCGGTGGGTCCTCGACGGAGAGATCGCGCAGCGGAAGCTGCGCGAGGGCGCGCTGCACGGAAAGTTGTAGGTTTTCGTGCCGCACCTGGAGGATGGCGGTCTCCTCGCCATGCTCGACCACCGTGCCGAGCGGCTCGAGGTCCCGCCGCTGGACGGGGCGGGAGAGGCGGAGCTGGACCCGCTTGTCCGGACGGATGCGCTTGACGAGCTCGCCGAGCGCGCCGTCGAAGATGACCCGTCCGTGATCGATGACGAGGACGCGCGGGCACAGCTCGGCCACGTCGTCCATGTAGTGGCTCGTGAGCAGCACGGTCGCGGAGAAGCGCTCGTTGTAGGCGCGGACGAAGGCGCGAACCGTCGCCTGCATGGAGACGTCGAGCCCGATGGTGGGCTCGTCGAGGAAGAGGACGCGCGGGCGGTGGAGGAGCGCCACGGCCAGCTCGCATTTCATCCTCTCGCCGAGCGAGAGCTGGCGGGTGGGCTTGCCGAGGAGCGGCCCCAGATCGAGCAGCGTGGTCAACTCCGCCACCGTCTCGTCATATTGCGCTCGGGGGATGTCGTAGATCGCTCGATTCAGCAGGAATGTCTCGGACGGCGGGAGGTCCCAGAGAAGCTGCTGCTTCTGGCCCATCACCAGCGTGATCTGCTGCAAGAAGCCGCGCGCACGCTCCTTGGGAGTGTGGCCCGCGACCGTGACTCGCCCGGAGGTGGGGTGCAAAAGCCCCGACAGGACCTTCAGCGTGGTCGTCTTGCCGGCGCCGTTCGGTCCGAGGAAACCGACCCGTTCGCCCGCCGCCACCTCGAAGGTGATGTCGTCGACGGCGCGAACCGTCTCCATGCGCCTGCGCACGAGCGACCGCAGCGCGGCGGCGAGTCCGGGGTCCCGCCGGTGGACCTTGTACTCCTTGCTGAGGTGCTCGACGGAGATCACGCCTGCACTTCGTCGACGTAGCACCACTTCCAGTCTTCCCCGGGCTCGAAGGTCTGGATCACGGGATGCTTGGTCTTGTGGTAGTGCGCGGTGGCGTGCTTGTTCGGCGACGAGTCGCAGCAGCCGACGTGGCCACAAGAAAGGCAGCGGCGGAGTTGCACCCACTCGCTGCCCGTCTTCAGGCACTCCTCGCAGCCAGTCGGGGTCTTGGCCGGCGGATTCCCGGCCTTTTCGATGTGCGGGCAAGCCATGGGCGGACGTTAACGCGGGACCCGCCCGATCGCGAGGGACTTCAGACGAGGAGCACCAGTTTCCCGACCACGTCGTCGCTCTCCATTCGCCGGTGCGCCTGCGCCGCGTCGGTGAGAGGGAAGGTCGCGGCGAGGACGGGACGCAACTCGCCGCTCTCGAAGCGGGGAAGTCCCTTGGCGGTGAAATCGGCGACGAGCTTCGCCTTCTCCTCCGCGTTCCGGGAGCGCAGCGTGGAGCCGACGATCGACAGCCGCTTGTAGAGCACGGCGCCGAGGTCGAGCGTCGCCTTCGATCCGGAGAGGGTCGAGATGCAGACGAGGCGCCCGTCGCGCGCGAGCGCCGCCACGTTCGCCTCGAGATAGGCGCCGCCCACGAGGTCGAAGACGAGGTCAGCACCTTGGCCGCCGGCGGCCTGCTGGACCGAATCTTTTAGCCGCAAAGGGACGTCCTCGCGGCGGAGCACGTGCGTCGCCCCCAGGGAAAGGCAGGCCTCGTGCTTGCGCTGCGAGGCGGTGGCGAAGACGACCCGCGCGACGCCGCGGCAGACCTGCAGCGCCGCGGTCCCGACGCCGCTCGCTCCCGCGTGGACGACGACGGCTTCGCCAGCAGAAAGGTGCCCTATCAAGAACAGGTTGAGCCAGCTCGTCAGGAAAGCCTCGGGAATGGCGGCCGCCTGCGCGAAGTCGAGCCCGCGAGGGATGCGCATGGCCTGCGCCGCCGGGACGCGGGCGAGCTCCGCGTAGCCTCCCCCGCCGAGGAGCGCCATCACCCGATCGCCCGGAGCGAACGAGCCCGCCACGGCGGCTCCGGATCGCTCCACTTCGCCCGCGATCTCGAGGCCGAGGATCGGCGATTCCCCGGGGGGCGCCGGATAGCGGCCGAGCCGCTGCAACAGATCCGCGCGGTTGACTCCCGCGGCGCGGACCCGGACGAGAAGGTCGGTTTCTCCGACGACGGGATCGGGGGCTTCGCCCAACTCGAGGACCTCGGGCCCGCCCGGGGCCCGGACGACGATCGCGCGCATGGCTTCGCCGATGATAGAGGAATCGCGTGGCGTTGCGGGTGTTCGATGATCGAAAACGGGAGGTCCTGTTCCTCCGTCCTCCCCAGCGCATCGTCTCGCTGGTCCCGAGCGACACGCTGAACGTCTTCGCGCTCGGAGCGGGCGGTCGTCTCGTCGGCCGGACACGATATTGCGTCGAACCGGAGGAGGCGCAGGCCCTGCCGGTCGTGGGCGGGACGAAGGACGTCGACGTCGAGGCCGTAGCGGAGCTCCGTCCGGATCTGGTGCTGGCGAACCAGGAGGAGAACTCGCGCGCGCACATCGAGCGCCTCGCGCAGCTGCAGCTGCAGATCTTCATCTCGTTCCCCAGGCGGGTCGGCGAAGGCATCGCCCACCTCGCGCGCCTCGCCCGCATCCTGGGCGTCGAGAGCGAACCGGGCGTCGTCGAGCTTCTCCGCCGTGGCTATCGGGCGGCGGCGCATCCTCCGTCCTCGCCCCTCTTGCGCACGTTCGTGCCCATCTGGATGGAGCCGCTCATGACGGTGAACGCGGACACGTTCATCCACGACGCGCTCGCGCTGGCCGGCGGCGAGAACGTCTTCGCGGATCGGGCGCGCCGCTATCCGCTGATGGCCGATCTGCGTGGCGAGCCGGCGAATCCCGCCGGGGAGCGCGACACCAGGTATCCGCGGGTCACTCTCGACGAGGTGCGCGAGCGAGCGCCCGAGCTGCTGCTGCTCCCGGACGAGCCGCATCCGTTCACCGAAGAGGACGCCGCGAGGCTGCAGCGGGCGCTCCCTTCCGCGCGCGTCCTCTTCTGCTCGGGGCGGGATCTGTGCTGGTACGGCGTTCGTAGCATCGAAGGAATTCCGCGGTTGCGGGCGCAGCTCGCGGCGTTGCGCTAGCGCTTGCGGCTCTTCTTCTTGTTCTGCCGCTCCTTCTTCCGCTTCTCCCGCAGCCGCTTCCGCTCGTCGTCCGAAAGCTGCCGTGGCTGCCCGGGCTGGAAGCCCATCAGCCGGGCCCGGGCCATGGCCGCCGAATGGGAGCCCTTTCCGCCCGCCGCCGGCATCGCCCCCTGGGTCATCTCCTTGGGGATGCCGAACATCTTCGCCATGTCTTCGGGCGGCATGCCCTTCAGTTGCTGGAGCTGGGCGATGTTGCGGAACCCCGGAAGGCGAGAGAGCAGGCCTGCACCGGCGCCTCCCGGCCCGCCCCCGATCTGCCGCATCACCTTCTGCATGGCGAAGAACCGATCGAGAAGCGCGCGGACGTGCTGCTTCGACTGCCCCGACCCCTTGGCGATGCGCTCGATGCGCTCGTCGGTGATCACCTGCGGGTTCGTCCGCTCGGTCTTCGTCATCGAGGAGATCATCGCCTCGACCCTGCCGAGCTCCTTGTCGTCGAAGGTGATTCCCTCCGGCAGCTCCCCGAAGAGCGGGAACTTCTCGAGCAGCTCGCCGACGCTGCCCATCTTCTTCACCAGCTTGATCTGCTCGACGAAGTCGTGGAGGTCGAAGTTGCCGGTGAGGATCTTCTCCGCGTCCTCCTCGGCCTTCTTCTCGTCGACCACCCCCTCGAAGTCCTTCATCAGGCCGACGATGTCGCCGAACCCGAGGATGCGAGAGGCGAGCCCTTCGGGGCGGAACTCCTCCAGCTTGTCGAGCGCCTCGCCCATGCCGATGAACTTGATGGGCTTGCCGGTGACTTCCTTGATGGAGAGCGCCGCTCCGCCGCGGGCGTCGCCGTCGAGCTTGGTGAGGATGAAGCCGGAGAGCTGCAGGCGCCGGTCGAACTCGGCGGCGGTCTTCACCGCGTCCTGGCCGATCATCGCGTCCGCGACGAGGAGGATGTTCTCGGGCGCGGCCTCCTTCTTCAGCTCTTCGAGCTCCACCATCATCTGCTCGTCGATGGCGAGGCGGCCGGCGGTGTCGTAGAGAACGACGTCGCGGTTCTTCTGCCCGGCGAAGGCGAGGGCGTGCCGCGCCATCTCCGGCGGCTTCATTCCCTCCTCGTGGAAGACGGGGATGTCGAGCTTTTCGCCGAGCTGCTTGAGCTGATCGACGGCTGCCGGGCGGTAGATGTCGCCGGCGACGAGGAGCGGCTTCTTCCCGCGCTTCTGCAACAGGTTCGCGAGCTTCGCGACGGTGGTCGTCTTTCCGGAGCCCTGCAGGCCTACCATCATGATCCCGGCCGGCCGCTCGCCCTTCTGCGAGAGCTCGAGGGACGTGTCCACGGGGCCCATGAGATTTTCGAGCTCGTCGTGGCAGATCTTGATGAAGTGATCGCCCGGGGACGCCTGCATCCTGCGCCCCTTCTTGTCGGTGGTGGCCGTGGCCACGACCTCGCCGATTGCCTTCTCCTTGACACGGGCGAGGAACCGCTTGGCGACGTTGAACTCGACGTCCGCCTCGAGGAGCGCCACGCGAATGTCTCGCAGGGCGTCGTCGATGTTCGCTTCGGTCAGCTCCGCCTTTCCGGACAGCTTGTGCTTGGCGGCGCGGAATCCCTTGGTAACCGCATCCAGCATGGGGTCGCCTACATAGCACGGTGGTGTGCCTTTGCTGCAGCGGCGGCGCGCTGTAGACGTTCATCGTGGAGCGCGTGCTCGTCTCGCTGCTCGGCAGGTTCACGTACCTCGCTATCTTTGCCGTGCTCTGCGCGGCAGGCCTCGGCGCGCCCATCAGCGAGGATCTGGTGCTCCTCGTCTCCGGCGCCCTCGCCGCGCGGGACGTGACCGATTTCCGCATCAGCCTCGCCGTGGGCTACGGAGGCGTCGTCATCGGCGATCTCCTCATCTACCATTGGGGCAGGCGGCTCGGCCCTCGCGCCTACGAGCACCGGATCGTGCGGAAGGTGCTGTCCGTCGAAAAGCAGGAAAAGCTCCGCGCGCACTTTGCCCGGCACGGCGGGCTCACCGTGATCGTGGGACGGCATACGCCCGGGCTGCGCGCTCCCGTCTTCTTCCTCTCCGGAGCGTCCGGAGTGGGAATCTGGAAGTTCCTCGCCTGCGATGCGCTCAGCGCCGCGGTGACCGTCCCCGTCGTGGTGGCGCTCGGTTACTACTTCGGCGAGCACCTCGACGACGTGCGCGCCCGGATGCACCAGGTGGAGTACCTGGCCGCGGCCGCCGTGCTCCTCCTGCTCGCGGGATGGCTCTACCTCCGCCGCCGGAAGCGGATCCGCGCGCAGGGACCCTTTTGAGGGTGCAATAACGGGTATCCGCGGGTATTCGATAATAGATCGCATTTTTTCACTGCGCACATGTTTAGCCAGATCTCCGCCCTATCGGTAAAATAAATTTGTCAATAGCTTCACGCACGTAAGGGAGCGCCGCAGATTGACGGCGCGGCGGGGCACGATCGGTAACGGAGTGTCCCGATGACCACATCGAAGGACGGCTTGGACACGAGTGTCCCGGGCCGCGCGTCCCCCTGGTTTGGACTTCTCTCGCTCGCCGTGGCGGCCGCGGCTGCCTGTGGAGGCGGGGAAGGACCGCCCGACATCCAACCGACGCAACGGCGCTCGAGCGAGCTCGTCCAGACCTGTACCGCCCAGAGCATCCGGGGAACCCCGCTCCAGGGAACGCTCTGCGGAGGCGATCCAGCCGAGGGGACGAACGGGTGCGAGCCGGGCGTGCTCTACCGATGCACCAACGCCACCAGCAACAACTGCACCCTCCTCACCGCGTGCGCGGTCGGCTGCGAGACGAGCAGCAATCTCTCGGACACTTGCTACAACGGCCCCGCGCCCCTGACGGTGACGCCGACCAGCACGACGGGCGGAAACGAAGTGACCGCGACGGTGACGCTCACGGAAGCGCACCCCCACGGCGTCATCGACAACATGCGGATCAACAAAGGCGACCTGATCGCCGCTCGTGCCTTCTGCAACGTGCAGGACATCCCCGCCACCGTGAACTCGGCGAGCTTCAACATGCCGACGGCCGTCGTGAGCGCGCCGACGCCGGTCAACGCCTGGACCATCCTCTCCTTCACGACGGCAGCCGGATCCTCTCGCGACGTGGTTTCGCGCACCACCACCGTGACCCTGCAGCCGGGCGGCACGACTCCGCCGCCGCCGGCCCTCGCTTCCTTCACGCTCTCGCCTTCGTCGATCGCGCCGGGCGGCGTGTCGCTCATGGACGCGACGCTCGCGCACATGGCGCCCGCGGAAGCGCTCCCCGCCGCGCAGGGCACGCTCGTCCACGTGACGAGCGCCAATCCGGCGGTCGCCTCGGTCATCGCGAATGGACAGCCGGTCATCCAACCCGGGTGCACGACGGGCGGAGGCGCGGAGACGATCCAGGCCGCGAACTCGGTCCCCCAGCAGACGGTGGTGAACATCAGCGCCACCACGGGCGACCCGGGCAACAAGGTGGTGACGAACCCGATCACCGTGACGGCGGGCTGCACTCCGAAGAGTTGCTTCGATCTGCCGGCCAACCAGTGCGCCGGGCCGGATGGTTGCGGCGGGACGCTCGCCTGCGGCTGTTCCGGTGGTCAGGTCTGCGGCTCCAACGGAATGTGCGGGACCGCTCCTCCAAGCCCCGGCGTCTCTTCGCTCTCGCTCAATCCGTCTTCGCTGCGCGGAGGTAGCTCCTCGACCGGCACGGTCACGCTCAACATGGCGGCGCCTTCCGGCGGTCTGGGGGTGTTCTTCTCGAGCAGCAGCGCCTCCGCGACGCCGCCTGGAAGCATCGTCATACCGGCAGGGCAGACGAGCGCCACCTTCCCGGTGAGCACGTCCCGCGTGGGGTCGACCACCGCGGCGACGATCACCGCTTCGAGCAACGGGAGCGCGAGCGCGGTGTTGACGATCACGCCGTAGGACGCGCAGTTGCGACGCCGCCCTGTTTTCAGGGCGGCGCCTAGTACCCGGGGCCGGACTCGAACCGGCACGAGCTTTCGCTCAGAGCGTTTTAAGCGCTCGGCGTCTACCGTTCCGCCACCCGGGCAGCCTTGCGGCCGAGAAGTTTCCTGCCCCTGTGGGTCGGTTTCAAGCTGTGGCAGTTGGGACAGAGAATCCGCAAGTTGTCGAGCCGGTTGTCTGTCGGGCCTCCGTTGATGTGGTCGAGTTCCAATGGCAGGTAGCCATCCGGGGTTCGCGTGGCCCAACCACATTCTTCGCACTTCTGCGGTTTCAAACGAGCG
>JBJMQD010000044.1:0-5861 GCA_045802855.1 Myxococcales bacterium | reverse complement strand
GGACGGCCTCGTAAAGCGTCATGAGAACCCCCCGGTTCGACGCGAGGCGGCCCGGTTCCCGCCGGGCCGCCTCGTACGACTCGTTCAGAAGATGAAGAAGCTGCCGAAGAATACGCGATTGTTGGTAGCGACGGGTCCCGTCACCTTGTTCTGCACGGTGCGGGCGAACTCGAGCCCGAACCGCACGCCCGCCCACGGGTCGACGATCAGGTTGGCGTCCCACCACATCTGGTGGTTCCAGTTCGCGTTGGTGAAGCTCTTCACGTTGTCGGAGTACACGTTGCTGTAGTTTCCGGCCAGGATGACCTTCCCGTACGAGAACTGGGCGCCGACGAGCAGCGTGCGGAAATCGAGCGTATCGAGGTGGCCTTGCGGACCCACCGTGAATCCCGCGATTCCGTTGTCGATGTCCCGGAACGGCGCGTAGTTCGCGGCGGACACGCCGAGGGGCTGTCCCGCATTCATGCCGCCGTTCAGTCCGGTGAACAAATCACCCATTCCGGTGCCGGTGGTCGCCTCGCCGATCAGCGAAACGGCGAACGGGCCGCGCTGCTTGGCGGCGAGCACGGGGACGAACGCGTTCAGGGCAATCACGTTGCCATTGACGGTGTCGGTAGCGGTCGCGAAGGTGGGAGTCGGGGTTCCGCCGACAGCCGTCGCCATCTTGATCATGCGATGCGCGCCGGTGACGGCGATGGAGGCCGGGCTGATCGTGGTGGCGGTGGACCCGATCGACTGCACTCCGGTCCAGTCGTTGATGTTGAACTTGATGCCGGCCTGGAGGTCAGGTACCTCGGAGTTGAACTGGGGCGGGCGCAGGGCCGCGACGGCCACGTCGAAGGAGAACGCCTTCGCGTCGAACAGGTGGCTGACCCGCAGCTGCGGATTGCGGGCGAAGAGCTGCCCGGGCAATCCCTGCGGCTGCACGCTGGTGGGGAGGTACGCGGCAGCGAAGGCCATCACGTTCCAGGTCTGGCCGACCGAGAGGGTCACGTAGTTGGTGTCCGCCTGGACGAGGGCGATGCGGATGCGCGGAGTGGGATTGTCGAAGAACGCCGCCTCGCTGATGGAAGGCGCGGTGGAGCCGTTCGGCGGCGCACCGGGCTGGTTGCCGACGAAGTCCATCTCGAAGTTGCCGCGGACGCGGATGCCGCTCACCTCGGGCGCCGCGAAGCGGATGCCGATGCGCGTTCCGCGTGCGCTGAAGACGGTACGGCCGTCCTGGCCGTTGTAGACGTTGCTGAGGTTCAGGCTCGGGCTGCCGCCGTACGAGTCGAGGGACGCTCGCTGGGTATCGTGGATGACGTCGCCCTCGAGGTATCCGTACAAGGTGGTGACGAAGCGGCCGACGACGAAGGTGGGGGCGCTCGACGCCCGCTGGCCGACGGTGATGAGGTCGCGGAGGGCGGCATTGTAGTCCTCCTCCGACATCATGCCCTTCTTGCGCAGCGCCTCGAGGGTAGTGAGAGTGAGCTGGAAGTCCGTGCGCTCCTGGAGCTTGGGCGGGATGGTGACCGAGCCGGTGTTGGTGCCGGCACCGCTCGGCGGCGTTTGTTGGGCGGGAGCTGCTACCTCGGCTGGTTCGGCAGGTTCAGCGGGAGTTGCGGATCGCGCCATCGCGGGTACGAGCGCGATCGCCACGGCGAGCGAAAGGACTCTTCCGGTCACTTGAACCCCTCCTTTGGAATGGACGCGTGCGAACGATTGCACAAATCGACGGCCGTATTCCAGAGGGGGCGCTTCCGAGGGGCGGAAGCGCTCCTGCCGGGTTGCGTCAGGCGGCTCGTTCGCCGGCCCGATACCAGCGCAGCCGGGAGCGGATTGCCCAGTCGATTCCCGCGTCGACGAGGACCGCAAAACCTGCGAGCAGGAGGACGGCCACGAACGCCTCGTTGTGATGGAACGTTCGCGACTGGAAGAGGATGTAGAAGCCGAGACCGTCGACCGAGATGACGAACTCCGCCACCACGGCGCCGACCAGCGCCCGGCCGACCCCCAGGCGGATCCCGGCGATGAGATACGGAAGCGACGACGGCAGCGTGATGCCGAACCAGATCTGGTGCGATCGCGCGCCGTAGGCGTGGGCCACCTCGAGGTGCTCCGGGGGCACCGAGCGCGCGCCGTCCGCCACGTTCATGGCGATGGGAAAGAACGACGCAAAGACGATCGTCGCAAGACGCGCCGCGGACGTGTACCCGAACCAGATGGTGAGGAGCGGCACCACCGCCACCATCGGCATCGCGTACAGCCCGTTTACGTAGATCCCGAGGGCCCGCTCGGCGAGGCGCACGCTCCCGACGAGGAGGCCGACCAGCGTGCCGGTGACGACGGCGATGCACAGTCCCTGCGCCACCGCGGCGAGGGTGATGCCGGCTGCAGAGAGCACCGCGGCGCTGGCGAGGACAGAAGGAAGGACGGTGGCGATCCCGGTCGGCTTCGCCACATACGCGGGCGCCCAGAGGCGGACGACGATCTCCCAGATCCCGAGGACGACCACGCCGCCCGCGATCTTGAGGAGGGCGGGCGACGCGGTGAGCCGGCGGGTCGCGTGCACGGAGGGCGATTCCACGGCCGCGAGCGCCATCTACCGCCTCGTCCCGCGCCAGACGGTGAAGCGGTCCTCGAGCGTCCTGCCGAGTCCCATCAGCGCGACGCCGAGGATGGTGATGACGAGGATGGCGGCGAAGAGACCTGCCGTATCGAAATTGCGCGCCGAGACGAGGAGGAGCTGGCCGATGCCGCTCGCGCTGAGGAAGAACTCCGCCGCCACCATGCCGACCAGGGCGCGACCGATCGCCTGGCGGACGCCGGTCATGGCGTACGGGAAGGCGGCGGGGATCATCACGTCGCGGAAGAGCGCCCACTCGCCGGATCGGAACGAGCGGGCCACCTCGACCAGCTCCGGACGGATGCTGCGCGCCCCCTCGACGGTGTTGTAGAGCACCGGGAAGAAGCCGAAAAGGAAGACGACCAGCACCTTGGCGCCGAAGTCGAGCCCGAAGAGGGAAAGGATGAACGGGATGAGCGCCACCATCGGCATCGCGTTCCCGAGGGCGATGTAGTCGGAAAGCGCGACGCGGAGCGCCGGAAGCCGCGCGAGGAGGAGCCCGAGCGGCAGCGCGGTCACCACCGCGATTCCGAGACCGACGGCGAAGAGCACGAGAGATCCGACCAGGGTCCTCGGTAGCTCCCCGGACACGGTCATCTCGTACATTCGCAAAAGGGTCTCGGAGAAAGGGGCGGCGACGGCCGGGCTCAGGCGGCGCGTTCCGAGCTCCCAGACGACGGCGCCGGCCGCGAGGCTGAGGAGGACGACCCAGCGATCCTTCGTCGACGCCCGCTCGAGCATCCGCTGTCAGTGCGCCTTGGCGGCGAGCGCGGAAGCGTCGCGCGCGAGGCTCGGGTCGACGAGCCTGTCGTACGCGACAGGCTGCTTGCCAGGCTTGATTCCGCCGAGATCCTGCTCGGTCTTGATCGCCTTCTCGACATTCTCGCGAGTGAGCCCGTCGCCGCGCACCGGCCAGAACTCGATCTCGAGAAAACGCTTCAGCGCGTCCTTCGCTACGGTCGGAGAGCGGCCCGTCACGCTCGCGATCTTCGCCACCCGGTCGGCGTTCTTCGGATCGGCCATGTACTTCGCCGCCCGCATGAGGGCAGCGACCGCGCGCACGTACACGTCGCGCTTCGCTTCCACGTTCTTCCTGGTCGCGACGAGGAGGTTGTAGTGGGCGAGCGGATCGACCTCCTTGATCGTCGAGAGCACGTCGAGCTTGCGCTTCATCTGCTCTTCCAGCACGGGAACGTCGTCGGTGTGGAGGACGCCGAACTTGATCTGCCCGGCGATCATGGCGGCAGAGACGTTGGAGCTGAGGCTGACGAGCTTCACCTGATCGACCTTGAGCCCGCACGGCCTGAGGAACTGCGCGAGCGCCGCGGCACGGGCACCGCCGACTGAATCGACGCCCACGGCCTGGTCCTTGAGGTCCTGGCACTTGCGCTTCTGGCCCTCGGCCGAGGCGAGGATCCAGTCCGGATGCTCCTGGCCGAGGATGCCGACGAGATCGACGCCGGCGTTCGACACCATGCGCACGATCACCGCGGTCGGCGAGAGCGACAGATCGACGTCGCCAGAAACGACGGCCTGCGCCGCCGCCGCGCCGGAATCGAAGGGGCGGACCTGCGCGTCGAGGCCCTGGTCCTTGAAGAAGCCCTCTTCCTGCGCGACGAAGACGAAGAGGCCCGAGAACACCGGCGGGATTCCGGGCACCGCGACCGTGATCTTGTCGGCGGCGCTGGCCTCGGCGGCGAGGAGGAGCAGGGCGCAGAAAACGGTCCTGGTCATTCGCGCCTCACTTGCCCGCGAGGGCGCTGGCGTCCTTCCAGACGGTGCGATCGACGAGCTTGTCGTACGCGACCGGAGTCTTGCCCGGCTTGATGCCGCCGAGCTCCTTCTCGGTCGCGACCACCGCGTCGAGGTTCTCCTTGGCGAGGCCGTCGTTCCCGACCGGCCACAGCTCGATGCGGGCGAATCGCGGAAGGGTCTCCTTCGCGATCTTCGGAGTGCGCCCGGTGATGGAGGCGATCTGCGCCACCCGGTCCAGGTTTTTCGCGTCGAGGGTGAATCTGGTCGCGTCGATGAGGGCGGCGACGAGCTTCACGTACGACTCCCGCCTGGCCTTCAACTTGTCGCGCAGCGCCACCATCACGAGATAGTGGCTGAGCTGGTTCACGTCCCGGAACGACTGGACCACGGTGAGCTTCTTGCCGAGCTGATCCTCGAGGACGGGAACGTCGTCGAGGTGGAGAACGCCGAACTTGAGCTGGCCCGCGACCATCGCGGCGCCCACGTTGGTCGAGAGCGCCACGAGCTTCAAGTCGTCGACCTTGATGCCGCAAGGGCGGATGAGCTGCTCGAGCGCGACCGCACGGGCGCCGCCGATCGAGTCCACGCCGACGCCCTGGCCCTTCAGGTCCTGACATTTCGAGAGCGCCGGATCGGTCGAGCCGAGGAGCCAGTCGGGATGCGGCATTCCGTAGAAGGAGACGAGATCCACGCCGGCATTGGAGATCATCCGGACGATCACGGGCGTCGGCGACAGGGAAGCGTCGATGCTCCCCGCCACCACCGCCTGCGCGGCCGCGGCGCCGGAATCGAAGTTGCGCACTTCGACGTCGACGCCGTGCTTCTTGAAGAACCCCTCCTCCTTCGCGACGTAGGTGACGACGCTCCCGAAGACGGGCGGGACGCCCGGCATGGCCAGGGTGAGCTTCTCGGCGAACGCCGGGCCCGCGAGGACCGCGACGGCGACAACGAGCGCGCTTCTCATGACGGACCCCCCAGTCGGAATTCGGCCCTGCGTGCCTCGTCCATCAGCGTCTTCCAGACGTGCTCGCGAAGCTCCGCGAACCGCGGAGAGGCGAGCGTCTCGCGAGTGCGCGGCCGGGGCAGCGTCACTTCCACCACCTCGGCGACCGTGCTCGGCCTGCCCTTCAGCACGACGACCCGATCCCCCATCAGCACCGCTTCCTCGATGGAGTGGGTGACGAAGATCATGGTGGTGGGCCGAAGGCCGAAGATGCGGAGCAACTCGAACTGGAGGATCTCGCGGGTCTGCGCGTCGATGGCGGCGAACGGTTCGTCGAGGAGGAGCACGTCCGGATCCACCGCCAGCGCGCGGGCGAGGCCGCAGCGCTGCTGCATGCCGCCGGAGAGCTGGTAGGGGTAGGCGTCCTCGAATCCGTCGAGGCCCACGAGGTGGATGACTTCCGGGACGCGCTTCTTCATCTCAGCGCGCGAGGCGCCTTGCAGCGCGAGCCCGTAGGCGACGTTTCCGCGCACCGTCTTCCAGGGAAAGAGGCCG
>JBJMQD010000413.1:0-5181 GCA_045802855.1 Myxococcales bacterium | reverse complement strand
AGGAGGAACGCGATGCCGAGCCCGACGGTGGGAACCATCCACACGAGCCGCCGCGCGACTGCCCCGAGACCGTGGGGCGCAAGGAGAACCTGCGCGAGCGCGGTGGCCGGCGCGAAGAGCAGGAAGGCGGAAAGGTGGAGGTAGAAGAGCGCCACCGAAACCGCGGCGAGAAGGGCCGTCCCGGCGGCACGCGGCGCTGCCGCTTCCTGCACCGAAAGGCCGAGCGCCCAGCGGTGGAGCGGCAGCGCCGCGACGTAGTTGAAGAAGCCGATGAGGAGCGACTGCGACCAGAAGAGCGGAACCGCGAAGAGCGCCAGCCTGGGATCCGCTCCCATGGTGCGGAGGAGGGATCGGAGCGCGTAGGGAAAGGCCACGGCGCAGATCGAGAGCAGGACGAGGTTCGCGCGCTCGGCCGTGCCGAACGGGAAGGCGAGCAGGGCGCCGGCCAGGTAGTAGAGCAGGTACTGCGAGCGGCCGAGCGCGAGCGTGAAGTACTCGCGCGATTTCCAGGCGGCGTCGTCGAAGTGCCGCAGTGTCGCGATGGCAGCCGCGTGCTGCGGCAGATCGGTGAACGGTAGATACGGCGCCGACCAGAGAGCCACGACGTTGGTCGCTGCCGCGATCAGAAGCAGCACGTCCCAGAGGCGGTGACCGGGGTCGGTCCACTTCTCGGCGGCGCCGGCGAGCACGGAGGGCGCGGATGATACCGTGCCCCCATGTCACGCACGTCCTACGATCTGATCGTCCTCGGGAGCGGTCCGGCCGGGGAGAAGGGCGCGGCGGTCGCGGCGTACTTCGGCAAGAAGGTGGCGCTCGTCGAGCGCCTGTTGCCGCTCGTCGGCGGCGCTTGCACCAACACGGGGACGCTCCCTTCGAAGACGATGCGCGAGAGCGCGCTTGCGTTGACGGGGATGATGTCGCGCGGCCTCGAAGCCGCGGTCCTGGCGATGCCGAAGCCGTACTCCGGCGCGACGCTGCTCTTTCGCGAGCACCTGGTGGTCGAGTCGGAGCGCAGGCGGATCCGCAAGAACCTCGAGCGCGAAGGGATCGACGTCTTCGCCGGGATCGGCTCGTTCGTCGACGCGCACACGGTGCAGGTGAAGCCGCCTGACGGGAGCGAGGCGCGGGCCTTGAACGGCGAGGTGATCCTGGTCGCCACTGGAACGCGCCCCTACCGCCCCCCGTACATCCCGTTCGAAGCGGTGGAGGTCTACGACTCCGACGAGATCCTCGCCATCGAGACGATCCCGGAGTCGATGATCGTGCTCGGCTCCGGCGTCATCGCGAGCGAGTACGCCTGCATCTTCGCCGCGCTCGGCGTGAAGGTCACGATGATGGACGGCCGCGAGCGCCTGCTCGAGTTCCTCGATCGGGAGATGGGCGACCGTTTCACGGCGGAGCTGCGCCGGCTCGGCCTCACGCTCCGCCTCGGCGACTCGCCCGTGTCCTGCGCAATCGACGAGAAGACGCGCATCTGCACCGTCGGCACGAAGTCGGGTCACGCGGAGAGCGCGCAGGCCCTCGTCGCCAGCTCGGGACGGAGCGGCAATGTCGAGGACCTGAACCTCGCCGCGATCGGCATCGTCCCCGACAAGCGCGGCAACATCGCGGTGGACGCGCAGTTTCGCACCGCCGTCTCCAACGTTTACGCCGCCGGCGACGTGATCGGGTTCCCCGGGCTTGCATCGACCAGCATGGAGCAGGGGCGGCTCGCGGTCATCCACGCGTTCGGATTCGCGAGCGGGCGGCGCCTCGCCCCGATCTTTCCCTACGGCATCTACACGATTCCGGAGCTGAGCTACGTCGGCGCATCCGAGGAGGACCTGCGCAAGCGGGGAGCCGATTACGTCGTCGGCGAGGCCTTCATGCGCGACAACGGGCGCGGGCTCATCCTCGGCGCCGAGAGCGGAGTGCTGAAGCTGATCGTCGCCCCGGACCGGAAGATCCTCGGAGTGCATATCCTGGGCCCGAGCGCCACCGAGCTCATCCACGTCGGGGCGATGGCAATGACGCAGGGCGCGACGATCGACCTGTTCGTCGATGCCGTATTCAACTATCCAACTCTTTCAGAACTCTACAAGTACGCGGCATACGACGCGCACGCCGCGCTGCAGCGCCGTTCGGTGTCCTGGTGAGGAATGGTGCGTGAATATCTGCCCTCGCTCCTTGTCATGGTTTCGCGGGGCGCAGCGTATCCGCCTCGGATGCTCGCATTGGGCGACGCACCCGTCAGGTTCCCCCCGATACGCTGCGTCCTTCTTCCTCAGCGGGCGTACCAGAGAAGGACGAGGCTGCCCTGTTCTGCAAGCGGCGCCTTGCGCCATCTCGCGGCCAGCGAGACAGGGCCGAGGTGCAGCCGGCCTTCGACGGACAGGTCGTAGGAAGTCTCGGGGTTCGACCACGGCAAGTAGCGCCAGGTGCCGGTCGCGAGCAGCGCCGTGCGCTCGCCTGTGAGGAGGCGAAGGAGCATCCCAGGGCCGACCCCGGCACGCACGCCGGTGCCCGAGATCCCCTGCAGCGATGGCGCTGCGAGGAGGTCGGCGTCGCCGGTGAGCGCGGCGGAGAACGTGCCGCCCCGGGAGACGTAACCCGGCCCTCCGCCGATCGAGAAAAGGCCGGCGACGCAGGTCGCGCAGCCGCCGTCTTCGACGCGCGTCGCGCCGACGCGCAGCTTCCAGGAGGGGTGGCGGTCGAAGCGGTCGATCGGGTTCAGGTTCGTCACTTCCACCAGCGAAAACTCGTCGAGCCGGAGGCTCGGATTCCGCTCAGGGACGGTCAGCCGGAACTTGAGGAATTCGATCTGCGTACGCGGAGAAAAGCCAGCGGGCGGATCCGCCAGATCGTGCAGGGCGACGCGCCCGTCGAGCACGATGCCGGGACCGTCATCGCTCGAAGCAGAGCCGCCGACTCCGAGCCTGAGCGAGGCGTGACCTCGCTCGGGGCCGCCGAGCGATGGCGGCGTGATCGAGAGCGGCGGGCTCGCGACGGCGATGTCGCTGCGCGTCTTCAGCAGTTTCTGCCGGAGCGCGTCCACGGCAGGGACGCCGCCCACCAGATCCCGGAAGTGCCGGACGTCCACGAGGTCGAGGGCCGCATCGACGACGCGCGCCTGGTCGGTCGCTGACAGCGCATCGAGTCCCGGAGCTTCGCCCCGATCCGCGAGCGTCTCGACCGCGTCCAGCTCCGCGGACGTCAGCCCCTCGGTGCGGGCGGCGAGCTGCGTCCTGGCGGAAGGGCGGAAGCGGACCTCGCGGACGAGGCTTGGATTGAGGAAGAGCGCCTTGACGGTGTCCGCCGGGATGGTCGCCGGACCGACGTGGGAGAGGAGATCGGCCTCGAGGTCGGCGGCCTCGAGCGCAGAGAGCACGTGGTACGAGCAGTTCTCCGTCACGTAGTAGTAGTCGAACCAGGTCTGCCCGAGCTCCCAGAGGTGCGCGACCAGCATCCCGAGCTGCCGCGGATCCAGGGATAGCTCGTACTCCCAGAGATCGCGCGATTCGAAATCGGCGTATTCGCGCACCTTGTAGAAGTAGGGGCGCGCGGTGAACTCGCCCTTGAAGAGACCGAAGAGCCCGTCGAACGCGTAGAGGACCGCGTTCGAGGTGTTGGTCACCGCCGCGAAGTCGACGGCCTGGTCGACGAGATCGAGCCGCTCGCCCGTCGCCGCCACCTCGCCCCTGCCGAGGCGAAGGAACGTGTGCCCGAACGCGGAAGCGGGACTGGTCAGGTAGTAGGACGAGAACACCAGAGCGGCGGAGCGCGCGCTGACCTTCTTCCAGAAAGCGTCGAAGCGCGGGCAGGCCCGCGGGGGCAGCCTGGCGAGGTCGATGGGAATCGCGGCGGCGAGCCACGCGAAGCGGGCGGGAAAGCGGCATTGCGGATGTTCGAGCAATGGATTCGCGAGCGGTCCCGCCGGCGCGGGATCGGTGGCAGCGAAGAACCCGGTCAGCGTCGCCTCGAGCTCCGCGGCAGGGTCGTGCTTCCCGTCGGGCGAGAGGAACAGCGCGGGTCCATCGGCTTCGCTTTCCCATCGGCCGAGGAGCTTCGCCCGCCAGTGTCCCAGCCGCAGCCATGCGCGCTCCTGCGCGAGCGACTTGCTCTTCGCAGCGGCGACGAGCTCGGGAAGATAGGACGGGTCGGGGGCCTTGGTCTCGAGAGCCGAGGCCGGCGCGGCAAAGGCGAGCGCGAAAAGGGCGCACCACGGCCGAAGGGAGCGCATCGCAACTCCCTCCGACCGCTGCATGGCGCTACCCGATGTTCCGGCAGGCGAGCGCGCTGTCCGCGCGCAGCTCCTTGATCACGTTCTGCGAGACCTCTTCGACAGGCGCCTTCTCGCCGGGGAAGAGCTGGGCGAAGTTCTTCTGCAGCTTCGCCCCCACCGCCTTCGAGTCCTTGCAGCCTCCCATGGCGCTGACGGCGACGATCGTTTCACCGCTGCCCCGGGCGGCATCCTTGGCCAGCGCTTCGCGGTTGCCCTCGATGAACGTCTTCAGCGCCGCCGTGCTGATGGCCGCCTCGCCGCAGTTCGACGTTCCGGTGGTGATTCCGAACGTCTGCGACCCGAAGAGGCTGTTGGTGGTAGCGGACAGGATCTGGATGGCGCCCTTCTGGTCCCCGAAGATCATCGAGCCGAGGCCACAGCCGGCGGTTCCGTAGGTCGACTTCCCGTGCGCAGCAGGATTTTCCGCGTCCGCGTGCGCGGCTCCTACGCCCAGGACGAGAGCGGCAATCACCCAACGTGCATTGCGCATTCATTCCCTCCTTCGTACGCAAATGTTCCCCGTCCGTCCGACGGGCGCGCGCACGCTACATCAACCGATCGCCGCCGTCCGATCCACTTTTTACCTATTCGCGGCAGCGGATCGTGACGCTCTGGGGGGTGTAGACGTTTAGAGTCAGGACGGTCACGAAGCCCTGGAGGAGGGGCGTCTCGGTATGGATCTCTGCCCACCCTCGCGGGCAGAGCCTGGACAGATCGTACGGTCCGCTCAGCTCGGCGAGGCCGAAGACGAGTCCGTGGTGCCAGCGGTCGTTCCACTCGACCCCGCCGGCGGAGACGGGCTCGCCGTTCTTGACGGTGGTGCGGAAACATCCCGAGAGCGCCAGGACCAGGACCGCTGCACCGGGAACTCTCACCGCCGGACCTCCGCCACGGACCGCGCCTGCCCGCCCTGATCCGCG
>JBJMQD010000385.1:0-2745 GCA_045802855.1 Myxococcales bacterium | reverse complement strand
GCACTTTCGCGCGCGCCCGCAGCACGCCGGGCGTGGGGGTGAACTCCACGATCGACGAGGCGGGCAGCGGCCTCAGTTGGTGCGGCACGAGCATCTCGGTGAGGTCGTGGACGATCTCCGGGACGCAGTCGTCGATCCGCTCGCGAATGCGGGCGGTGAGGAAGGCGAAGCCCTCGAGGAGGCGCTCGACGTCCGGATCGCCGCCGCGCTCGGCGAGAAGGCCGGCGAGCAGCGAATTGCGGGCGGCGAACTCCTTGCCCGTCGATCGCAAGTATCCGAGCTCGTTCTGGTAGTACTTGCTGAACATTGTCCCTCACCCGGCGATGTCGATGCGGCCTCCCGGCAGCACCGTGGTTGCCAGCCGCAGCGTGCGCGTTCCCTTCGCCTGCGCGAGCTGGGCGGCGATCTCGAATCGGAGGACGAGCGATCCTTCTTCCGGCTGGTACCGCACGCTCACGTTCTTCAGGCGCGGCTCGAACTCGATGATGGTCGAGCGGATCGACTTCACGAGCTGCGGAATGGACGCCGGGAAACCGTGCACCATGTCCGCGAAGTCGAGGATCCCGTAGCGCGGCACGCATGGCGAATCGCCTTGCCGCGTGTTCAGGAGGGCCTCGAGGTGGGAAAGGATCGATTGCACTTCGTCGACCGGAGCGCCGCTCTGGCCGCCGATCCTCGACAAGAGCGCGCGCCGGGCCATTCGCTATTCCCCCCTTGCGGAAGAGCGGCGCCCGGGAGAAGTCCGCGCGCCGCTCGTCCGATCACTTGTTTTGCTCCCAGGTGTCCTCGTGGGTGATGCCGCCGTTCGTGTAGGTCCAGTTGATCGTCTTGAAGACGAACGAGACCTGCTCGAGCGGCGGTTCGCCCGACGTGGCCGGGTCGATCGTCTTGTTGACGAGCTGCCTCACGTCCGAGACGTGCGCGTCCTTGATCGATACCGTGTAGTACTGCTCGGTAGTGCCGTCCCCCGCCGGATTCGGGCGGAAGAACTTGAAGGCGCCTTCGATCTTCTCGTTGTTGACGAGCGCCTTGTGCAGGAGCGGAGAGGCGGCGTCGATGCGCTTCGTGACGATGAGCGGACCGTACTGCCTGCGACCCGTCACCATCCCAGTCGACGCCTCCCGGGCGGTGGTCACGGCCTGCTCGTAGTGGATGCACTCGATCGAGCCGTCGCGGCCGAGGCTCTTCTGGGTGCTCTCGCCCTTGATGTCCTTGCCATTTGCTTTCATGAACAGATGCACTGTCTCTGCCATTGTCGAAACCCCCTTTTCATTCCTTGTCGAGCTTGCCGACCAGGGACAGCGTGAAGGACGCCCCCATGTACTTGAAGTGCGGGCGCACCTTGAGATTGCACCGGTACCAGCCGGGCTGGCCCTCGACGTCCTCGACGGAGATCTGTGCCGCCCGCAGCGGCCTCGCCGAGCGCACCGCCGGAGCCGGGTCCTCCATGTCTGCGATGTACTGGCTGATCCACTTGTTCAGCTCGCGCTGCAGATCCGCCCGCTCCTTCCAGGAGCCGATCTGCTCGCGCTGCAAGACCTTTATGTAATGCGCGAGCCGCGTCATGATGAACATGTAGGGAAGCTGCGTGCCGAGCCGGTAATTGGTCTCGGCGGCCTTCCCTTCCGCGGTATTGCCGAAGAATTTCGGCTTCTGCACGGAGTTGGCGGAGAAGAAGCACGCGTTGTCGGCGTCCTTGCGGTAGACGAGGGCGATGAAGCCTTCCTCGGAAAGCTCGTACTCGCGGCGATCGGTGATCAGGACCTCGGTGGGGATCTTGGTCTGGATCTCGCCCATCGCCTGATACTGGTGGAGCGGCAGCGCCTCCACGGTGCCGCCCGCCTGGGGACCGATGATGTTCGGCGCCCAGCGGTACTTGGCGAACGACTCGGCGATGCGGGTGACGAGCGCGTTCGAGGCGTACCCCCAGAGGTAGCGCTCGTGGTGGTCGATGACGTCCTCGTTGAAGTTGAACGACTTCACCGGGATGGTCCTCTCGCCGTAGGGCAGCCGGAGCAAAAAGCGCGGCAGGCAAAGGCCCACGTACCTGGCGTCCTCGGTCTCCCGGAACCCGTGCCAGCGGGCGTACTGCGGCCCCTCGAAGAGGGATTTGAGGTCCTTCAGGTTGGGGAGGTTGCGGAAGGTGGTGTCGCCGAACACGTCGGGGTTCGCGTTGGAGAGGAGCGGCACGTGCGCCATCGACGCGATCGAGGCGAGCTTGCGGAGCATGTCGATGTCCTGGGGACCCGTGCCGAAGTCGTAGTTGAGGTTCATCACCCCGATCGGCTTGCCGCCGAGGACGCCGTACTCCATGGAGTAGACCATCTTGTAGAAGCCGGACTTGGTGAGGTCCGGGGCGTCGTCGAGATCGGCCTGCAGGCTTTCCTTGTCCGTATTGAAGATCTCGACGCGGATGTTCTCGCGGAAGTCGACCCGCTCGACGACGAAGCGCAGGGAGCGCCACGCCGATTCGAGCTTCTGCAGATCGGGATGGTGCAGGACCTCGTTCACCTGCGCGCTCATCCGCTTGTCGAGCTCGGCGATCATCGCGTCGACGACGAAGCGGTCTACCTTCTCTGCCGCGTGCGACGGCTCGAGCATCCGCTTCATCACCTCGCCGACGCCGATGCGGGCGATGGCGTACGCTTCGTCGTTCGGCTTGATCTTGGTCTCGGCGAGGATCTCGTCCAGCAGCGAGCCACCGGGCGGCATCGCGGCGACGGCGGCTTCGGTCATCGTTTCGTT
>JBJMQD010000353.1:0-11349 GCA_045802855.1 Myxococcales bacterium | reverse complement strand
TCTCTCCCGAGAAGCTCTACAAGCGGCTGCAGCAGACGGCGACGCCTGTGCGTCTCGCTCGCGACCGCACGGTCGTGACCGCCTTCGCGGGGCCCGTCGCCGCGGCCGCGGTGGGCGACTTCCCCGAGGTGCGCAGCTTCTGGCAGCTCGCGGTCCAGCCGTTCACGGACCGCACCGTCGCGAGCGTCGCCATCGACGTGCAGGATCCCGACTTCTTCTTCGTGAATCCGGCGAATCCGACCTTTGGATTCCACATCGGAACCGCCCGCGGGGTCACGCCGGCCGACATCAAGGTGCGGACCACCAATCTGGGCGGCACGCTGACGCTGACGTTCGCGCCGGGGACCTTCGCGGCCGGCGACTTCCTCACCTTCGGCAATCTCGCGGTCCCGAACCTCGAGCCGTTCGCGTTCGAGTACGACGCTGACCGGTTCGCGGGGGGCAGCGTGACGGTCACGCTCGACGACGGAGCAGTCTTCTCCAGCGATTTCGCGACGGGCGAGACGCACAAGCAGAACCCGTTCACTGGCGCGGGCCTGGTGAACGCGGACGCGGCCACGCGCCAGGTGGCGCGGGGTGGTCCCGGTCCCCGGTAACAACTGACCCTCGCTCGTGGCTTTGGGAACGGCCCTCGTCTCGCGACGGGGGCCGTTCTGCTTCGGCGACCCGAGCGGATCGTCCGACCCCGACGCGGTTCTTGCGCGATGGGAGACGCACTTGTTGCGCGGTGGACAATTTTGCGCCGAAGTGGCTAGCGTGCGCCCGGTTGGCTGTCCAGCCAGCTTCCGGGGGCTCATACAAATGTCCACAAATCGACTTGCCAGGCTCTGCCTTCTCTCGTTGTGCGCTGTACTCACGTTTGCATCGAGGCCCAGCAAGGTGTCGGCGGAGGAGGCCCGTACCACGGCGATTGGAGGCCGCGTCGTGATTCCGGTGGATGACGACGAGGCCGTATTCGACGGCGACGACGAAGGCGACGTGACGGTGAAGGGCGGCGTCGGTCTCGGCATCAACAACGCTCCGACGGGACGGCTGCGCGCCCAGCTCATCCGCGCGGCCCGCTCGGGCAAGCTCGCCACCGGCCGCGCCAATACTGGCATCCAGTCCCGCGGCGAGTCCTCTTCCCGGGCGGTCGCCGGCAACGTGCAGGCGAACGATCCGGCCCTCGATCACATCACCACCTTCGCCCCGCCCATCATTACCCGTCCGTTCGAGTTCGCCACCCAGAGCGAGACCTCCGCGGTGCGCAACGGCAAGCACGTCGTGATCGGCTACAACTCCTCGGCGGGCGCGGTGGTGGAGAACGTCCCGGGCCTCGGTCTCGCGTTCACGACCCTCAAGTTCAGCGGCTTCTCCGTCTCGCACGACGGCGGCAGGACGTTCGAGAGCGGGTTCGTGCCCGCGGTGAACGATGCGGTCGCGCCGTTCACCTTCGGCGACCCGGCGCTGGCGCTCGACCGGCGCGGGAACGTCTTCTACGCGAGCCTCGGCGTCGACGCCGAGGGCATCGACGGCACCGTCAACATCAACAAGAGCACCGACAACGGCTCGTCGTTCGGCAGCGGCACGGTCGTCGCCGTGGACAACGGATCGGACAAGGAGTGGCTCGCGATCGGGCCTGACCCGGTGGTGAAGTCCCGCGACAACATCTACGTGACGTGGACCAGCTTCCAGGACGCGGGGGGCAGCCACTTGATGCTCGCCCGCAGCATCGACGGCGGCCTCACCTTCACCTCGAAGACGCTGTTCGCTCCTCCTGGCGACGCCATCAACTCGAACACCATCCAGTTCTCGAATCCGGTCGTCGACGCTTCCACCGGCCGTCTCTTCATCCCCTTCCTCCACTTCAGCAACGTCGATGCCGACAACGTTCGCGTGCTCGTCTCCGACGACGGCGGCGTAACGTTCCGCTTCCTCGCCTTCAACGTTCCCGGCGCAGTCGACGCATTCGCCTTTCCCAACGTCACTCCCGGCCGCATCAACGACTGCACCGGCGGCGGCTTCCGGAATGCTCTTGTGGCGGGGAACAGCCAGGGCGTCGGCCGGCTCGGGACGGGCCGTTTCGCGCAGGCCACCCGCCTCATCACCCAGCCGGTGGCGGCGGCGGCAAAGGGGACCTTCCTCTTCGCCGTGAATACCTCGACGAGCCCGATCTTCGGCGATCCGGCCGCGGGGTCGGAGATCCGCCTGGCGGTCTCGACGGACGGCGGCGCCACCTTCTCCGTCACTACCGTGGCCGCCTCGACCGCCGTCGATCGGCAGCACGTCCACCCGGCGGTATCGCTCTCCCAGAACGCCCGCGACCTGGCGGTGAGCTTCTTCGTCCAGCAGTCGAACCAGCTCTTGCGGACCGACGTGGCGAATTTCCAGATCAACGGCAACGGACGCGTGCGCGCCCAGGGCATCAGCGCCCTCAGCTCGACGGCGTTCGCCCTCACTCCCAGCAACGTCCTGCGCACGCCGACCGCCACGACGAACTTCGATCGCGCCGTCGTCTCCTGCTACGACATCGGCGAGTACCAGACGCTGGCCCGCTCTCCGGACCAGGGCGAGGCCGTCACCGCGGCGTGGGGCGACAACCGCAACTCGTGGACCTGCAACGTCGCGGGATGTGTCGGCGGCCCGGCGCCGTCGCCCGTGCCCGGACCGCATCCGCAGCCGGACGTGTTCTCGAAGGAACTTCCGAAGGGCAACTGATCGCAGTCACGTTCCGCGGCGGCGGCGCGATTGTGGCCCGCCGCCGCGGCTACAGCGATCGCACGGTCTCGCGCGCCCGGCCGAGGCCGA
Organism: Myxococcales bacterium; assembly: GCA_045802855.1. Taxonomy (GTDB): domain Bacteria; phylum Myxococcota; class Myxococcia; order Myxococcales; family 40CM-4-68-19; genus VBKO01. The sequence goes on along the minus strand of JBJMQD010000353.1, from coordinate 8,562 downwards.
GCCCGAAGCGCCCGTCGCTCGACTCGAACCAGCGCTCCGGCGTGAAGCCGGAATCGTCGAGGAGCCGCAGGACTCCCGATCGCGAGAAGCGCCGCGAGATCTCGGTGCGGATCCCGTCGCCTTCGAGGACGAAGAGCGAACCACCGATCCGCCCGAGCGGGATGTCGAGCGGACGCTTGGCGACGAGCCACATCTCGATCCGCCGCCGCTCGACCACGTAGGGAGCGTGGTGGTGGAAGTCGTCCGGGTCGAAGGCGCTCTTCGCCACCGCGTTCACGGCGAGCAGGATGTTCTTGTTGAACGCCTCGGTGACTCGCTGCGCGTCGTTGTACGCCGCATGGATCGCCGCCGGATCGGTGACCAGGCTCGCGCCGAGGAGGAGGAAGTCCCCGGGCGAAAGGTGCCCGCGGACCCGCGAGAGCAGTTCGACGGCTCCCTCGTCCTCGTAGTTGCCGATGGTACCGCCCAGGAAGAGCGCGAGCCTGGGTCCGGTTGCCGGCCCGAGGTGGAACGCAGCTCCGTAATCGGCCTGGATGCCGACGACGGGGATCTCGGGATGCGCCTTGGAGATGATCTCGCGGGTGCGCGCAAGGGCGTGGGGGCTGATGTCCACCGCCGCGTACCGCGGACGTCCGCCGACACGGAGCGCGGCGTCCAGGAGCGCGACCGTCTTCGCCGCGGCGCCGCTCCCCAGTTCGACGATCTCGCGGAGCCCCGGACCGCCCGCGGTCTCCACGATCCGCCGCGCCTGCGCCCGGAGCAGCGCGTGCTCGGTCCGGGTCGGGTAATACTCGGGAAGCGCGGTGATCTGCTCGAACAGGGCGGAGCCCCGGTCGTCGTAGAAGTACTTGCAGGGGATCTCGGGCGGGTTGCGCCCGAGCCCGTTGCGCAGCTCCAGCAGCGCCTCGCTCTGCGGCGCCATCTGGACGAGGCGGATGGCCCGCGTGCGCGGGCTGTCGGCTACGTTCCTGAACCGGCGGCGAGGCGTCAAACGGCCTTCCCTCTGGTCTCGTCGGCGTAGGGCATGAACCCTCCAGCAAGAGTCACTTCGGCGCGAACCAGGACACGAGCAGGGCGACGCACAGGATCCCGGCGATGATCGCCAGGGAGATGCCGGTGGGCAAGAACACCCACTTGTACAGCAACATCTTGAGCCCGACGAAGAGAAGAATAGCCGCTAGTCCGGGTTTCAGGTAACGGAGCCGCAACAGCACTTCCCGGACCACGAAGTAGAGGGCCCTCAGTCCGAGCAGGGCGCAGATATTGCTCGAAAAAACGATGAACGAGTCGTCCGAGACGGCGAACACGGCGGGGATCGAGTCGAGGGCGAAGATGAGATCGGTCGTTTCCGCCGCCACCACCGCGAGGACCAACGGGGTGGCGAATCTCTTGCCCTCGCGCATCACGAAGAACTCGGGCCCCTCGATGGTGCCCGTCATCGGCAGGTTGCGCCGGACGAGGCGCACGAGCGCGTTGTCGGTCGGCGCCCGCTCCTCCTCCTCGTCGCGATGGAGCGCGACCTTCACCGCCGTGTAGACGAGAATCGCTCCGAAGATCGCAATGATCCAATGGAACCTGTGCACCAGCGCCACGCCGGCGAGGATGAGCGACCCACGCAGCAGGATCGCTCCCAGCACCCCCCAGAACAGCACCCGATGCTGGTACCGGGGCGGGATGGCGAACGCCTGGAAGAGGAGCACGAAGACGAAGAGATTGTCGACGGAGAGCGACTCTTCCAGCAGATAGCCGGCGAGGAACTGCAGGCCCTGCTCGCGGCCATAGGTGGTCCAGATCCAGAGGCCGAACATGCCGCAGATCGCGATCCAGAAGGCGCTCCAGCCCAGCGCTTCCCGGAATCGATCGCTGCGTCCCCGCCGCGCCGTGAGGGTCAGGTCGAAGGCGAGCAGCAGCAGCACCCCCGTGAGAAATCCGCCCCAGAGGACCGGCGTTCCGATGTTCTTCGGACTCGCCTGGACCGCAGCGGCGATCACGCCCGCTGCCCCTTTGTTCCCCGAGGGGTGCGCCGGGTCTTCTGCCGGAAGACGAGGCGGATCGGGACCTGCAACTGGAACCGCTCGCGCAGCCGGGAGGTCAGGTAGCGCCGGTAGGAGGCGTCGACCGCCTCCGGACGGTTGCACTGGATTACGATCGTGATCGGCGCTTTGCCGATCTGGTGCGCATAGGAGAACCGGACGGGGTATCCCCGCCAGAGCGGCGCCGGATGCTCGTCCTGCATCTGTTGCACCCAGTCGTTCAACTCCGGCGTCTTGAGGCGCGTCGAAGCCTGTTCGTGCAATTCCGCCGCGAGGTCGAGGATGCGCTGGACGCGCGTTCCCTCCCTGGCGCTCACGAAGAGGAGCGGGGCATAGGCGACGTGCTGCAGGTGGCGCGCCGCCAGGTCGCGCAGGCGCGCGGCCTCGCCTTCCTTCTCGCGAACGAGGTCCCATTTGTTGACGCAGAGGATGACCGCGCGGCCGCGCTCCTCCGCCTGGGCGGCGATCCTGGCGTCCTGCTCCACCCCGAGATCGGTCGCGTCCGTGAGCACGACGACGACGTCCGCGCGCTCGATGGCCCGGAGCGCCCGCTGCGCGCTGAAGACCTCCACCTTGTCCACGACCTGCCGCTTCTTGCGCAGCCCCGCCGTGTCGGTGAGCACGAAGGTCCGCCCGCCCCGCTCGATCTGCTCGTCGACCGCATCGCGGGTCGTGCCCGGCATCGCCGAGGCGACGAAGCGTTCCTCGCCGATGAGGCGGTTGAGGAGCGTCGATTTGCCCACGTTGGGCCGCCCTACGACGGCAAGCCGGATCGGTCCGCGCTCGGCTTCTTCCTCCGCGGAGGCAGCGCCTTCCGGACCCTCGGGGAGCTTCGCCACGGCGGCGTCGAGCAGGTCGGAGACGCCCCTGCCGTGCTCGGCGCTGACGGGAAAGACGTCGAATCCGAGCGAGTGAAGCTCTCCCAGATCGAGTCCGCTCTCTCGCTTGCTGGAGTCGACCTTGTTGGCGGCGAGGAGGACCGGCTTTCCGCCCTTTCGCAGGATCCGCGCGAGATCGCGATCGGCGCCCGACAGACCCTCCTCGGCGTCGACCACGAGGACGATGACGTCGGCCTCGCGCACCGCCTGCTCGGCCTGCTCGCGGATGGCACGAACGAGCTGCGCTTCCGAGTCCGGGATGAACCCGCCGGTGTCGACGGCGCGGAACCTGTGACCGTCGTGGTCGCTTTCGGCGTACTGGCGGTCGCGGGTGACACCAGGAACGTCCTCGACGATGGCGAGGCGGCGGCCGATGACGCGATTGAACAGCGTCGATTTGCCCACGTTCGGTCGGCCGACGAAAGCGAGGAGTGGAAGCACTCAGCCGCTCAGGACCGCAAGCCGGGTGCGGGGCACCTTCGCAGGTGCGAAGGGGGCGGGATCGGAAACGCTCTCCTGCACCCCCGACAGCGCCACGAGGCTCGCGCGCGTGACCCGGACTCGGACGATGTCGGCGGTGGCGCAGTCGCCCTGGAAGTGCACCGTCCAGTTCTCGCGCGAGCGCCCGAAGCGTTCGCCGGGAACGCCTGGCTCGGTCCGGGCGCTCTCCACCAGGACCTCGACCTCGCGGCCGACGGCGCCGCGATGCCGCCGGAGTGTGCGCGCGAACTGGATCGCCTGCACTTCCTCGAGCCTGCGCACGGCGATCTCCCGAGGCACCTCGGCCCAGGCTGGGTCCTTCACCGCGGCCGCCCGCTCTTTCTCGAGCCGCAGCGACGCCGCGGTGTGGGGCCGCTCGCTGTAGACGAAGCTGAAGAGGTTGTCGTACTGCACGCGCTCGAGCAGCAGAAGCGTCTGGGCGTGCTCGGCCTCGCTCTCGCCCGGGAAGCCGCAGATGATGTCGGTCGTCAGCGCCACGGTCGGGCAGGCCTCGAGGAGCGAGGCGACGCGCTCTTCGTACTGGGCGATCGTGTACCGCCGGCGCATCCGCGCGAGCACCGCGTCCGAGCCGTGCTGCACCGGAAGGTGGAAATGCGGCATCAGCTGCGGGACGTCGCGGAAGCAGGCGGTGAGCTCCGGGGAAAGATCCATCGGGTGGCTGGTGGTGAAGCGGATGCGGCGCAAGCCCGGCACGGCGGCGACGCGCCGGATCAGCTCCGCGAACGAGCACCCCCCCGCGTAGGAATTGACGTTCTGCCCGATGAGGGTGACCTCGCGGACAGAGACCTCGACGAGCGTCTGCACCTCGCGGACGATCTCGGAATACGGGCGCGAGACCTCGCGGCCGCGCGTGTGCGGCACGACACAGAAGGAGCAGACGTTGTCGCAGCCCTTCATCGCCAGGACGAATGCCGTCGCGCTGCCCCGGCTCGTCTCCGGATCTGCCCGGGGAAAGACATACTCTTCGCTCGGCATCCACCCCGTCTCGATGCCGCCCTGCTCGGCCAGGTCGCTCACGCGAGCCAGCTGATCGGGCCCGAGAACGAAATCGACGTAAGGCGCCCGGGCGAGCAGCGCCTCCTTCTCCTGCTGCGCCACGCATCCGGCGACCCCGATGCGCGCACCGCGGCTCGACTTGAGCAGCCGATACCTGCCGAGCGCCGAGTAAAGCTTGTCCTCCGCTTTCTCGCGGATCGCGCAAGTGTTCAGGAGCACGAGATCCGCGGCGTCCGGCTCGCCGGTCCGGATCCACCCTGCCCGCGCGAGCGATTCGCCCATCCGGGCCGAATCATGCTCGTTCATCTGGCAACCGAACGTGTGGATGTAGAACCGTTTTTTCACGGGAACTGTCGGGATCTGTCAGAGAAGATTCGTTGCGTCAACGCAATCTCGCACTTTCGTGCCTTGACGGTTCACCGAGATTTCAGCGACCCTCTGCCGCTCCGGAGGTCCCATGAGATCGTTTGCTCTCGTTCTGCTTCTGCTAGGCGCCCTGGAGGCGCGTGCCGCCGGGATCGACCGCGACAGCCTGCTCACCGAGGCGCCTGCCGTCCCCGACAAGGGAACCGTGCGCGTGAGCGGCGGCGCCACCGGGACGACCTCCGAACAGGGCGTGGACAATACCCAGGGCCAGGGAAACATCACCGGCACGATCTCCTGGACGCCGATCCAGAACCTCTCTGCGGACGTGGGAATGTACTGGCAGATCGGCGCGAACGGGCCGTCCGCGCGCGTCCGCTACCAGGTGCTCTCGCAGGCTCAGCACGGCGTGGATCTCGCCAGCGGCGTCCGGTTCAAGACCGTCGGTTTTCATCCGGATAACGGCGAAGTCGAGTTCCTCGTCGCCGCCGGAAGGCGCTTCGGCCATTTCGAGCTGGTCGCGAACGGCGTCTTCGGGGTCGAGACGGGCGGCGAGAACGGCAAGGACGTCGAGGGAAGGGCCTTCGCCGGGTGGCGCTTCTCCGAGCTGGTGCGCGCCGGGCTCGACGGACGGCTGCAGGCGGAGATCGAGGACGAGGAGACTCCCGCGCCGGGCGCGCCGCTGAAGATTGGCCGAGATTACGATCTGACCGTCGGTCCGGCCATCTCCTGGATCGTCGCCCGCGATCTGGGGAAAGCGGCGAAGAACCTCCAGGTCCAGGCCCTGGTCGGGGTCGCGCAGCCCAAGGGGACCGACCTGACCGCGGCGACGGGCGTGCTCTCGGCGAGCATCGATTTCTAGCTCAACCTTCCTGGTAGCCGGCCTTCCGCAGACCCTTCTCGGTCCGCGTCCAATCTTTCTCCACCCGCACGTGGAGCTGCAGGAACACCTTGCAGCCGAGCAGCTTCTCGATCTGCGCGCGCGCCCTGGCGCCGATTTCCTTCAGGCGCGCGCCGCCTTTCCCGATGACGATGGCTTTCTGGCTATCGCGTTCGACGAGCAGCGTCGCCAGGATCCGCACGAGGCCGCGGGGGCCGACGTGGCGCTCGGCCTCGTCGAACTCCTCGATCAGCACGGCGGCGCTGTAGGGAACCTCCTTCTCCGTCTGCCGCAGGATCTGCTCGCGGATGAGCTCCGCGCACAGGTCGCGCTCCGCCACGTCGGTGAAGACGTCCTCCGGGAAGAGCGGATCGCCTTCGGGAAGGTAGGGGACGATGGTGTCGAGCAGGCCGTCCACGTTCTCGCCGGTCAGGGCGGACAGCGGGTAGATCTCCGCGAAGGGGTGCTCGCTTCGCCAGCGATCGATGAGCGGCAGGAGCTCTGCGCGCGGGAGCAGATCGATCTTGTTGATGACCAGAACGGTGGGCTTCTTCGCCGCCGCGACGTGCTCGAGCGCCTTGCGCATGCTGGAATCCATCCGTGGCGGCCCGGCCTCGATGAGGAAGAGGACGGCGTCGGCGTCCTCGATCGTCCTTAGCGCCCGATCGACCATCCGCGCGTTGAGGCCCCCGCGCGCGTCGTGCAGACCGGGCGTGTCGACCAGCGCGATCTGCGCCCCGGGCCTGGTGACCACGCCCAGGATCCGGGACCGGGTGGTCTGCGGCTTGGGCGAGACGATGGCGACCTTCTGCCCGACGACCTTGTTCAACAGGGTCGACTTGCCCACGTTCGGCCGGCCCGCGATGGCGGCGAAGCCCGCGCGGTGCGGTCGACCCTTCGTATGCTTCAAGGCGCCTTTTCGGCGCGCACGATCTCGACGTGCTGCAGGGTGGTCTTGCTGTTCCCGCCCCGCGCGATCTTCGGTACCAGCTCGAAGCCCTGGATGCACTCGCCGAAGATGGTGTGCTTGTTGTTGAGGTGCGGCGTCGGCACCTCGGTGATGAAGAACTGCGATCCGTTCGTGTTGGGCCCCGCGTTCGCCATGGCGAGGAGGCCTGGCTTGTCGAAGGTGCGGCCGCTCTGGAACTCGTCCTTGAAGCGGTAGCCGGGATCGCCGGTGCCCGTCCCGAGCGGGTCCCCACCCTGGATCATGAAGTTCGGGATCACCCGATGGAATACGGTGCCGTCGTAGAGCGGCTTCTTCACCTTCTGGCCGCTCTGCGGGTCGGTCCACTCCTTCGTGCCCATCGCGAGACCGACGAAATTCGCGACGGTCTCCGGCGCTTCCTTCTCGAACAGGCGGCAGGTAACGCTGCCGGCGCTCGTCTGGAAGATCGCGTAGAGGTCTCCCTTGCCCTGCGGAATCAAGCTCGGCTGGATCGCCATTTTGGTGTCCCCTGCGGGAGTGGTCTCCCGGTTCTGCTCGGCCTGCGGCCCACTGCGGGCGGCGGGCGGAGAGGCTGCGGGCGAGGAAGTCGCCCCGCCGTGCTCCTTGTTCTTGCTACACGCGAAGAGCGCGAAGGTCGCCACCGCGACGCAAACCGCGACGCGCCTTCCGCCGCCGTGGAGTCCGTGATGCCGCATTGCCGGGCGTCCTCACGAGAGGGGCGGGGAGATTAGCGGCCTCGAGATCGTACGACAAGCTCTCATTCTTGCGCGGGGGGCGGAGCGTCCGGAAGCTCTGCGTCGAGTGCCACCCGGGCCGCTGCCTGCTCCGCCTCCTTCTTGGTCCGGCCCGACCCCCTTCCGAGCGCCACGCCCGACGAGGTGACCTCCACCTCGAAGATGCGGGCGTGCTGCGGTCCGGGCGCGTCGAGGACGTTGTACGCCGGGGCCCCGCGATGCAGCCCCTGCAGGCGCTCCTGCAACTCGGTCTTGTAGTCGCGAGCGAGGGTCCCCGACGCGGCGGCGTCGAAGAGCGTGGCGAAGAGCCGGTCGATGAGCGCCACCGCGGAGTCGAGACCACAAGAAAGGTAGACGGCCGCGACGACCGCTTCGAGGGCGTCGGCGAGGAGGCTCTGCTTCTCGCGGCCGCCGCTGCGTTCCTCGCCGCGACCGAGGAGGAGGAGCGAGCCGAGATCGATGTCCCGCGATACGTGCGCGAGCGCATCGGAGTTGACGAGGCTTGCCCGGATCCGCGTGAGATCGCCTTCCGGCGCGTCGGGAAACCGCTCGAAGCAGCGGACCGCGACCGCCAGGCCGAGGACCGAATCGCCCAGGAACTCGAGCCGCTCGTTGGATCCGAGCACCTCGCCGGCGAGGCGGCGCTCGTGGACGTAGCTCCCGTGCCGCAGCGCCTGCAGCGCGATGTCGGGCCGGATCGATCCGGAAGTCAGCCCGAGCCGCTCCTCGAGGAGGCGGACGCGATCGGCGTCCGCCGTGCCGTTCGAGCTCAAAAGGCCCTCCCCCTGCGCAACCCGCCTCAGGTGCGCACCACTTCTTCGGCCACGGTATACGGATCGACTTCTCGCCGCGCGATGCGCAACGCGAGATCGTCAAGCCGCGCACCTTGCTGGGCGAGCCTCGCCACCGCCTCGCGCAGGAGGCGTTCGCGGAGAATCTCCAGAAGCTCGGTGCGGGCGCGCAGCGTCTCCCGTTCGAGGAGCCCGCCGCCCTGCTGGAGATGGCGATGGTGCGTCTCGATCGCGCCCCAGACCTCCTTGACGCCCTCGTCGCGCGAGGCGACGCACTTGAGAATCTGGACGTCGAAGTCGTCGTTTCCCGCCTTCGCCTGGGAAAGCTCCAGCATCGATCGCAGATCGCGAACCGTGCGGTCCGCGCCCTCCCGATCCGCCTTGTTGACGACGAACAGGTCCGCGACCTCCAGGATGCCGGCCTTGATCGCCTGGAT
>JBJMQD010000339.1:0-26199 GCA_045802855.1 Myxococcales bacterium | reverse complement strand
GCAATCCCGCCGCGTGGCGCGGCATCTTCTATTTCGATCGCGACGACCCGGCGCTGTTCGTGCCGAAGCGCGTGGGCCTTGGCTACACCTTCAACTTCGGCCATCCCGGCGCGATCGCGCTGGCGTTCGTCCTGCTCCTCGTTCCCCTGCTCGCCACTGCGGCCGCGATCCTCGCTCGATGATATCCTCGTAGCGGGGAGGACTGATGCAGGCAGGAAAGCCGGAAAGCTCCTGGTTCCAGTGCATCGAATGCGGCGCGCGGTATCCGATCAAGTCGGTGGTCTACCGCTGCAAGGCGTGCCGCTCGCTGCTCGAAGTGAAGCACGACATGACGTCGCTCAGGCGCCGCGACGGCCGCGAATGGAAGAAGCTCTTCGAGGATCGGTACAAGTCGACCCAGTGGCCGTACGGCTCGGGCGTCTGGGGCAAGAAGGAGTGGGTGCTGCCGGACCTCGAGAACGACAACATCGTCTCCCTGTACGAAGGCGGCACGAACCTGTTCTGGGCCGAGCGGCTGGGCCAGCAGCTAGGTCTCGACAATCTCTGGGTGAAGCTGTGCGGCAACTCGCATAGCGGCTCGTTCAAGGACCTGGGGATGACCGTGCTGGTCTCGATGGTCCGGCAGATGATCGCCGAGGGGGCGCCCATCGAGGCCGTCGCCTGCGCCTCCACGGGCGACACCTCCGCCGCGCTCGCCGTCTACTGCGCCGCCGCCGGGATCCCCTCCATCGTGCTCCTGCCCCGGGGGAAAATCTCCACCGCCCAGCTCGCGCAGCCGCTCGCGAACGGCGCCCTCGTGCTCTCGCTCGACACCGACTTCGACGGCTGCATGCGGGTCGTGCAGGAGATCACCGAGGACCAGACCATCTACCTCGCGAACTCGATGAACTCCCTCCGCATCGAGGGACAGAAAACCGTCGGCATCGAGATCGTGCAGCAGTTCGAATGGCAGGTGCCGGACGTCATCATCATCCCCGGCGGAAACCTCGGGAACGTCTCCGCGCTCGGCAGCGGCCTTTCCCTGATGCACGACCTCGGGCTCATCGACCGGCTCCCGCGCATCGTCGTGGCGCAGGCGCAGCGGGCGAATCCGCTCTACCGCGCCTATCTGAAGAACTTCGAGTTGGTCGAGCCGATGCAGGCGGAGACGACGCTCGCGAGCGCCATCCAGATCGGCAATCCGGTCAGCATCGCGAAGGCGATCCGCACGCTGCGGCAGTTCGACGGGATCGTCCTCGACGCGACCGAGGAGGAGCTCGCCGAAGCCGCCGCACTCGGCGACCGGACCGGGATGTACAACGATCCGCACACCGGGGTGGCGCTGGCCGTTCTCGTGAAGCTCGTGCAGCAGAAGAAGATCAACCGGTCGGATCGGGTGGTCGTGATCTCCACCGCGAACGGGCTCAAGTTCACCGACTTCAAGGTCGGCTACCACGAGGGCACGCTCGGGCTCGGCGGAGCGCACCGCAACCAGCCCGTCGAGCTGCCGCCGAGCGTCGCGGCGGTGAAGGCGGCGTTGCAGGAGAAGATGGGGCAGGAGCGGGCTTCGCCTGCATCGCCACTCGCGAAGGCCAGAAGGCCGGAGCATACGGAGGAGCCTCGATGATCCAGCTTTACGACACGACCTTGCGAGACGGAGCGCAGCGCGAAGGGATCTCGCTGTCGTGCGCGGACAAGCTGCGGATCGCGCGGCGCCTCGATCAGCTCGGCGTCGCCTTCATCGAGGGCGGCTGGCCGGGATCGAATCCCAAGGACGCCGAGTTCTTCGAGCGGGCCCGCGACCTGCCCTGGCAGCGCGCGGTGGTCACCGCGTTCGGGGCGACCTGCCGGGTCGGCACCGCGCCGGAGAGCGACGCCAACCTCGCCGCCCTCCTCGACGCGCGCACCGCCGTGTGCACCGTAGTGGGAAAGACCTCCCGGCTGCACGTCGAGGAGGTCCTGCGCACGAGCCTGGAAGAGAATCTGCGCGTCATCACCGGAAGCGTCGGGTATCTGCGCGAGAACGGCCGGCGCGTCATCTACGACGCCGAGCACTTCTTCGACGGCTATCGCCTCGATCCCTCCTACGCGCTCGAGACGCTGCGCGCCGCCATCCGCGGCGGCGCCGAGACGGTCGTGCTCTGCGACACGAACGGCGGATCGCTGCCGTGGCAGATCGCGGAGACGGTTCGCGCCGTCCGCGCCGCCATCGATCATCCGCTCGGGATCCACGCGCACAACGACACCGAGTGCGCCGTCGCGAATACGCTCGCCGCAGTGCGGGAGGGTGCGACGCAGGTGCAAGGAACGATCAACGGCTACGGAGAGCGCTGCGGGAACGCCAACCTCGTCTCGATCATCGGCGACCTGGAGCTGAAGCTAGACCTGCGCTGCGTGGCGGAAGGCGAGCTACGCAAGCTCTCCGAGGTGTCGCGGCTCGTCGCCGAGGTGGCGAATCTCGCCCCCGACGATCACCTCGCGTACGTGGGCAGGTCGGCGTTCGCGCACAAGGGAGGCATCCACGTCTCCGCCATGCGCAGGACGTCGAAGTCGTACCAGCACGTCGATCCGGATCTGGTCGGCAACGAGATGCGCGTGGTGGTGAGCGAGCTGTCCGGCCGCGGAAACCTGCTCGCCAAGGCCGAGGAGTACGGCCTCGAAAGCACGGCCACGAACGACATCCTCGATCAGATCAAATCGCTCGAGGCGAAGGGGTTCTCGTTCGAGGCGGCCGAGGCTTCCGTCGCGATCATGATGAAGCGCAAGGAGGCCGGATACCGGCCCCCGTTCGAGCTGGTCGATTTCCTCGTCAACGTCGAGCACCGGGCCGGCCGCGGCATCTTCGCGGAGGCGATGGTGAAGGTGCGCGTCGACGGCGAGGTGCAGCACACGGCCGCCGAGGGCGACGGCCCGGTGAACGCGCTCGACACGGCGCTGCGCAAGGCGCTCGTGCCCCGCTACCCGCGCGTCGCGGACCTGCGGCTCACCGATTACAAGGTGCGGATCCTCGAGGGCCTCGCGGGAACCGCGGCGGTGACCCGGGTGCTCATCGAGACGCAGAGCGACGGAGTGCGCTTCCGCACCGTCGGCGCCAGCACGAACATCATCGAAGCGAGCTGGCGGGCACTGGCGGATTCGATCGAGTACGGGCTCACTCTTTTCCCCGACCGGTGACCTCGACCGACGCCAGGATCTCGTCGTTGCGGAGCACCCAGGCGACGGTGATCGCCATGTTGCGTAGAGCGAAGCCGTGCATCTCCGGGCCGTCCATGGTGTCCACGCAGTCGGCGGCGACGACGACTGCGTAATCGCGGGCGTTCGCCTCGAACGCCGTGCAGAGAACGCACGAATTGGTATTGACCCCGGTGAGCACCAATGTGCGGGCAGAGAGCTTTCGCTGCAGCACGAAATCGAGGTCCGTCCCGTGGAAGCAGTCGTATCGCTTCTTGCGATCGACGACGAGGTCGCGAGGATCGAGAAGCTCCGGGATGACCTGCGTGCCGGGCCCGCCCGCCATGTTGTGGCGGGAGGCGGCGCTGCGCTTCATCCCCGGGTCCTCGGCGATCGCCTTCCAGAACGGATTCGACAGGGACTCCGCCGGATCGCGATACGACGTGACGACGTGCACGATCGGAACGCCGCGGTCGCGGAGCTTTGCAAACAGCTCCCGGGCGGCCCCGATCACGCGCCGGCAGCTTTCGGCCGGAAGCGGCAACGTCGCGACGCTGGGATCGAGATGCCCGCGGTGCATGTCGATTGCGACGACGGCGGTCGTCTTCGGGTCGAGGCGGATCATCGGCACATCATCGCCCGACCGGCCCGAACCGCGCTAGATTCCCCGCCGTGATGAGTCGCGCCGTCCTGCGTCGGCCCGGACCCGACTTCGCCCAGGGCATCACCACCGCCTCGCTCGGTGCTCCCGATTACAGTCTCCTCCTTGCCCAGCATGCGGCGTACGCCGATGCGCTGCGCTCGCTCGGTCTCGCCGTCGAAGTGCTCGATGCGCTCCCGGGCTTTCCGGACGCGTACTTCGTGGAAGACGTGGCCGTCGTCGTCCCCGACCTGGCCGTGATCGCACGCCCCGGAGCGCCGTCGCGACTCGGAGAAGAGGACGGAATCGACGATGTGCTCGCCTGGCATCGCGAGATCGCCCGCATCGAGGCTCCCGGCACGCTCGATGGGGGCGACGTGCTCGTCGCGGATCGCCACGTCTTCGTCGGACTCTCGGCGCGCACGAACCGGGAAGGCGCCGAGCAACTCGCGCGGCGACTCGCGCCACACGGCTATCGGGTGACGACCGTTCCGGTGAGCAGCGGTTTGCATCTCAAGTCGGGCGTGAGCTTCATCGGTGGCCGGACGATGCTCGCGACCAAGCAGCTTGCCCGCTATTTCCACGAGCACGAGTATCGTTGCATCGTGGCCGAAGAGGCCGCGTGCAATACCGTTCTCGTGAACGACACGCTGCTCGTGCCGTCGGGATCCGCCGGCGCGGTCGCGCAAGCGGGGCTTCGCGTCCTCGAGCTGGACGTGAGCGAGGCGCGGAAGATGGACGGCGGCCTGAGCTGCCTGTCGCTTCGTTTCTAGGTCAGTCCCTCTCCACCGGCAGGATCGGATCGCCGACGTGGATCGTCCCTTCCTCGACAATCACCGTCCGCAGGCCGCCGCGGTGGACGAGTCCCCGAACGACACCCTTCCCGGTCAGCGCGCCGAGATGGGCGCAGGGCTCGCAGAGCCGGGTGCCTTGCAGGACCACCTCGCCGACGCGGAATCGATGCCCGACCAGGTGGTTCAGCGGCACGCCGCGGGTGACGATGTTGCGGCGGCTCGCTCCCGCGGGCAGCTCGATCTTCGCCTCCCGGGCGAGCGCCTCGATCGCCTCCGCCTCGATCAGCGTGATCTCGCGCCCATCGCCCGGATGCTTCGAATACGTTCCGGTGCCGAAGTAATACCGATCGCCTTCGAGCCCCAGGCCCGCGATCGCGCGAACCTGCTCGACGGCCCTCGGGAGCTGCGTCGCCTCGCCGGCCAGGTGGATCGCCTCGACCGTTCCTCGCCACATGCTTCGCACACTATCGCGGCGGCTCATTCGAGCGCGAACCGGGCGACTACGTCCTCGTTCCAGTCGAGTCCGAGACCGGGCGAATCTCCCGGCAGCGCCTGCCCGTCGTCGGAGATCTGCAGCGGCCGGGCGAGGATCGGCGCCGCCCAGTCGACGTACTCGACGTAATGGGCGGTCGGAGTCACCGCGAGAAGCTGCGCGCTCACTTCGGGATGGAGGTGCGACGACATCTCGATTCCCGCCGCCTCGGCGAGCGCCGCCGCCCGCAGCCAGCCGGTCACGCCCCCAATCCGCGCCACATCGGGCATGACGAAATCCGCCGCGCCGGCAGCGATCGCGGCCGCCATCGGGCGCGTCCCGAGGAAGTTTTCGCCGATCTGGATCGGCGTGACGACCTGGCGCGCGATCCGCGCCGTCCCCTCGTAATCGTCGTGGCGGACCGGCTCCTCGATCCAGTAGACGCCCTCCCCGTCTAGCGCGCAGCCGAGCGAGATCGCCTCGGCCACCGAGAGGGCCTGGTTGAAGTCCGTCATCAGGAGGGCAGTGGCAGGAATCTTCGCGCGCACCTCCCGGACGGCGCGGAGATCCTCCGCCGCCGTCTTGCGTCCGAGGCGAAGCTTGACCGCGCGGAACCCTTCGGCCAGGAGCTCCACCGCCTCGTCCGCTACCTTCTCCGGAGCGTCGAGGCCGAGGGCGTTGCTGTTGTAAGCCGGAATCGGTCTCGGCTCGCCGCCGAGGAGGCGGATGAGCGGGAGCCCGGCGGCGCGCCCGAGCGCGTCCCACAGGGCGAGATCGAATCCCGACATGGCGATGGTCGGGAGGCCTTCCCGGCCCATCAGCGTAAAGCGCGCAGAAAGCTTCTTCGCGATGGTCACGGGCGCCGCGATGTCGCCGCGGACCATGTCGAGGATCCCGGCGAGCAGCCCGCGGACCGCGCGCGCCCCCAGGTCCGAATAGGCGAACAGGTAGGCGCGGCCCGGGACGCCCTCCTCCGTCTCGAGGTCGATGAGCACGATGGGCGCCTGGGTGATGGCTCCCCGGCTGGTGACCAGAGGGCGGCGCATCGGAACCCGGATGGCGCGCGTTTCCAGCCCGCGGATGGTCAAGGTCGGCGTGCGTCGCTCTGCAACAGACATCGTTGCCTCCTAGAGCCCGAGCCGGGACTTCAACTCGCGCGCCGTCAGCACCTGGACGTACACGTCCGAGCCCACGTCGAAGGACTTCGCGCGGGAGAGCGGTCCGACGACGACGGGATCGAAGCCCGCGTCCTTCACGAGCCGCGACGCGACGTTCAGCGCGTCCTTGTCGTCCCCGGCGATCGGGATGCCGACGAGCTCTCCCTTCCTGTGCGCTTCGCTGCGCAGGTTTCGATAACTGATCGCGTTGAAGGCGCGCACGAGGCGAACGCCGGGAAGGAGCTCCGCCGACGCGACTCCGGTCCCTTTCTTGCGCGCCTCCACGGCCATTTCCCCGTCGCGTTCGGGATAGGGGTTTCCCGTGTCGAGGACGATCTTGCCTTTCAGCTCTTTGGCGAGGTCGCGCCCGACCTGCGGCAGCGCGCCATACGGGACGGAAATCAAGACGACGTCTCCGAACGCCGCGGCCTCCTGCGGGGTACCGGCCCGGGCCTTGGGACCGAGCGATTTCGCCAGCTCCTGAAGCTCCTCGGGATGTCGGGAGGAGATCAGGACCTCGTGACCTGCCTTCGCCCAGAGCGTGGCGAGCGAGCCGCCGATCTTGCCGGCGCCGATGATTCCGATCTTGAGCGGCTTCCCCGTAGGCACGGCGCCCGCGGCCGCGAGGAGGACAGCGATCCATGCACCCATCCCCGGAGTATATCGTTCCCTCGTGACGCTGGTCGGCTCTTCGGGTACTAAGATCAGAGATGATGGATCTTCCCTTGGTGCCGCTCACCGCTCCGCCGCGCGAGAAGCTGCGGCTCGCCTTCACCGTCAACGGCGAGGCGCGCGACCTGGTGGTCGAGTCTTACAAGACCCTCCTGGAAGTGCTGCGGGAGGATCTCGGGCTCACCGGCACCAAGCACGGATGCGAGCTCGGCGAGTGCGGGGCGTGCGCTGTGATACTCGACGGAGACCTGATCCTTTCTTGTCTCGTAGCGGCGGTCGAATGCCAGGGCCGGAGCGCGATCACTGTCGAAGGCCTCCGCCAGGGTCCCGATCTTCATCCGCTGCAGCAGGCCTTCGCGGATCACGGCGCCGCCCAGTGCGGCTACTGCACGCCGGGAATGCTGGTCGCCGCGAAATGGCTGCTCGACCGCAACCCCGCCGCGGGCCGGGCGGAGATCGCCGAGGCGCTCTCGGGCCAGATCTGCCGCTGCACGGGTTATCTACAAATCTTCGACGCCGTCGAGGCGGCCGGCCGCGCAATGCGCGGCGAAGCCGCGGAAGCGCCGATCCTACCCTCCGTCGAGCGAGGAGCGACGAATGGCCGACGGGACTGATCTCCGCCCTTTCAACGTGCTGGGAAAGCCCCTGCGGCGGGTGGACGCTTTCGGCAAGGTCACCGGCGACACGCGATTCGCGGACGACTTCGCCATGCCCGGCATGCTGCACATGAAGCTGCTCCGGTCGACGGTGCCGCACGCGCGCATCGTCTCGATCGATGCCACGAAGGCCCTCGCGATGGAGGGCGTACGCGCGGTCTTGACCGGCAAGGACTTCCCGGTGCCCTTCGGCATCCTGCCCGTCTCGCAGGACGAGCACGCGCTCTGTCTCGACAAGGTGCGCTTCGTCGGCGACCCGGTGGTGGCGGTGGTCGCGACGGAGGAGTTGATCGCGGAAGAGGCCACCCGGCTCGTCGAGGTCAGGTACGAGCCGCTCACCACGATCGCCTCTCCAGAAGAGGCACTCCGCGTTCCCGAGCCGCGCATCCACGAATACGGTGATACCGGCAACATCCACAAAGCGGTGGCGCTCGACTTCGGCGACGTGCCCGCGGCCCTCGCCTCCGCGCACCTGGTCACCGAGGACTATTTCTTCTACCAGGGCAACACCCACCTCGCTCTCGAGCAGCACGCGGCGCTCGCCTATCTCGGCACCGATGGGCGGATGACCATCGTCACGAGCACGCAGACTCCGCACTACGTGCACCGCGCGGTCGCGAAGGTGCTCGGCATTCCGGCGTCGCGCGTCCGCATCATCGCTCCTCCGCAAGGCGGCGGTTTCGGCGGAAAGACCGACCCGTTCAATCACGAGATCGTGGCGGCGAAAGCGGCCGCGATCACTGGCCGCCCGGTGAAGATCGCCTTGACCCGCGAGGAGGTCTTCTACTGCCACCGCGGCCGTCATCCCGTGCTCATGCGCATGCGGACGGGCGTCGATCGCGAAGGCCGCATCCTCGGGCACTCGGTGGAGACGCTGCTCGACGGCGGCGCCTACGGCAGCTACGGCGTCGCTTCGACCTTCTACACCGGGGCGCTGGAGACGGTTACCTACCGCATCGATCGATACCGTTTCCGCGGGTGCCGCACCTTTACCAACAAGCCCCCCTGCGGACCGAAGCGGGGCCACGGGACGCCGCAGCCGAGGTTCGGGCTCGAGGTCCACATCGACAAGATTTGCGAAAAGCTCGGACGCGATCCGGCGCAATGGAGGATCGACAACGCCGTCGCGCAAGGAAGCCTCACCGCCAACTGGCTCAAGGTCCGGACCATCGGACTCGTACCCTGCCTGGAGGCGGTGGTCCGGGCGTCGGGGTGGAAGGATCGCTTCCGCAAGCTCGGGCGCGGCCGGGGCCTGGGAATCGCCGCCTCGTCCTATCTCTGCGGCGCGGGCCTTCCCATCTACTGGAACGACATGCCGCACTCCGGAGTGCAGCTTCTCCTCGATCGGAGCGGCAGCGTCACCGCGTTCTGCGGCGCGGCGGAGGTGGGCCAGGGATCGGACAACGTGCTTGCCGTTCTCGTCGCGGAGGTCCTGGGCATCGACGTCCCCGACGTGAAAGTCGTCACGGGCGACACGGCGCTCGGGCCGGTCGATCTCGGCAGCTACAGCTCGCGCGTGACGGTGATGATGGGCAACGCCGCGGTCGAGGCGGCGCAGCGGGCGCGCGAGCGGCTCGAAGAGGCCTGCGGTCTCGGCATTCCCGTCGAGCGGGTCGCCTTCGGCGGCGGCCGCGTCTTCGACGCGAGCGACCCTTCGAACGGGATCTCCTTCGCGGAGGCGGTGCAAAGGGCGGAGTCGAAGTTCGGCACCATCGGGACCGTGGGCAGTTATCGACCGCCGAAGGCGCCCGGAAGCTACAAGGGCGCGGGGGTCGGACCTTCCCCGTCGTACTCGTACACCGCGGCGGTCGTGGAGGTCGCCGTCGACGAAGCCACCGGAATCGTCCGCGTCGAAAAGGTCTGGATCGCCCACGACATCGGCCGTGCCCTCAATCCGGTGCTCGTCCGCGGGCAGGTCGAAGGATCGGTCTACATGGCCCTCGGCGAGGCGTTGATGGAGGAGCAGGCCTTCCGCCGGCTCCCGCCGCGGCTCTCGGGCGCGCTCGTGCACCAGACGCCCTCCATGCTCGAGTACAAGAGCCTCGCCTCGCTCGACATGCCCGAGGTGGAGACGATCCTCATCGAGAATCCGGAGCCGAACGGACCTTTCGGCGCGAAAGAGGTCGGTCAGGGCCCCCTCCTCCCGGTGCCCCCGGCGGTCGCGAACGCGGTGTACGACGCTGTTCGCGTGCGCGTCGACGAGGTGCCGATCACGCCGGAGAAGGTCCTCGCGGCGCTGCGCTCCTCCGCGAAGCGATATGGGCCGAGCAAGTTCCCCGTGGTGCCTTGGCCGGATCCGCTCATCGTGGCTCCTCCGTGGGAAGGAGGCGACGGCAGCGCCAGCAACGAGCCGAAACGCCGCGAGCGGCCCGTCCGGAGGGCGGAGGTACTGAAGCCATGATGCGGCTTCCGCGCTTCCGCTATCTGGCTCCGACGAAGCTATCGGAGGCAGCCGCGATCCTGGCCGATCTCGGTACCCAGGCTTCCGTGCTCGCCGGCGGCACGGATCTGTTTCCCAACATGAAACGGCGGCAACAGACGCCGGCGACGGTGCTGGGACTGCGCGGGATCGCCTCTCTCCGCGAGCGGTCCGGCGATCCGCGAAGCGGGATGACCCTCGGCGCGCTCACCCGCCTCTCCGAGATCGAGCACGACAGCGCGATCGCAGCCGCATTTCCCGCCCTGCAGCACGCCGCGGCCTCGGTCGCGACCCCGCCGCTCCGGAACATGGGCACCCTGGGCGGAAACCTCTGCCTCGATACGCGCTGCAGCTATTACGATCAGGGCCCGGAGTGGCGCGCGGCGATCGGGTACTGCATGAAGAAGGACGGCGAGGTCTGCTGGGTGGCGCCCGGCTCGCCGCGCTGCTGGGCGGTCACCTCGACGGACACCGCGCCGGTGCTCTGCGCGCTCGGGGCCGAGGTGACGCTCGTCTCCGCCGCCGGAGAACGGCGAATCCCGGTGACGGATCTCTTCGCCGACGACGGGATCCATCACCTGACGCGAAAGCCGGACGAGATCCTCTCCGCGGTGCACGTGCCCGCACCGAGCGGGCGTTCCACGTACGTGAAGCTGAGGCGCCGCGAGTCGTTCGACTTTCCCGTGCTGGGAATCGCGGCGAGCGCCCGGCTGCGCGACGACGGCGCCGTCGAGGACGTACGCATCTTCGTCGGCGGTACGGGGTCGCGGCCTCTCGAGGCGCGCGAGGCGGCGCAATGGCTCGCCGGCCGCAAGCTCGCGGACGAGGATGTGCTCCGGGAGGCGGCGGAGCTCGTCGCCCACGTGGCGAGGCCGCTCCAGAACACGGATTTCTCCATGAGCTGGCGCAAGCAGGCCGCGCGGGAGTTCGCCCTGCGGGCGCTGCGAAATCTGCTGGCATGAACGTCACGGTAGACCGGTCGAGGGTGCCTCCCGCCCTCTCTTTCGCGTCGGGCTTCAACGTCGCGGTGCCGTTCATCGACCGGCACGTTTCCGAGGGGCGCGGCGGGAAGGTCGCGATCCGCTCCCAGACCGGCGAAGTCACCTACGCGGCGCTCGCCGAGAACGTGAATCGCTGCGGGAACGCGCTCTTGCGGCTGGGTCTCGAGCGCGGCCAACGCCTCTTGATGGTGGTCAAGGACTGCCCCGAGTTCTTCTATCTGTTCTGGGGCGCGATCAAGGCCGGCATCGTTCCGGTCCCGATCAACGTCATCCTCCGGGCGGCCGATTATCGAATCATCATCGAAGACTCCGGGTGCGCGGGTCTCGTCTATTCGCTGGAGTTCGCTACCGAGGTGGAAGCGGCACCGCGCCCACCCGTGACCTTGACGGTGGACTCGTTGCATACGCTGCTCGCCGAGGCGCCGCCGCAGCTCGACGCTGTCCCGGCGGATGCGACCGCGCCGTGCTTCTGGCTCTACACCTCCGGCTCCACCGGCCGCCCCAAAGGAGCGGTGCATCGTCACCGCGACATGGTGGTGACGAGCGAGCTGTTCGGCCGCGGTGTCCTCGGAATCCGCGAGGACGACGTGATCTTCTCGGCCGCGAAGCTCTTCTTCGCCTACGGGCTCGGGAACGCGATGACGTTTCCGCTCTGGGCGGGAGCAACGTCGGTGCTCCTCGACGCGCGGCCCACGCCGCAGAACACGCTTACGGCGATCGAGCGCTTCCGGCCCACGGTCTACTTTGGCGTGCCCACGCTATACGCTTCCCAGCTCCAGGCGCTGCAGGCGTCGAATCCCGATCTCTCCTCGGTGCGGCTGTGCGTGTCCGCCGGCGAGCCGTTGCCGCCCGAGATCTTCCGCCGCTGGAAGGAGCGCACGGGTCTCGACATCCTCGACGGTCTCGGCTCGACGGAAGCGTTGAACACCTTCCTCTCCAACCGGCCCGACGACGTGCGACCGGGCACGAGCGGGAAGCCGGTGCCAGGGTACGAAGTGCGCATCGTCGCTCCCGACGGGCGCGAGGCGGCGACCGGTGAGCAGGGCCGGCTGCAGGTGAAGGGAGACTCGACCGCTATCGGGTACTGGAACAATCCCGAGAAGACCGCGCAGACCATGCTCGGCGAGTGGCTCGACACGGGCGACACGTATTTTCGCGACGAGGAGGGGTACTACCATTACTGCGGCCGCAGCGACGACATGATCAAGGCGGGCGGCATGTGGTGCTCGCCCGTCGAAATCGAATCGCGCCTCGTCGATCACCCTCGCGTGCTGGAGGCGGCGGTGGTGGGAATTCCCGACGCGAGCGGCCTCGTCAAGCCGGAAGCGTGGGTCGTGCTGAAGGCCGGCAGCGAACCTTCCCAGGATCTGGCCAGGGAGCTCATGGCCCACTGCAAGACGCATCTCGCCCCTTACAAGTTTCCCCGTCAGGTCCATTTCACCGCCGAGTTGCCCAAGACGGCGACCGGGAAGATCCAGCGTTATCGATTGCGCGCCTCGCCGCGCTGAGCACCTGCGAAGAAAATGCGCGCGCTCGCGGGGCGCGCAGACTTTTCGGGGTTTGCGACGCTCTGGCGCAGCCCGTCACCCTCTGTGCGGCAATGGATCGCAGATGGGTTCCCGATTTGCATGAACGAACGTTCGCTCGTCGTTCCGGGCAGCGGAGCACTGATGGCTATCGAAGGGCTCGCCTATGTCCTGACCGCGCCAGGGCGACCGGTCGTCGCGGAACGGCGCGTGTGGCCGTCGCCCGCGGACGGCGAGGCGCTCGTGGAAGTGATCGGATGCGGCCTTTGCCATACCGATTTCGGGTACGCGCGCGGCCAGGTCCCGACGCGCAAGCCGCCGCCCCTCGTCCTCGGACACGAAGTGGTCGGGCGTGTCGCGGAAGGCCCCCGCAAAGGTCAGCTCGTCCTCATTCCCGCCGTGCTTCCCTGCGGCAAGTGCGCCTTCTGCGCCGCCGGTCGCGGGAACGCCTGCCCCGAGCAGCAGATGCCGGGGAACGACATCGACGGCGGATTCGCCACCCACCAGGTAGTGCGCAGCGCGCCCCTCGTTCCCCTCGGGAGCCTGCCTGCGGGCTTCGAGGTGTGGAAGCTCGGCGTCGTCGCGGACGCGGTCTCCACTGCATTCCAGGCCGTCCGGCGCGGCGGAGTCGGCAAGGGCGACGTCGCCGTGGTGGTGGGAGTCGGCGGCGTGGGCGGCTTCACCGCGCAGATCGCGGCGGCGTCCGGCGCCCACGTCCTCGCTCTAGACGTGAACCGCCAGCGACTCGACCTCGCGCTCCGCCACGGCGCCTCTTTGGCCCTCGAAGTCCGCGACCTCGCGCCGAAGGCCGTGAAAACCGAAGTGCGCGCCTTTCTCAAGAAGCACGGCGTGCCGGGCTTCCGCCTCCGCATCTTCGAGTGCACCGGGACCCCCGCGGGACAGACGCTGGCTTTCGGCCTGCTCGACCGCGCCGCGACGCTCGTGCAGGTCGGCTATACCCCCGCCTCCATCGAAGTGCGCTTCTCGAATCTGATGGCTTTCGACGCCACCGTACACGGCACCTGGGGATGCGCCCTCGAAGCGTATCCGGCCGTGATCGATCTCGTCGTGAGCGGCGCGGTGGCTCTCGATCCCTTCGTCGAGCGCGCGCCCATGTCGCGCCTGAACGATCATTTCGACGCCATGGAGGCGCACAAGCTCGAGCGCCGCCTGGTCCTCGATCCCGCCGCTTGAGGTGCAAATGGAACTCGCGAACCACGAGCTCGTGCCCGACTATCGATTCCGCTCCATCCGATACGAAGAGCGTCCGGTCCGCGATCGCAAGGGCGGCGCGGTCGACGGATTGCACGCCGTCTGGATTGCCCTCGACAACGAGCGCCAGCTCAATTCGTACACGACACAGGCGCTGAAAGAGATCGTCCTCGGCGTCCGCCGGGCGTCCGCGGATCGGCGTGCAGTCGCCGTGGTGCTCACGGGCAGCGGCGACCGCGCCTTCTGCACCGGCGGCAATACCGCCGAGTACGCGACGCTCTACGCGGGAAGGCCCGCGGAATACGCGCAGTACATGCGGCTCTTCAACGACGCGGTCACTTCCCTCCTGCTCTGCGACAAGCCGGTCGTCTGCCGCGTCAACGGCATGCGCATCGGAGGCGGGCAGGAGATCGGCATGGCCTGCGATTTCAGCGTCGCCGGCGACCACGCGAGCTTCGGGCAGGCAGGTCCGGTCCACGGCTCCGCGCCCGATGGCGGATCGACCGACTTCCTCGATCTCTACGTCGGCTACGCATTCGCTGCCGAATCGCTGTCGCTCTGCCAGCCGTGGTCGGCGGCGAAGGCATACCGCCTGGGCCTGCTCAACGAGGTCGTTCCGGTCCACCGCGACACCGAAGGAAAGCCTGTCCCGAATCCGCTCGTGGTGACCGACCGCTTCGCCGACGACCTCGGCAGGATCGTCTATGGCGACTGGAAGGAAGGCGAGGCGAAGGATCTAGCCAAGAAGCGGCTGGGCGGACTGAAGATCGATCTCGCGCCCCTCGACGCCGCCATCGATCGTTTGACCACGAAGCTTCTCTACACGTTCCCCGACTGCACGCACAAGACGCTGGAGAGCCTGCGCAAGAAGAAGCTTTCGCAGTGGTTCGCGAACAGCGAGACCAACCGTTCCTGGCTCGCGCTGAACATGAATACCGAAGCGGCGGCCGGCTTCCCGGCCTTCCACTTCGGCGAGAAGCCCGATCGCGAAATCGATTTCGTCACCCTGCGCCGCCGCCTCGCCGAGGGCGCGCGGTTCGACTCCGATCTGGTGCGCGAAGTGCTTCCGCCCGCTGCTCGCAAGGGGTGGGAGGAGTCGCGCAGTGGCTCTTGAGACGGTGCACGCCGAGCTGCTCGAGTCGGGAACGCTCCTCCACCTCGTCCTCCAGCGCCCGGCCGGCAACATCCTCACCAGCGGGCTCATGGCCCAGCTCGAGCAGAAGCTGGCCGAGCACGCGAACGATCGCGCCTTGCGGCTCGTCGTGTTGCGCGGGGCGACCCGTCAATTCTCGTACGGCGCGTCGGTCGAAGAGCACCGGCGCGAAACAGCCCCCGCCATGCTCCGCTCGCTCGCGCGCCTCGTCCGTGAGATCGCCCGCTATCCGGTGCCGATCGCCGCGCTGGTCGAAGGCCATTGCCTGGGCGGCGGATTCGAGCTCGCCCTCGCCTGCCATCTGGTCTTCGCTTCTCCGGAAGCGCAATTCGGCTGTCCCGAGATCAAGCTCGGCGTCTTCCCGCCGGTGCTCGCGGCCCTCGGCCCGTGGCGGCTTGGCGGCTCTCTCAGCGACCGCCTCGTCCTCACCGGCGAGACCATCACCGCCGCCGAGGCCCGCGCCTGCGGATTCGTCAGCGGGATCGTCGATCATGGCGACCCGTTCGCGCGCCTCCTCGATTGGTATCGCAACGGGCTTGCCCGTTTGTCGGCGGCGGCCCTTCGCAGCGCAGTTCTCGCCATCCGGCGCGATGCGGAACCGCTCCTCGGCGCGCGACTCGACGACCTCCTCGCGCTCTACGAGACCTCGGTCCTCGAGAGCCACGACGGCAACGAGGGCATCGAAGCCTTTCTCGCGCGCCGGGCGCCCGTGTGGACAAACGCATGAAGCAGGCGCGCAAACCGCGTCCGGACTCCTTGCGGAAGCGGCTCTCCATCCTCGACGCGGCCGCGCGCGCCATCGCCGAGCGTGGCTTCCACGGGATGTCGATGCGCGACCTCGCCGGCGAGACCGGCCAGGCCCTGGCGAGCTTCTACAACTACTTCTCCTCGAAGGAAGAGCTGCTCTTCGAGATCCAGTCGAGCGCGTTCCGGACGATGATCGCGGGCCTCGAGGACGCCCTGCGCGGACTGACCTCGCCCCGCGATCGCCTCTTCGCCTTCATCTACCAGCACGCCCGCTACGTCGCCGAGCACCCCGACGTGATGCGCGTCCTCGTGCACGAGGCATCCGCGCTGCCGCCTCGCGAGCGCGCGAAGGTGCGAACGCTGAAAGAAAGGTATTACGGCCTCGGCCGCGACATTGTCGCCGCTCTGGCCGGGACCGCAGGCACGCCCCAGGATCCCCGCGAGCTCGAGCGCCTGACGTACGGCATCTTCGGGATGCTGAACTGGGTCTACGGCTGGTACGACCCCGCGCGCCACGGATCGCCAGGCGAGGTCGCCCGCTCCTTGCACCGCCTGGTGCTGGGCGGCGTGACGTCGCCCTCCGCGGCCTTCCTCGATCGCGAGAGCACGGACATCGAACGGCGCCTTTCGCTCTGCGAGCCGCTCTCGCTCTTCGGACCGGAGGTGCCATGACGGACGCCAAAGACCCCGCGGCCTCTGCTCTCGCCCGCGCGGGCGAGCTCGTCGACGATCTCGAATTCCGCCACGTCCGGGCATGGAAGGCGGCGCATCCGGGCGCGCTCGCCGTCGCCCACCTCCCCATCTATGTGCCGCGCCCGCTGTTCGAGGCGATGGGCTGCCTGCCGGTCGCGTTGTTCGGCGGCGGCGATCAGGTCGACGTCGTGCGCGGCGATTCCTTCTTCCAGTCGTACATCTGCCACCTGCCGCGCAGCACCGTGGAGCTGGGACTGCGCGGCTCGCTCGACGACTTCGACGCCTTCGTCTTCCCCTCCACCTGCGACGTCATCCGGAATCTTTCCGGGATGTGGAAGATGCTCTTTCCGACCAAGGCGGTCGCCTATCTCGACATGCCGCAGAACTTCTCGTCCGATCTGGGCGGGCGCTTCTACGCAGGGGAACTGCGGCGGGTGGCGGCGATGCTCGTCTCGTCCGGAGCGAAGCCGCTCACGAACGAGGCGCTTTTCGAAGCGATCGCTCGCGAGAACGAGCGCCAGGCGCTCGTCGACGAGTTGCAAGCGCTGCGGACGAAGGAACCATGGCGGGTCCGCGCCTCGGAGGCGTACCTCGCGGTCCGGGCCGGAACGCTGATTCCCGCCACCGATCACGCCGCGCTCCTCCGCGACCTGCTGGCCGGACTTCGCGAGCGCCCGTCACGCGCCTACGACAACGCCCGCGTCGTGGTGGTGGGATCGTTCTGCGAGCAGCCCCCCTTCGGGCTCATCCGCACGCTGGAGCAGTCCGGCTGCGACATCGTCTCGGACGACTTTCAGCTTGGGCTGACGGCAGTGCGCGGGCAGATCGTGCCGCGCGACGGCGAGGATCCGCTGGATGCGCTGGTGCGCGCGTTCCTCGTGCAAGGCACGCCGACCGCTTGCCGCTACATCGGCAGCGCGCCCAAGGGCGAGGCGCTCGTCTCGCAAGTCCGCGACCGCCGCGCCGACGGCGTCGTCTTCCTCGCCGCTTCCTTCTGCGATCCGGCTCTCCTCGATCAGCCGATGCTGGAGAAGGCGCTCGACGCGGCGCAGGTGCCCTACACGTCGGTGAAGTTCTCCGAGAACACCGCCCAGTTCCAGCCGGTGCGCGAACAGGCGGGCGCGTTCTCGGATTCGCTCAAGCTGTGGGGTGGTCGATGACCGTCGAATCGATGGGTAGCGAAGCGCAGGCGTTGAAAGCCAGCGAGGCGAAGGACGCGAGCCAGCTTCGGCAGAAGCGGATGATCGCGGGCCATTACAAACGGCTCGCCACCGCCCGCGAGGACGGCCGGCGCGTCGTCTACACCTTCGTCCCCGGCAATCTGACGGAGCTTCTCGGCGCGCTCGACCTCTTGCCCGTCCTGCCCGAGATCAACGCCCTCCAGTCCGGAATGCGGGGCAAGTCGGCCGGCTACATCGCGGAGGCGGAGAAGGCGGGCCACTCCGAGGACGTGTGCAGCTACGTGAAATGTGATCTCGGCATGTCGCTCAAAGGCAACATCGGACCCACCGGAGACCCGCTCCCGGTCCCGGACGCGCTCCTCCTCTCGTACACGGGCTGCTTCACCTTCCTGAAATGGTTCGAGATCCTGCGCGAGCAATACAAGTGCCCGGTGCTGATGCTGCAGGTTCCTTATCAAGGCGACGGTTCCATTACCGAAGAGATGCGCCGATACGTCGTGGACCAGCTTCGCAACGAGGTCGTCCCCGCGCTGGAGAAGATCGCCGGCAAGAAGCTCGACGAGGCGGAATTGTCGAGGCGGCTCGCCGCCTCCGCCCGGGCGGAAGCCGACCTCGTCGCCGTCTGGGAAGCGGGCAAGAAGCGCCCCTCACCCATCGACGGATACTTCGGCGGCGTCTACTACGTGGGCCCCATCTTCTCCGCCTTCCGCGGAACCGAGGAGGCGGCGACCTATTACAAAGAGCTACGCGGCGAGATCGAGGCCCGCGCCGCGCGCGGCGAAGGGCCGATGACTCCCGACGGGCCGATGGGCGAGCAGAAGTACCGGCTGGTCGTCGAAGGCCCGCCCTGCTGGACCAGCTTCAACGACTTCTGGCACATGTTCGCGAGCGCCGGCGCGGTGGTGGTAGCGAGCACCTACACGCGCGTGGGCGGCCTCTACGACACCGGCTTCCGCCACGATCCCGAGCGCCCTTTCGAGAGCCTGGCCGATTACTGCCTCGGCTGCTACACGAACCTGAACCTGCCTTCGCGCGTCGATCTCCTCTCCCGCTACGTGAAGGAATACGAGGCAGACGGCTTCCTCATCAACAGCGTGAAGAGCTGCAATTCGTTCAGCGTGGGGCAATTGCACATGATGCGCATGCTGGAGGAGCGCTCGGGCGTCCCGGGCGGCTTCATCGAGTCCGACCTCGTCGATTCTCGCTACTTCGGCAAGGCGAACATCGCCAACCGGCTGCAGAGCTTCTTCCAGATGATCGAGGCGCGGCGCGCCCGGAGGGTGGCATGAGCACGTGCGCCGGGATCGATCTGGGCTCGACCACCACCAAGGCCGTCCTCGTCGACGAGACCGGTCACATCGTCGGCCAGGGGATCACCAATAGCCGCTCGAGCTACGAAGTGGCCTGCGCCGTGGCGCTCGAGGAGGCGCGCATGGGCGCCGCGCTGAACCGCATCGGGGCGCTCTTCGCCACCCGCCACGCGCTGGCCGGCTCCGAGAAGGACGTTGCATCGCGCGCCTTCTACGAGGCGACGCGGCTCGCCTTGCACCGGCGCCAGCTCTGCGCGCTCCGCTCCGAGATCGACGCGACGCTCGACCGCCCCGAGCAGAAGGAGCACCGGCGGACGCTCGAGCCCGCCGTGAAGCGGATCCTCGACGAGATGGAAACGGAAGCCGCGCCGCTCTTCGCGCCCGGCGCCGGGCGGCGCAGCGACTTCTTCCGCGACGTCGCCGGTGAGCAGTTCCTCTCGCGGGCGGAGAAGCTCTCCGCCCAAGGCGTCTCGTTCGAGCGGCTGGTCGGGCTCTACGATCGCGCCGTCCTTGCCATCGAGACGCAGCTCTCGATGTACGAGCCGGCTTCGCTGCTCCGCGCCGCCTTCGACGAGCTGCCCCACGTCGCTCCGCGCTCGCTGCAATCGCCGCCCCGCGACGAATGGACGTCCCTCACCGCCGACGCCGCCGCCTTCGCCCGGCTCCCCGACGCGTGTGTGGGCACCGGATACGGACGGCAGACGCTCCCCTTCGATCCGGCCGCGGTCCGCAGCGAGATCCTCTGCCACGGCCGTGGAGGGCACCATTTCTTCCCGGGAACGCGAACGCTCCTCGACATCGGCGGACAGGACACCAAGGCCATCCAGGTGGACGAGGGCGGCGTCGTGACCGCCTTCCAGATGAACGATCGCTGCGCGGCCGGCTGCGGCAGATATCTCGGCTACATCGCCGACGAGCTGGGCCTCGGGCTGCACGAGCTCGGTCCCCTGGCCCTGCAGGCGAAGCGGACGGTCCGGGTCAACTCCACCTGCACGGTATTCGCCGGAGCGGAGTTGCGCGACCGGCTCGGGCTGGGCGAGCGCCGCGAGGACATCCTCCTCGGGCTGCACCGGGCGATCGTGCTGCGCGCGCTCTCGCTCCTCTCCCGCGCGGGCGGAGTGAAGAACGAGTTCACCTTCACCGGCGGTGTTTGCAAGAACCCGGCGGTGGTGAAGCTCCTCGACGAGCTCGTCCGGGAGAGCTTCGGCAAGGACCTCGTCCTCAACATCCATCCCGATTCGATCTACATGGGCGCCCTCGGCGCCGCTCTGTTCGCGCTCGACGACCTCCGCGCGGGCAAGAAGTACCCGCAGCCCCGGTTCCTCGAGGCGACCACGTCGCCCGCCGTGCAGCCCCGCCCCGTCTCGGCCGCGAAACCCGCTCTCAAGCTCGTGCCCCGGCACGAGGAGCCCATCGAAGAGCAGCCTGCGGCACTCGAGCTTCCGGTTCGCGGCGGCGGTACGAGCGTCCTGACCGCGGGCGTCGACGTCGGCGCCTCGGCCGTGAAAGTGGCCATCGTCGAGGGCGACGGCGCCTCGGGAAAGGTCCTGACCACCGTGGTGCAGCGCATCCGGCGGCGCGCCGTGACCGAAGTCGCGCGCCTCGCCTTCCAGGAGGCGTGCGAGCACGCCCGCGTCACTCCGGAACAGGTCCGCTACGTGGCCTCGACCGGGGACGGCGACGGCGTCCCGTTCCGCACCGGTCATTTCTACAGCATGACGACGCACGCCCGCGGCGCGCTCCTGCTCCTTCCGGATGCCGCCGGCGCGCTCGACATGGGCGCCCTGCACGCCCGCGCCATCCGCATGGATACTCGCGCCCGCGTGCTCGGTGTCCGCATGACGAGCCAGTGCGCGAGCGGCACCGGTCAGTTCCTCGAGAATGTCGCGCGCTACCTGGGCGTCCCCCTCGAGGACGTCGGCGCTCTGTCGACGACGTCGACGGCCCCGGAGCAGGTCTCGAGCGTGTGCGCGGTCCTCTCGGAGACCGACGTGATCAACCTGGTCTCGCGGGGCATCCCGGCGCCCGACATCCTGATGGGGATCCACCAAGGAATCGCCGGCAGGCTCGCGCGCCTGGTCGGTTCCGCGAAGATCGAGGGCATCATCGCGCTCACCGGCGGGCTCGCCCTCGACGCTGGGCTCGTCGCCGCGCTCTCCGCGGAGTTTGCGGGAGAAAAGCGCAAGATTGCGGTCGAGCTGCGCGCGCACCCGCAATCGCTCTTTGCCGGCGCGATCGGCGCGGCGCTCCTCGGGGCCCTGCGCCACCTGCAACTCGCCGAACGGAAGAAGAGCGCCTGACGAAAAGGAGACCCCGATGCGAGCGACGAAGCTCCTGAAGGAGGAGCACGAAATCATCCTGCGCGGCCTGCAAGTCCTCGATGCGCTAGCCGGCAAGGCGATGCGCGGAGAGGAGGTGCCGGCGAAGGCTGTCGGCGAGTTGCTGGAGTTCCTGGGCGGATTCGCCGACGCGCACCATCACGGCAAGGAAGAGGAGATCCTCTTCCCCGCGATGGAGCGGGCGGGCTTTCCCCGGGAAGGCGGCCCTCTTGCGGTCATGCTCCACGAGCACGAAGAAGGACGGGGCCTCATCGCGACGCTCCGGAAGACGGCGGCGCGAGCGGGAGGAACCCAGGGCGAGCGCACGCAGTTCGCCGTCGCCGCCCGCGGCTACGCGCAGCTCCTGTCGGCGCACATCGACAAGGAGAACCAGGTCCTCTTCGTCATGGCCGACCGGGTCATTGCGCCCGACGAGCAACGGAGGGTGGACGAGGCGTTCGACGCGTTCGAGCGCGACTTCGGAGCGCGCCGCGCGCTGCACGAAGCGGCAGTCGGCAGGCTGTCGAGCGATCTCGGCACCCGGGAGGTCTCATGGACGTGACGGTACGCCCGCTCGCCGCCGCGGACCTCGCCGCCGTCGTGGCACTCGACGCCAGCATCGGCGGGACGCCGCGGAGCGGATATTTCGCGAAGCGCCTGCAGGCAGCGTTGCGACAGCCCAGGCGTCACCTGCAACTCGCCTTGGATGACGGAGGCTTTGCCCGCGACGGGCGGAGGCCGCAGGCCGGAGCAGACGACGGACGGAGGCCGCAGGCCGGACCAGACGACGGCGGGCTCGCCGGGTTCCTCCTCGCGCGCAAGGCGGGTGGCGAATATGGAGACGTCGAAAACGCGCTGGTCGTGGAGGCCTTCGGCGTCGCGGAGAAGTCCCGCCATCGCGGCGCCGGACGTCGCCTGCTGAGGCGCCTCGAGGAGCTGGCGCGCGAGCGGGGCATCTCGCTCCTTCTCACGCAGGCCCTCTGGCGCGACCACGGCATCCTCCGCTTTCTCGATTCGGCGCACTTCGAGGTCGCGTCGAGGCGGATCCTGGAGCTTGCGGTGCAGCGGCTTCCCGTCGAAGACACCGACCTCGCGCCGCCGCTCGTTCGCCAGCTCGGGCCCAGGGATCTCGACGCGCTGGTCGAGATCGACGAGCGCATCACCGGGAAGGACCGGCGCGACTACCTGGGACCCAAGATCGAGGAGGTCCTGTACGAATCGGCGATCCAGGTCTCGCTCGTCGCGGAGGACGACGGCTTTCCGGTCGGGTTCGCCATGGCCCGGGTGGACTTCGGCGATTTCGGCCGCATCGTCGCAACCGCTACGCTCGACACCATCGGCGTCGATCCGCGCTTCGCCGGCCACGGCTTCGGCAGGGCGCTCCTCGCGCAGATGATCGAGAACCTGGCCGCGCTGCACGTGGAGCGGCTGGAGACGGAAGTGGACCCGGAGGCGTTCGACCTTTCCCGATTCCTGCTCCGGTCCGGTTTCGCTCCGTCGCAGCGGATCGCCTTTCGCAAGGCGCTGACATAGAGTCGCGGCGCTCCGCTTCCCTCGGAGGGCCCCATGCCGCGACACTCGATGCTGGGCTGCGCTCTTGCAATCGCAGCCTGCGCCACCGCCCGCAACGCTCCCTCCGGATCGAGCGGCGACTCCCCGGGTACCGGAACCGAAGCCGCCGGATTCTCCGTCGACGCGAAATGGCCCAGGCAGCTTCCCAACGACTGGATCCTCGGCCAGGTGAGCGGCATCGCGGTCGACGCCGACGATCACGTCTGGATCCTGCAGCGACCGGGCTCGCTCACCGAGGACGAGAAGGCCTTGACCTTCCATCCGCCGCCTTCGAAGTGCTGCGCGCCGGCGCCGCCGGTCCTCGAATTCGACGGCGAAGGGCGGCTGCTCCGTTCGTGGGGCGGGCCGGGCAAAGGCTACGACTGGCCGCAAAACGAGCACGGCATCCACGTCGACGGCAAAGGCTTTGTGTGGGTCAGCGGCAACGGCGACAACGACGGGCAGATCCTCCGCTTCACCCGCGATGGTAAGTTCGTGTCGCAGATCGGCAAACCAGGTCCGCAGACGAACAGCGCCGATACGACGCGGCTCGGGAAGCCCGCCGGAATGGAGCTCGATCCGGCGACCAACGAAATCTTCGTCGCCGACGGGTACCAGAACCGCCGCATCATCGTGTTCGACGCGGAAACGGGAGCGTACAAGCGACACTGGGGCGCCTATGGAAAGCCGCCGAGCGACGCGGAGAAGGTCACCATGCGCCGCGATCAGCCTCCTTCCGATCCGCCTCCGCAGCAGTTCGGTAATCCGGTCCATTGCGTGCGGCTCGCCAAGGACGGGCTCGTCTACGTCTGCGACCGGCTCAACGATCGCGTGCAGGTGTTCAAGAGGGACGGCACCTTCGTGAAGGAGTTCTCGATCGAGCCGCGTACCGCCGGCAACGGATCGGTGTGGGACATCGCCCTCTCTCGCGATCCGCAGCAGCGGTACCTGTATCTCGCCGACGGGCGCAACAACCAGATCCTCACGCTCGCCCGCGACAGCGGCGCCGTCGTCGCCACGACGGGTTACCCCGGCCGCTCGGCGGGCGCCTTCCACTGGGTGCACGACATCGCCCTCGACTCGCAGGGGAACCTGTACGCGGGCGAGGTCGACACCGGGAAGCGCGCGCAGAAATTCGTACCGGCGGCGAAGTCGGCGGCCATCTCCCGCAAACCTTAGGTAGACCTACCCGTCGGCAGGTGCGTCACTTTCCGGCGCCGCGCGCGCGTCGATACAGTCGCGCGCATGAAAAAGATCGCTTCTTTGCTGGCACTTGCGCTGTTGACGCTCCCCCTCGCCGCTCGCGCGCAGGTGGGCGTGCAGATTCACATCGCGCTCCCCGCCGCTCCGCCGATGGTCGTCGTGCAGCCCGGCGTCCAGGTGGTGGAGAACCAGGACGAGGAAGTCTTCTTCACGAACGGCTGGTACTGGGTTCGCCGCGACGAGGTCTGGTACCGCGCCCGCCGGCCGCACACCGCCTTCGTCTACGTGGAGCCGCGCCGCGTCCCCGTCACTCTCGTCCGCATGGAGCCCGGCCACTACCGGCGCTTCCACCGCGACCACGACCGTGGCGAGCACCGGGGCTGGCACAAGGAGCACGACCGCGGCCACGGCCACGGTCATCACGATCGTCATCACGACTAGTCCGTTCGCAGCGCCGGCTCCCGTGCCGACCCCGGGAGCCGTTTGTACGCCGATGTAGGATTCGCCTTCTTCCGCTGGTTTGCGCCGCGGCCCGCGCGCGCCCCGGTAGGAGAGCGTCCCCCCCGAAGTCCCGGTCCCATGGACGCGAATGTGTGCGGCTCACGCACCATCGTGGGTTCGTACGGGCCCGTACTTTTCCGGTAACACTCGACGATTACAGGCTTACCCGGGCCTCGAATCAGAGTTGATCCATGTCAATTCCCAGGGTGGGGCTCATGGGTACCATCGTGAAACTTTTTACAGGGAACGGAATAGGGCGCCGCCATCGCCCTGCGCCGGACCCCGCAATCGGGGGGAATTACACGTGCAGCTCAACTCGAAGTCCACCTCAACGGTGGGGGCGTCGGTCCCTGCCGCGACGGCGCGCCTCTTCACGATCGTCGGCTCGCTGTTGACTCTTTCCATCACCTTCCCGGCCCACGCCGCGCTCCAGCGCGTCGGACCGGTCAGCAACGCCCCGTCGATCGGCGGGTTCCCGACCTGGTACCAGGACAAGACGGGCCTCGCTCTCGAGTTCTGCGACATGCTGAACCAGTCCGAGCTCACGGGCGGCTGGTGCCTCCTGCTCCCGCCCGATGTCACGACGGTTCCGGAGACGTTCCCGACGAACTTCTTCGACGAGCACTTCTACTTCGCGGCCGACGCGGCGCTCGACACTGCCCAGGGCAACAGGGTGAAGCTCACCATGTCGGTCGAGTCCGCCTTCGCCACCGGCCCGGTGATCGCGGGTGACCAGCAGACGTTCACCCGTATCCGCATCGATTGGCCGAAGCCCATTCCGGTCACGGGCACGTACCGTTTCATCCACCCGTACGGCGAGGAGCGGATCGACGCCGTCGCCGGCGACCGCATCTTCTTCACCGACGACGTCGGCCTCGCCTGCCCGAAGGGCGATTTCAGCTGCCTCCTGGTCTCGCGGATGGGGCCCTTCCTGCTCCCGTCGCAGACGCCGGGCGGACTCGAGATCGCGCCGGTGACGGCTGCGAATCCTACGCCGGACACCAACCCCGCGAATTTCGGCGGCGCCTTCCTTGCCACGCCGTACCCGTTGACCGGCAAGGCGTACATCGCCGATCCGGCGCGTAGCGGCCCCGTCACGGGCAGCCCGCTGCCTCTGTTCACGGATTCGACCGGCGCGCTCCGCAACCACAACATCTTCCGCATCGAGGGCCCCGCGGGCTCGAACATCGGCGGCCCGGGCGTCGACTTCCTCGAGACCTTCAACTTCGCCCTCCAGGGCCGCGTCTTCCAGGGCCAGATCGCGGGCCTCCTGACGGTCGATCGCGCCAGCTACACGGCCGCGGTCTCGGGCAACAAGCTCGACGTCTTCGCGTCCGGCTTCACCACCGCCCAGACCCGCATGCCGGCCGCGACGGCGCCTGTCGCCACCGTGCCTACGCTCTCGTTCTACGACGCCGCCTGCGCCACCACGGCGACCGGCGCCCTCGCTGCTCCGGCTGCTCCGGCGGTCGAGACCGCGATGATCGCGGACGGCACGCGCTTCTGGGCCGAGACGAACCCCGCCGCCATCCCGGCCGCGGTTTGCGTCAAGGACTCGTCCGCGCGCGACCTGAACGGCAACGTGGTTCCGGCGTACTACACGAAGAACGTCACGGACGAGGTCGCCATCAGCCAGGCGAGCTACGATCCGAGCGCCCAGACGCTCTCGGTCGCCGCGACGTCCAGCGACACGCTCATCCCGGCGTCGCTGACGCTCGATCCCGCGCAGCCGATCGTCGGCGGCCAGATCGTCGTTCCGTCGGTTCTCGTTCCCACCGCCAAGGTGAGGGTCCTCTCGAGCGGCAACGGCTTCGCCGAGCTGCTGGTGACGACGGGCATCGCG
>JBJMQD010000271.1:0-8611 GCA_045802855.1 Myxococcales bacterium | reverse complement strand
AGCGGCCGCCCGCGGCGCGTGATCAGGTCCTCGCCCAGAAGTCGCAACGGGCCGTCCTCCGCCGGGTCGAGCTGCTCGCAAGACGAGTCGATCCCCGCCTTGGCCCCGGCTTCCAGCTGGTGCTCGGCCACCGGATAAACGACCGTCTCCTCGTCGTGGAAGTGCTGGCGCAAGAGCTCGACGTAGCCGAGTGCGTAGCGGCGCAGACGACCGCAATCGGCGGAATTCCAGGGCCGCGTCTGGGCGGCGAAATCATCGAACACGCAAGCGTACTTGCGGACCTTGTCGTGCTCGGCGAGGAACCTTTCGGGGTCGGGATCCGGCGGAAGGAGTCGCGCCGCGATCATCGCCGGGAACAGGACGTCTTGCTCCTTGCGATGGTGGGTCCCGTCCGCGAACCCGCGCAGGAACGCTACGAAACGCCTCAGCTGGAGGCGATCGTCCGGTCGATGATCGCTCTCGACGGCGTCTCCATACGCCGTGAAGGCGTCGCAGACACGTTCGATCAAGCGGTGGTCCTCGATGAGCCGCGCGACGGTTCGCAAGCGTTCGCACCTCTCAGCGGGCCACCGCCACCTGCGCCGCGGCCTCGCTGAGCGACAGGATGAAGTAGACGAGTTGCCAGCGCTGCTCGACCGTCAGCGCCTCCGCGAACGTCGGCATCGGGGAGCCGTCCATGCCGGTGGTCAAGGTGCGGAAGATGTCCTCCGGCCGGGTCCCGCACTTGAAATCCTGCAGCTTGGTGAAGTTGGCGGGCACGATCGGTTTGCCGCTGTCGTAGGTCAACGACGGAGCCGACGGGCCGTCGGCGAGACCCTTCTCGCCGTGGCAGAAGGCGCAGCCCGTCGCCTTGAACACCTCGGCGCCGGCCTTCGCCATCGCGTCCGTCCGGGGAGGGGCGGGCGGCGCCTCGACGGGCGGCGGCACCTGTTCCGTCTTCCAGCGCTCGGAGAAGGTCTTGAGGTGCGCGATCACCGCCCAGATCTCGCGGTCCGAGAGGAAGGTAAAGGCGGGCATCCCGACCTGCGACTTGAACCCGCGCCGGATCGACCGGAACAGATCTGTGTCGAGCGGCAAGGACCCCGAAGGAGTGGAGCGCGAGATGAACGCGCCCTGGGTGAAGTCGCGCGGCGGGAGCTGCAGGAGCTTCCCCTCGCGCCCTTCACCGTTGCCCTTCTCGCCGTGGCAGCCGAGGCAGGCGCCCCGGAACACGCGGCCGCCGACCTCGAGCAGCTCCGGCGTGATGGGCGGTGGCGCGCCTGGCGACTTGTCCCAGGGAGTGAAGGTACGCGCCGGGATCGGCGACGCCGCGAAGGCGACCGCGGGCAAGCACAGCGCGAAGAGGGCTGCGCGCCTCATTTGGCGTGGCACGTGCGGCATAGATCCTCCCTGACGGTCACGTCGAACTGCCACAGGTAGCGGGCCTGCGCGGCGTGCGGGTTGTGGCAAGAGGAGCAGGCGAAGTCGACGCCCGGCTTGCGCGGATGCGGCCGGTTCCGCGTCGGGTGCGAGTCGCTGTAGACGAATCCGACCACCACGTGCCGGTCGGTCGCCTTCTCGGTATGGCAGTTGGTGCAGAGCTCCCAGACGGGCTTCTTCAGCCAGAACACGTTCTGCGAGCCGTGCGGATCGTGGCAGGTGGTGCAGCGCCCCGCCGCGGCCGGGCCGTGCCGATAGGCCTTCTTCCACATCGCGTTCTTGATGTCCTGGTGGCACTTGAAGCACGTCTCCTGGATGGGCCAGGCGACCGCGTAGCGCTGCGGACCGGAAGAGGCGTCGTGGCACATGAGGCAGGCGCCCTGCCCGACCGGGCCGTGCTGTTTCGGGCGGGAGACGAGGCCTTCGTGGCAGGTCACGCATTGCGTTCCCAGCAAGGTTTGTTCCTGCGGCTTGCCGGCCGCTTCTTCCATCGCGTGGCACCTCGCGCAGCGCGCCTCGACGTCCTTCCGATGCAGCGTTCCTTCGCCGAAGCCCGCGGTGTCGACGCCCGGAACCTGAGGGCCCGTGGTCACGTAGCGGTTGACGTGGACCTCCGCGCTGCCGCTCGCATCGGTAACGGTGACGACGTTGTCGCCGGGCTCCAGCGCGACGGAGCAGTGCGCAAGGGTTTCGCGCTTGTCGCCGGAAACGCAGGGTTTGCGCTCGCTCGCGACGGCTCCGGCTCCGGCTCCGGCGGAAATCGTGGCCGGCCCCGAGACCTCCGCGTAGACGCGGATCGCGTCCCGGGTCGTCTGCGCCCCTTTGCCGGGGGCGAGGATGACGGGGGCGAGAAGCAGGGCGACGAGAAAGGTCACCGCAGGTTCTCCTGCTTCGCGGTCCTGTCGTACTTGCGCTGTACGTGGCAGCCCGGCCAGCAGGAGCCGCCCGTCTCGGTCTTCTGGTAGTTCAGCTTGAACTCCCAGTTGCCGAACTTCGTCTGCGTCTTGATGTGCTTCGGGTTCGGGCTCGCGTGGAAATCGTGGCAGGCGCGGCAGGTGCGGCCCTTGTCGATCTTGTTCACGTGCTTGAAGTGGAGGTTCTCCTCGCCGTTGCGGAACCCGGTGATGCCGGCGCGCAAGAGACGCTGCCCTTCCGGGCGGTCGCCCCAGTTGACTTCCTTGCTGTAGTCCTTGTGGGAGACGCCCTTCTCGGCCAGCTTCTGCGTCTCGAGGAGGCGACGGTCGTGGCAGCCGAAGCAGAGCGCGTACGTCTCGTCGGCGGCCTTCAGCGGCGCGTAGAACTCGCCGGGGAACGACGCCTTCAGCATGCGCCAGTTGTCGGTGCCGTGCGGCTCGTGGCACTTCGGGCACATCCCCTCGCGCACCGGCCCGTGGCGCATCTCGTTCTCGGGATTCGACTCGACCCACTCCTTCATGTTCATGATCTTGCCGGTGGGCGTGTCGAGCTGCTTGTTGTGGCAGCCGAAGCAGACGTTCATCGGCGGCCAGGCCTTGAGGCGCTTCTCGTGGTCGCTCTGGTGGGCGTCGTGGCAGGCGACGCATACTTTATCGTTCTGCGCCGGGTCGAGCGCGCCGTGCTTGGTGAACGCGGCGGCGTTTTGCAATCGCTTGGAAGGATGGCAGGTGGTGCAGGTGTCGAAGACCGTCCTGCGCAGCCGCACGTAATTATCGGAAGCGTGCGGATCGTGGCAGAAGAGGCAGAGCCCCTCGTTCACCGGGTTGTGCAGCACTTTCTGCGTGTCGCGCGGTCCGTGGCACTGGCGGCAGAGCTGCTTGCCGTCCGCCGCCAGGGCGAAGACGTGCTCGGTCTCGCTCTGCGACACGTGGCAGGCGGCGCACAGGCCGTTCTTCACCGGCGGATGCACGACCTGCTTCTTCACGTACTGCTCGGCGTGGCAGGACATGCAGTCCCCGCCCGGGCCGGCGGGCACCTTGCGCGGGGCCGCGAGCGCGGGCGACGCGATCGCTAGCGCGCAGAGGATGGCCCTCATTTGCGATGGCAGCTGAGGCACAGCTCGCTCCGTTCCTTTCGTACGCGCAGGAAGTATTCATTCCCGGTGCCATGCGGATCGTGGCAGGAGGCGCATTCGACTCCCGACGTCCCGGTGATGACGTCGAAGCCGCTCTTGTCGGCGAAGAGCTTGAGCCCCTTCGCCCGGGGGTCGGGGTTCCAGTCCTTGGAAAGCAGCGGGGTCGCGCGCGCCTCGTATCGGCGGTACTCCGACGGGTCGAGGTCGAGGGGGTAGGGAACCGAAACCGGATGGTTGCCCATCACCTTGCCCGACCATTCGTCCGGCATCGCCAGGTAGTTCTGGCGCGGGTTCCCTTCCTTGCGCCGCTCGTCGGACGCGACGGCATCGAAGCGCAGCGAGGTCGACGCCGGCCGGTAGACGATGGCGATCGAGGAGACCGTCGAGTCGTGGCAGCTCAGGCAGCGCAAGGTCGAGCCTGCCCAGCGGAGCGAGAGCGGCGGCCCCGCCGGATCGGCCCGCTCGCTGAGCGCGGCGTTGCGGTTCCTGTTCTTCGCGTCCCAGAGGGGCGGCGGGACGCCGAAGGTCTCGAGCCGGTTCGGGACGTGGCAGAACTGGCAGAGATCCATGCCCTGGATGGGCGAGCGGTTGCCGACGCCGAAGAAGTTGTGCTTCGACTCGTCGATGTGGGCGGGGCCCTTGTGCTCCGGCTCGCCTTCCTTGGGCGGGTCGGCCGCGAAGGCGGGCGCGGCGAGGACCGCGCAAAGCGCTGCGAGCGCGGCCCTCATGGATTTGGCGGCGCGTAGATGGTCTTCTGACCATCCATCGCGTCCTTTCCGTGGCAGGAGAGGAAGCAGTAGGGCTGCCCCGACGGCGTGCGCCCGTAGCGCGGCTTCGTCGGCCGGTCCCCGTAGTTCGGATCGTTCCCGGGGAACGGCCGCACGTTGGGCGCGAAATTGATCAGGTGCGAGGGCGAGCCGGAGGCGATGTTCTTGTAATCCGTATTCGCCGCCTCGACGTTCGAGTGGATGTTGTAGTGGCACTCGATGCAGTTGGCGTGCGTTTTGTCGATGAGATGGAGGTTGTGGAGGTTCCCGCGTCCCGCGCCGACGCCGCCGTTCTGGTAGAAATTCGTCCGGCTCCCCGCGCCGATGTCCTTCGGCTGCACCAGCCGGGTCTCGTCGTGACAGAGGAAGCAGAGGGCGTGGTTGTTCGGGCTGTACGCGCCGAACGGCGGGCCATTGGCAGAGCCCGTGGCGAACGAGTAGTTCGCGCGCAGGATGCGCGGATTTTGCGATCCGTGCGGCCCCTTCGGCCCGGAGGGCGAATTGCGCGCGCTGCCGTTCACGTCCGCCGTCTGCTCGTTGTTGTGGCAGTCGGTGCAGAGGAGTTGCGAGGCGCGGTTGAGCGGGTTGCCGAGAAAATCGTTGCCCTTGAGCTGACCCGCCGGCGAGTCGTTGACGTTGTTCAGATACGTCGACTGGTTGCGCCCCTGCGCCGCGACAGGATGGAACGCGCCGTTCGTGGGCTGGAATTCGAGCCGCTTGTTCGACCCTCCCGGAGGCCGGGTGGCGGCCGGGGGGATGAAGGTCGCGAAGCTGTCGCCATGGCACCGGAAGCAGACCTCGTACTGCTTGAGGTCGGTCGCCGCGTCGTCCACCACCACCGCACCCGAGATGGAAATGCCTTTCGAGCCCTCGTGCACGTTCCCGGGGAGCGGCTGGACACGATGCGGGTTGTGGCAGTCCGCGCACTCGACGTGCTTGTTCGTGTTCAGCACGGTCTCGGGCTCGGGCAGGTGGGTGGTGAAGACCGGCTGGTGCTCGTCGGTCTTCAACTCGACCGGGTGGTGGGTGGCCTTCTGCATCTGGGTGCGGATGTCCGGCGCGGCCCGGCCGCGAACCGGATCGATCCCTGTGCCGCCGTTCTGGTGGCAGGAGAAGCAGACGTTCTCCTCGGCCCAGGGGAAGGGAGTGCCGAAGCTCTGGTTGCTCGTCTGCAAAAGCCGCGACGGGCTCGAGCCGTTGTGCGGGGCGTGGCAAGCAAGGCAACCCTTGTCGCCCACCGTGCCGTTGGACCCGTTCGCCGGATACGGCGCGATCGATTGCTCGTGCCGGCTGCCGATCCAGCCGGGCTTGTTGTGGCAAGTCATGCAGAGCGCGCCGCGGGTGTTGTCCTTGACGAGGAACTTGAAGGTCGGCAGGTGCGGGTCGTGGCAGGAAG
This sequence comes from Myxococcales bacterium, assembly GCA_045802855.1. GTDB lineage: Bacteria > Myxococcota > Myxococcia > Myxococcales > 40CM-4-68-19 > VBKO01. The sequence continues at coordinate 2,979 of JBJMQD010000271.1, read as the reverse complement.
TGCACTGAACCGAGTCCTTCACGCCGCCCGTCGCGCCCTCGCGCAGCCGCACGTCGTCGCCGGGGGGCGGCAGCACGATCTCCGGGTCCGAGGCCACGTTCGGCACCATCGAGATCGGGTGGTCGTTGCGCAGGTCGGTCCCGAGGTTGCGGGGCCCGGCCGGCATGGTGGTGACCCCGTTCTGCATCTGCACGGTGGCCGGACGGATCGCGTCGTTGTTCATCAAGGACCCGATCGCGAGCGTCCCGTCGTGGCAGGAGAGGCAGAGCTTCGCCGCGCCGTTCGGCCGCGGAACCGTCGAGTCGAGCGTGCTCGAGTTGTAGAGCGTGTAGATGGCGCCGCCCTGCTGGTAGGTGAGGTCGCGGTTCCACACCGGCTTCGACTGGTAGGCGCCGTGCGGGATGTGGCAGAAGACGCAGACCCCGTCCTCGGTCGTCGCCCGCACCGTGTTCGTCGAGCTGCTCGACAGGTTGTGCTTCGTCGCGCGGATGTTCGGCGGCGGCTGCACGGCCAGGAGCGCAGCGACGAGGGCGATCACTGGGCCGCCGCCTGCTCGAGGTCGAAGACCTGCACCCGGGCGTTGAAGGTATCGGCGACGTAGAGGAAGCGGCCGTCGGTGGCGGCGCCGCCGGGCAGGTAGAAGCGGCCCTTGTCGATCCCGGTGCCGCCGAAGATGCCGAGCAGGGTGCCCTGGGCATCGAATACCTGGACGACGTCGAACAGGCCTTCCACGACCAACACGTGCCCTTCGCGATCGACCACCAGGCCTTTCGGGCGAGGCAGATCGCCCATCCCGTCGCCCAGCCGGCCGAAGGCGCGAACGAACTTCAAATCGCGGTCGAAGATCTGGACGCGGAAGTTCATGGCGTCCGTCACGTAGAGCGACCCTTCGCGATCGACGGCGAGGTGCGTCGGGAAGTTGAACTGACCCTCGTCTCCACCGCGGCCTCCCAGGGTGCGGCCTTCGCCGCCGCCGAGAGGGAGCACATGCACGGAATGCGCCGCCGAATCGGTGACGAAGAGAAGTTTGCGCGCCTCGTCGATCGCGAGGCCAGAGGGCCGCTGCAGGGCCGGGACCTTCACCGGAAGCGGAACTTCGGACGCATTCCGTGCGTAAGCGCGCAAAACGTGCTGGTCCGCGTCGGCGACGACCAAGGTGTCGCCCGCGAATGCGACCGCGGCGGGGTATTTCAGGTCGTTCGCGATGCGCCGGTAGTCGCCGCCCTTCGCATCGTACAGGTGGACCGCCCGCCGGCCCGGGTCCGCAACCGCGATCCTGCCGTCGCGCGACACCGCCACCGCGTACGGCCGGTACAGCTCCTCGGACTGGCCGCTGCCGGTGAGGACGCGCCAGACCCGCCCGAAGAATCCCGGCTCGATGCCGAGGTGCTCGGGAGCGCGCAATTCGCCCACGTAGGCGATGCGCTTGTTGCCGTCGCGCGGCCAGCGGGGATCGTCGGCGCGCACGGTGCCGACGACCCGCGCCCCGGACGCACAGCCCGCGAGCGCAGCAGTGGCGACGATGAGAAGGAGCGTGCGCACGATTGCCTTGATCCTCAGATCTCGAAGGGCCGCGCGAAGGTGGCGCGGATGGTCTGCTGGTTCGACGAAACGCCCGAGAACTCGGTGTGCAAGAGCTGGTAGGAGGCGGAGAACGTCATCCGCCCGAACTTGAAGACGGCGCCGACCATCCCCGTGTTGCTCGTCATCGGCGGACCGGTGTTCACGTCGGTCCAGGAGCCGGAAAGCTGCGCGGTGAGGTCGAGACTGTAGAAGAGCGCGTACGCGCCGCTCAGGGTCGCGTTCTTCATCGTATGGGCCGCGACCGGGGCGCCGGCGACGAAGGCGCTGGTCGGCACGATGGCGTCGCCGCGCACGTACCGCAGCTCGCCGAAGAGTGAGCCGCGGTCGAACCGGTAGTTCGCGCCGAGGGCCGCGGTCCCGGCCCGCTCGCGCAGCGTGTAGGCCGTCCCGGCGCGCAGGTCGATCACCTCGCGATACGCGTCGTCGTAGCCGGCCGAGAGATTGCCGTCGAGGCGGTCGGTGATGGGGGTGCGCACGGTACCGCGCACGTGCTGCTCGAGCCGGCGCCCGCCCCGGGTGAGGGGAGCGAAGACTCGCTGTACCGAATAATCGCCTTGCAACGTCAGGCGGGAGGCCATCGTCCTGCCGACGGAGAGCCCGCCGCCGATCGCTTCCTGCAGGCCGGAGTTGCCGAAATCGCAATTGCAACGGTCGGCGGCTCCGCTGAGGAAGACCGAGGTCATCCATCCCGCGAGCGGCCAGCTGTACCCGCCCCGTACGTTTCCGCCGAAGCTGGTCCCGCGGCCGTTCGCCGTCCCGGAATTGGTGGTGGCGAATCCGCCGTTGGCTCCCGCCGACAAGATGAGCTGCTCGCCGGTGATCGGCTGCACGGAGACCCCGGCCTGCGCGTTGCCGCGCTCGCCCGAGGCGCCCGGCGCGTCCGCTTCGGCGAGCCGCACCGATCCGTTGGCGGACAGCGCGTCGCTGATCCGCTGCACGTGGGTCGCGCTCGCCTCGCGCTCCGCCGTGAGACCCGCGATGTCGACGCTCGTGTGCCGGTTCTCGCTCGCGGCGACGATCGTCTGGTGCTGCGGCGAGGTCCAGGCGAAGTTCCCGCTGCGGGTGAGGAAGCTTCCGCCCTGGAAGCGCGACTCGTCGTCCAGACGAACCGTGAGGTTCAGGTTCTCCGCTCCGTACGACTTGTAAGCGCTGGCGATGGCCGTGCGCCGGACGTCGTTCAGCGAGGTGTTGGCGACGTGGGAAGCGCGATCCTCCTCGACGTCGACGCGGAGCCCGGGGAGCGTGTGGCCGGGCTCGAGGTTGAGGGAAGCGCCGTACCCGAGCGTGAGCGGACCGCCGGTGGTGGCGACGATCCCCGGCGAGCCTTCCACCAGGCTCCCGTGGGTGAAGATCCGTAACGGATAGGCGCGGCGCGGCAGGAATGCCGCGGAGAGG
>JBJMQD010000259.1:0-10946 GCA_045802855.1 Myxococcales bacterium | reverse complement strand
GGAAGTACGGGTAAAGCATCCGTTCTGCAAGCGGACGCGCGCGCCGTTCGCGGGCGCCGCGCGGCCGCCCGTCCGCGAGCGCCGTGCCTCATCCCTCGTCGGGAACGACCGTGTAATCCAGGAGGACTCCGTTGCGGAGCGCCCTCGCCTGCAGAGGCCGTCCGATCGACGACGAGTCGAGTAGCCGGTGCACCTCGTCGACGTTCTTCACCGGCTTGCCGTCGAGAAAGACGAGAACGTCGCCGGGGCGCAGCCCTGCCTTCGCGGCGGGCCGGCTGGGCTCGACCTGCATGATCTCCACCCCCGTCTGGGCGGTCAGATCGAACTTGCGGGCGCTCCGCTTCGGCAGCGGGCGGGCCTGCGCGGCGACGCCGAGGAACCCGCGCCGGACCCGGCCGACCGTCATGAGCTGGCCAATCACCCAGCGCGCCGTATCCACCGGGACCGCGAAGGACAGCCCCTGCGCGCCGAGGATGATCATGGTGTTGATCCCGACCACCCGGGCTCGGCTGTCGACGAGCGGGCCGCCGGAATTGCCCGGGTTCAGCGCCACGTCGGTCTGCAGGACGGGATCGATGAGGCGTCCGTCTTCGGCACGCATGGTGCGGCCGAGAGCGCTGATCACCCCTGCCGAAACAGTGCTGCTGAACCCGAGCGGGTTGCCGATGGCGACGACGAGCTGCCCGACGCGCAGTGTGTCGGAGGTGCCGAGCTCCGCGTGCAGAAGCTTGCTGCCCTCGACGCGGACGACGGCGAGATCGGTAGCCGGATCCGATCCGACGAGCGACCCCGCGAGCTCGGTGCCGTCGGTGAGCGTGATGCGCAGATCGCGGGCCCGTTCGACGACGTGGGCGTTGGTGAGGATGTAGCCGTCGGGCGTGAAGACGACTCCCGACCCGCCGCCGCGCTGGCCACGGCGGCTCCGCACCGCGATACCGACGACGGCGGGACCGACCCGCTCCACCACGCGGACGACCGCCTCGGAGTACGCGTCGAGAAGGCGGGAATCGTCGGCCAGGGCGAGCGGAGTCCGGGAGGGCTCGGCGCCGGAGCGGCCGTCGGGATCGAGCACAGAGAGGGCGAGAGGCTTCATGGCGGGCGAAAGTGCGCACCGGATCGGACGTGTCAAGCGAGCCGAGCGAGCGTGTCGCGGATCTCGCGCTCGAAGCGGGGGGCAGCGAATCGCTCGGCGTGGCTGCGAATCCAAAGGGGATCGAAGTGCTGCTGGAGCCGGTCGATCTCGTCGATCCCGGCGATGAGGGAGTCGACTGCCGGCTCCGCGAAGAGGACGCCGCTCTTGCCGGGGACGACGGTCTCGAGAGCGCCGCCGCGGGCGAGGGCGAGGACGGGTCTGCCCGCGGCCTGTGCCTCGACCGGGGCGATGCCGAAGTCCTCTTCGCAGGGAAGCACGAAGAACGCGGCGTGCGCGTAGAGCGCGACCAGATCGTCGTGCGGCACGTTTCCCAGGAACCGCACGGTCGGGCCGGCCATGCCTTCCAGGCGCTTGCGTCCGGGGCCGTCCCCGGCGACCAGCAGGCGGCGCCCGAGGCGTGCGAACGATTGCACCGCAAGCTCCACTCTCTTGTAGGGCACGAGCGCGGTTACCACGAGCGCGTATCCGCCGGGACCCTTTTGCTCGTCCGTGAGATCCGTCGCCGGCAGGAACTTGCCGGTCTCGACGGGCGGGTACACCACCGCGTCCGCGTCGCGGCCCCAGACACGGCGGATGCGCCCGGCGATGAAGCGGCTGTTCGCGACCAGCGCGGTCGCGCGTGCCGTCGATCGAACGTCCCATCGGCGCAGCCAGGGCGCGAAGGCGTGGGCAGCCGCTCGGGTGAGCGGCCCCGCCCTGCCCTTGCCGAAGTAGACGTCGAACTGGTCCCAGACGTATCGCATCGGCGTGTGCACGTAGCTCACGTGCCGGACGCCGGGAGGCGGCTTCGCTCCCTTCGCGACTGCATGGCTCGTCGAGACGACCAGATCGTAGCCGCGCAGATCGAACGACTCGATGGCGGCGGGAAAGAGCGGCAGGTAGTTGCGGTAGCGCGTGCGCGCGAGCGGGAGTCGCTGCAGGAAGCTCGTGGTGATGCGGTGGCTCTCGATGATCGGGCCGCAGCTTCCCGGGACGTGGAGGAGGGTGAAGATGTCCGCTTCCGGGTAGATCCGGCAAATCGCTTCCAGGACGCGCTCGCCGCCGCGCAGGCCCGTGAGCCAGTCGTGCACGAGGGCGACTCGCTTCACGCCATCGCCTCGCGGTACAGGCGCAGATGCTCGCGGGCGCTGCGCTCCCAGGTGAACGCGGAGGCGCGCTCGGGTCCGCGCCGGGACAGATCAGCGCGGAGGGTCTGGTCGTCGAGCGCGCGTTCGATGGCGGCGGCGAGCGCGCCCGGATCGCCCCTCGAGGGATGGAGCGCGGCGCCCGCGGCAACCTCCACGAGGGCGGGATCGTCGCTCGCGACGCAGGGCACGCCGCACGCCATCGCTTCGAGCAGAGGAAGCCCGAACCCCTCGTACCGGGACGGATAGCAGAACGCCGCGGCACCTCGCAGGAGCGGGGGGAGGTCGGCATCGGCGACGTAGCCGAGCATGGTGGCGCCGCGAACGTCCGGTGCTCCCGGCTCCCGGGGCCCGGCGATGAGGAGATCGTGCTCGCGGCGGATCCGTTCGGGGAGCGAGGCGAAGGCCGCGGCGAGGGTGTCGAGACCCTTGCGCGCGTTGAGCGCTCCTACGTAGAGGACGTACGGTCGCGGCCTCTTTTGCCTCGGGCCCTCCGGGGCGAAGCCTGGGCCGACGCCGTGCGGAATCGCATGCACGCGCTCGCGCGGGATGCGAAGGAGGTCCACCACCTCGCGGGCGATCGCGTCGGTAGGCGTGACGATCCGGGCCGCGTCGCGGGTGCCGTTCCGCATCGCGCGTGCGAAGTGGCGGGCGCGAGGTGCTTCTTGGGTTTCCGGGAAACGAATGGTGGAGAGATCATGGATCGTGACGACCACCGGTCCCCGGAAGCGTGGGGCCGCGTGGTTCGTCTCGTGATACAGGCGGAGATCCCGATGCGCGGCGAGGAGGGCGGCGCGCGCCGCCTGGGCGAGCTCGTAGGAGGCGGGAAGCCGTTTCACGAGCGTACGCACGAGCGACGCGGCACGAAGCGCGCTGCCGCCGCCGCTCGCGGCAGCCGCGCGGGGCGCGAAGAGCGGCACGCAGCGCAGGTCGGGCGCCGGATGGGCCTCGAGCGACTCGAGCAGGCCGGCGATGTACCTTCCCACGCCCGTTCGCGGAGCCAGGAGCGGGGCGGCGTTGATCCCGACGGCACGCAAGGGCGGAGGATCTAGCACGTACATGGGGCACCCCAAGGTCCACGCGGTCGTCGTCACGCACCGAGGGGGGGAGTTCCTTCCGGCGTGCCTGCGCGCTCTTCTCGCCGAGGCTTCCGGGGTCGCACCGGCGACGGTCGAGGTGGTGGTCGTCGACAACGCATCGACCGATGCGACCGACCAGATCCTGCGGGCGGACTTCCCGCAGGTGACCGTATTGCGGCTTCCCGAGAACGCCGGCTACGGGCGCGCGAACAACGTCGCGCTCCGCCGCGCGCTCGCCGCCTCCGCCGACTTCGCCGCCCTGGTGAACGACGATGTCGAGGTCCGCCCCGGCTGGCTCGCTGCGCTGCTCCAGGCGGCGGCGATGCATCCCGAGGCGGGGCTCCTGAACGGTACGCTGCTCTTTCGTGGCGAGGACCGGGTGAACTCGACGGGCGTCGTCATCGACCGGTTCGGCAGGGCTCGCGATCGCGACTTCGGGATGCCGCTCGCATCGCTCGTGCGCGAGGAAGGTCCGGTCGAAGGCGCGAGTGGCGGGGCCGCGCTGGTCCGGCTGTCGCTGCTCTTGCGCATCGGCCTCTTCGATCCAGCGTACTTCGCGTACTACGAGGACGTGGATCTCTCCTTGCGGGCGAGGCGCGCGGGATCGATCTGCTGGTACGTGCCCGGGGCGGTGGCGGACCATCGTTTCGCGGCCACGACCGGCGCCGGCTCCGCGAGGCAGCGATACCTGCTCGGCCGGGGCCACTTGCGGACGCTCGCCCTGCACCAGCCCGCATTGCGCGCGGCGGCGCTCGTGCCCCTGACGGCTGCGTTCCGGCTCGCCGTGAAGTCCCCGCTCGAGCTTTTGCGGGGCCGCCCCGACCTGGCGGCGGCGGAGGCGCGCGCCGGAATCGACGGCGCCCGGGCGGCGCTGCTCGCGGTTCCCGTCCGGGTCCGGGCTGGGATCCCGAAAGGAGCCGAACCCACGTGACATTCCGCCATGCTGAACTTCAGTGCCGGTAGATGATCGCGGCCGCGGTCGCGGCCCATCCGGCCAGGGCGATGAGCAGTCCCGGATCGCGCGCGAGCACGTTGCCGGGATCGCCGCCCGCGCCGCGGCGCACGACCAGCTCATGGTAGCGGAACAGCGCGTAGACGACGAACGGGAGCGTGTAGAGGAGATCGGTCGTCCCGAAGTGCTCGATGGTCCGAGGCGACTGCGTGTACAGGGCGTACGAGACGATCGTGGCACCCGTCAGCGCAGTCAGCCAACCGTCGAGAAGCGGCAGCGTGTACCGCGCAAGCGCCGGGCGGTGCTGCTCCGCCTCCGCTCCCAGCAGGGACAGCTCGGCGCGCCGCTTGGCGATGGCGAGAAAGAGCGCGAGCAGGAAGGTGCAGCAGAGTAGCCAGGGAGAGATCTCCACGGGCAGCACGGCGGCCCCTGCAGCGGCGCGAAGCACGAAGCCGGCGGCGATGATCATCACGTCTACGACGTGGACCCGCTTGAGCCCCGCGCTGTAGAGGAGGCTCGAGAGCAGGTACGCGAGGACCATCCACAAGAGCGGCCGCGACAGGGCGGCGCTTGCGAGGAGGGCGGAAAGCGCCAGCACCAGGGCGGTCGCGAGCGCGGGTCCGGTGCCGAGCCGCCCCGACGCGATCGGCCTCGCTCGCTTGAGCGGGTGCAGCGCATCCTGCTCGCGGTCGGCGACGTCGTTCGCCAGGTAGACGGCGCTCGCGGCGGCGCAGAAGAGGCCGAAGGTGGCAACGGACCGGAGCACGCCCTCGCGGTCGAAGAGGCGCCCGCCGAACAGCAAGCCCGCGAACACGAAGGCGTTCTTGGTCCACTGCCGCGGCCGCAGCGCCTCGACCAGGGCGGCAGCGGTGCCCCTGGCTGCCACGGGGCCCGCATGCGCTGCCAGATCCCGCCGCACCGTCAAGCCTCGATCGCCGGCCCTGGCGACGGACCCCGCGCGAGCTCCCGATAGCGCGCCCACGCCCCGTCGATCGGACCGTCGAACGCCAGCCGCCCGTGGTGCAGGACCGCCGCCCGGGGGCACAGGTCGCGAGCCGCCTCGAGCGAATGCGACACGAAGATGAATGTCACACCGGACGCCCGGAACTCCTGGATCCGCGCCTTGCACTTCTCCTGGAACCGCTCGTCCCCGACCGCCAGTACCTCGTCGACGATGAGGATGTCAGGCTCGACGTCCTGCGCGATGGCGAAGCCGAGCCTCGCGTACATCCCGGACGAGTAGTTCTTGATCGGCATCTCGATGAAGTCGGCGAGCTCGGCGAAGGCGACGATGCGGTCGAACTTCGCCTCCATCTGCTTGCGGGTGAAGCCGAGCAGCGCCCCGTTCAGGAAGACGTTGTCGCGGCCGCTCAGCTCCGGATCGAAGCCCGCGCCGAGCTCGATCATCGGACTCACCCGTCCCCGGGTGGCGAGGGTGCCTTCGCTCGGCTCGAGCACCCCGGCGATCGTCTTCAAGAGCGTGCTCTTCCCGGACCCGTTGTGCCCGACGAGCGCCAGCGCCTCCCCGGGCGCTACCTCGAGCGACACGTGACGAAGCGCCCAGAACATCTCCGCACCGCGCAGGTGGCGGAACCGGTTCGCCACCGCTTCCTTCAGGGTGGAGACCTTCTCCCGGTAGACCCGGTAGGCGATCCCCACGTCGTGCGCGCTGATCTGGCCGTCTCGCATCGGAAGGCGTGGGCGTCAGAAGTGGTGGATGTGCCGCGGCTCGAGGCGCACAAACAGGCCGTAGCCGAAGACCAACATCGAAACGGCGCAACCACATGCGATGCCGACGACGGAGAGCGAGGGAACCCGGCCGTAATACACCGGATCGCGAAACAACGGGATGAGGTAGGTCATCGGATTCAGCCGCAGCTCCAATCGGAAGAGCCGGAACCACCAGCTGTCCCTCACCGCCAGCTGCGAGACGTCGTAGAGGATGGGCGAGAGATAGAGGAGCACCTGCAGGAGCACCTCGGTCAGGTGCCGCACGTCGCGGAAGAAGACGGTGGCGCTGGCGAGGAACAACGTCGCGCCGGCGGTGAAGAGCGTCAGCACCACGATTCCCACCGGCAGGAAGAGCAGCGCAGCCGTGAACGGCTGCCGCAGCGCCAGCATCATCGCGAACAAGGGTACGAGCGAGAGCGCGAGATTGACGAGATTCGACCCGACCACCGAGAGGGGAAACACCGCCTGCGGCACCCGCACCTTGCGAACGAGCTCCTGGTTCACCAGCACCGACATGAGCCCCTGCAGGAGCGCCGTCGAGAAGTAGATCCAGGGAAGCAACCCGGCGAGCAGGAAGACGGCGAAGTTGGGCAGCGCGGCCGGCATGATGGTGGTGAAGACCACCGCGTAGACCACCATCAGCAGCAGCGGGTTCAGCATCGTCCAGAGGACGCCGAGGAAGCTGCGCTTGTAGCGGACCTTCAGCTCGCGCGAGACGAGCAGGAGGACGAGCTGGCGGAATCGCCACAGCTCCGCCAGCCGGGAAGGCTTCTTCGTCACCTCGACGAGAGCAGACGAGCCCTCGCGCACGGGCCGCGCAATCGCCCTTTCCGCGGCCTGCGTCACCCGGCTCGCTCGCGAGCGAAGCGCTCGAGCTGGGCGGGCAGATCGAGAGGTACCGACGAGCCGAGAAGCCTGCGGATCTTGTCCACCCGCAGGCTGGAATTGCGCGGCCGGGGCGCGACCAGGCCCACCGACGCGAGCGGCACGCCGACGACCATGTTCTCGTCCGCGCCCAGGGTCCGCGCGAGCGCCCGGGCGAATTCGAACCGCGTCACAGCGCTCGCCCCGGAGCAGTGCCAGATGCCCTTCTCCGCGCTGTGCAGGAGCCCGATGACCATCTCCGCCGCGTTGTCGGCGAGGGTCGGCGAGCCGGTCTGATCGACGAAAGCTTTTACTTCCTTGCCGGCGAGCAGCGCGTCGGCGGCGGTGCCCGCAAAGGTCGGCCTCGACCCCTTGCGCCCGCTATACACGAGCGCGACGCGCGCGACCGCCGCATTGCCGCCCAGGAGCAGCGCAGCTTCCTCCGCGGCCCGCTTCGTGCGCGCATACGCGCCTCGCGGATTGGGCCGGTCCTCCTCCCAGTAACTGCGCCCGGCGTCGCCGTCGAACACGTAGTCGGTGGAAAGGGCGACGAGCCGCGCTTCCACCGCGCGCGCCCCTAGAGCCGCCTCCGCGGTGCCGGAGACGTTCACCGTCCACGCCCGGGGCGGATCCGCCTCGCAGGCATCCACGTCGGTCAATGCGCCGCAGTGGATCACCGCGCCCGGACCGACCCGCTCGACGAGCTCGCGCAAAGAGCCGGGGCGGGAAAGGTCCGTCTCGACGTACTCGACACCCGGCAGCTCCCCGAGGGATTGCCGTCTCGGGCCGCGTCCCGTCGCGACCACCGCGTTCTGCCCGCGCGCGAGCCGGGCGACGACCCGGCTCCCGACGAGGCCGTTCGCACCGGTGACGAGGATCGTGGATCGGGGCCCGAAGCTCATCCGCGCTCTCCGTGGTTCCTCTCGTACTACGCCGATACTACGCGGTCTCCGAAACCGGGGAAGACTTCCGCCGAGCGATTCCGGCCACTAGCTCCTCCACAAGCAGAACGCGGCGACGCAGGAAGCGACCACCGAGGGCAGCGCCCCCGCCGCGGAGGGCGGAATCCCGCCGGACAGCGAAGTCGCGTGGGCCACGATCGAGACGGCCCAGAGCGCGAGCGAGAGCCCGATCCCGAGGGCGACAGCGCCCGCGAGCGGAAGCCTGCGCCTGCGTCGTGCGCGCCAGAGGATGACGGCGAACCCGGCGAGCGCCGCGGGGACGATGCTGACGGGCTGTCCGATCCGCTCCCAGATCGCGAGCCGCCATTCGCGAACCGGCTGTCCGAGCCGCGCCCGCCGGTCCGCCTGCTCGCGCACGGTGTGGAGGGGCAACTGCCGGGGGCGGCCGCTGCGCAGCGCGAGGTCCGACGCCGTCTCCGGGAAGCGCTCGATGAGCACGTTCGCCCTGCGCTCCACGATGGCGCCGCCGGGCTCGCTGGAGAGCGCGTAGCGGGTCTCGACGGCATCGAGCAGCCTCCACGTGCCCGGGCCCGCGGGCTCGATGCGGCGAGCATCGATCCGGCGTGCCAGGCGGAAAGGAGGCTCGATCTCGAGGACGGTCGCCGGCTCCCATCCACGGTCGCGCTGCGGGCCGAGGTGATACATGCGGTTGTTCTGTCCGCGCAGCCAGCTCGTTCCCGAGTGGTACGAGGCCCAGTCCCCCCACCGCTGGAACCGTTGCACCTGGATTTCCTCGGCGCGGGCGTCGGCGCGGACTACCACCTGCTCGCCAAGGAAGAACAGGACGACGCCGAAGACGAGGCCGACGGCGCCGACCGGTGCGGCGAGCCGCCGGGGCCTCACCCCGAGAGCATAGAGCGCCGTCAGCTCCCCGCGGCGAGCAAGGAGGCTCGCGAACAACGCCGCCGCGATGATCAGGGCCGCCGGAGCGAGCTGGTAGGCGACCACGGCGGCCTTGTTCCAGTACAGCTCGAGCACCGCCCTCCCCCAGGCACGTCCGGAAAACCCGTGGGCCCGGTCCGCGAAGTCGACCGCGAGATAGAGCAGGACCACGCCGCCGAGGGTGGCGAGAAAGATCCGGACCAGCTGGCGGGCGACGTAGCGATCGAGCAACCCGAACGGGCGCGGGCTCAAACCGTCTCCGACGAGGCGGCGATGTCGCGGCGCATCTGCGCGCCGGGCAGCTCGATCCAGGCGGCGGCGGAGTACGCGAGGTGGCGCGCCTCCCTCGCGCCGTCGCCGAGCGCCGCGATGGTGAGCACCCTGCCGCCGGCGGTGACGATCCGCCCGCCGTCCAGGCGGGTCCCGGCATGGAGCACCCAGAGATCGTCGCCCTCGTCGCGAGCGAGGAGATGGAGTCCGCGGATCTCGTCGCCCGCCCGTGGCGTCCCGGGATACCCCGCGGCGGCGATCACGAGGGCGACGGCCGTCCGGCGGTCCCACGCCGGCGTTACGCCCGAGAGGTCGCGGCGGGCGGCGCCGAGGAAGAGCGGGAGCGGATCAGACTTCAGCCGTATCAAGATCGCCTGCGCCTCGGGGTCGCCCAGGCGGCAGTTGAACTCCAGCACCGCCGGTCCCTCGCGGGTGATCATGAGCCCTGCGTAGAGCGCGCCGACGAAGGGAGTCCCGCGCGCCGCCATCTCGCGCAGCGTGGGATGGACGACCGACCGCAGGACCTCCTCGACCATCGCTTCCGACGCGTCGGGCGGCGAGCAGATCGCTCCCATCCCGCCCGTGTTCGGCCCCTTGTCACCATCGAGGAGCCGCTTGTGATCGCGAGCGGGCGGAAGCGGAATCGCCCGCTCGCCGTCGCACACGGCGATCAGGGAAAGCTCGCGTCCCTCGAGGCGCTCCTCGATCAAGATCCGCGCCGGACCGGCGGCGGACAGCTCGTCGATGGCGCGTGCCGCCTGCATTTCGTCGTCGCACACGACGACGCCCTTCCCCGCTGCGAGCCCGTCGAGCTTCACCACGCAGGGACCGCGCGCATGCCGTTTCGCCGCCGACGGATCGTCGAACACCGCCGCGTTCGGCGTCCTCACCGACGCCGCCCGCATCACCTCCTTGGCGAACGCCTTCGAGGACTCGATCCGGGCCGCCGCCGCGCTGGGCCCGAAGCAGGCGATCCCGGCCTCTTCGAGCCGATCGGCGAGCCCGTCCGCGAGGGGCGCTTCCGGGCCGACCACCACCAGGTCCGGCCGCTCGGCGATCGCCGCCTGGGCGAGGGCCTCGGTGCCGCTCGGGACGCAGCGCGCCTCGCGGGCGATCCCCGCGTTCCCCGGTATCGCGACCACCTCCCGCGCCGCTCCCGTCCGCGCCCCGCGCAGGAGCGCCCGGACCAGGGCGTGCTCGCGCGCGCCGCTTCCGATGACGACGACTTTCATCTCCTCCTCAATGCCGGAAATGGCGAGCGTCGGTGAAGACCATGGCGATCCCGAGTCCGTCGGCCGCCGCAATCACTTCCTGGTCGCGCACGGAGCCGCCCGGCTGGGCCACCGCCGTGATGCCGGCGCGGGCGGCCTCTTCGATTCCATCCGGAAAGGGAAAGAACGCGTCCGACCCGAGGGCCGCTCCCCGCGCGCGCTCTCCCGCCCGCTGCGCGGCGAGGCGGACGGAGTCGACCCGGTTCGTCTGCCCCATTCCCAGCCCGACGGTCACGTCCTTGTGCGCGAGCGCGATGGCGTTCGACTTCAGGTGCTTGACGACGATCCAGGCGAACTGGAGCGCCTCCATCTCGTCCGCGGTCGGCTGCTTGCGGGTGACGACCCGCCATTTCTGCGAATCGGCGCGGAGCAGGTCGCGCGATTGCACGAGAAGGCCCCCCGGCACCGAGCGCACCTCGCGCGCCTCGGGCTTCCACGATCCGCGCGATTCGAGGAGCCCGGGAAGCTCGAGGAGCCGCAACGCCTTCTTCGCACGGAGCGCCTCCAGCGCGTCCGGCTCGAACCCAGGGGCGATCACGGCCTCGAGGAAGGTCTCCGCGAGCGCCGCCGCGCAGTCCCGGTCCACCGCGTGGCTGACGGCGACGATGCCGCCGAACGCGCTCGTCGCATCGGCGTCGCGCGCCTTCCGGTAGGCCTC
>JBJMQD010000238.1:0-5928 GCA_045802855.1 Myxococcales bacterium | reverse complement strand
AGGAGGACGGGATCGATCTGCGCGACCGCCCGATGTCCGAGCGGCGCGAGCGGCTGTTGCGTATCGCCACCGGCCGCGCCGAGCGGCTGACCGTTTCACCCGAGGTGGAGGCGGCGAGTTGGGAGGAGCTCGCGGCGCTGCGCCGCTCGGCCAGGACGCGGGGAGTCGAGGGACTCATGCTCAAGCGCAGATCTTCGCCGTATCAAACCGGGCGCCGGCGCGGAGACTGGTGGAAATGGAAGATCGATCCCTACAGCATCGACGCCGTGCTGGTGTACGCGCAGCCGGGGAACGGCCGGCGCGCGAGCGTGCTCACGGACATGACCTTCGCGGTGTGGCACGAGGGCGAGCTCTTGCCGGTGGCGAAGGCCTACTCCGGGCTCACCGACGAGGAGATCGACCGGATCGACCGGTGGATCCGCCAGCACACCATCGAGCGGTTCGGACCCGTGCGCCACGTGGAGCCTTCGCACGTCTTCGAGCTGCACTTCGAAGGAATCGCCGAGTCGGCTCGCCACAAGAGCGGGATCGCGGTGCGGTTTCCCCGCATCGCGCGGTGGAGGACCGACAAGAAGCCCGAGGAGGCGGACACGCTGGAGTCGCTCCGGGCGCTCCTGCGGCAGCCGAAACTCTAAGGCCACTGCGGGGAGTCGCCGTTCGCCGGCAAGTGCCGGGAGCTACCCGATTCGGCGGCAGCCATCTTCAGTCGCAAGTTGCGGATCGCGGCATGGGTCAGCATCGACAGCGCCAGGACGATGATTGTCGACACACCCGGAACGATTACCGAGGCGCGGCCTCCCTCGCGGAAGTGGACGAGCGCGCGGACGACCAGCGCCGCGGTCGCGGCCGTCGGCAGCACCACCACCGTGGAAATCGTCAGGGCGATTCCCAGCCAGTCGCTGCTCAGGCAGATCCAGGGAAACGTGCGGACCGCTTCGTCGCCGGCGGGGTCGAGCGAAGCGACGTGCCGGACGTGGGCGAGCAGGAAGACGAGCAGCGCGGCAATGCTGAGCGGGCCCAGGATGCCGACGGTGTCGGCGTCCATCGACAAACCGAAGAGCGACATCTGCTTGCGCGAGGCGTCCGCGTGATCCTGCAGGAAGGCGATGGCGGCGTCGATCGGCTTCGCCGAGACGGAGTTCCAGTATTTGCGCACGGCGACGAAATGGGCCCCGGACGGATCGAGCGCCGACTTTCGCAGGACCTCCTTCTTCGTTCGCGTGAGCCAGAGGGCCGGCGTCACGTCGTACAGGACGGTCACGTACACGTCCGCCGCGCCCTCGTGAGGCGGCGACGAGCGCTCTCCCTCGAGCGGAGGCGCGCCGACGGCGAGCGTGAGCGCGACGTTCCCGGCGATGGGCCCCGGCGGAGGTTCGCCGTCGAAGTACCAGTCCGTTCCGTGCAAGAGCCTTCCTTGCAGGCGAGGGCGCACGGCGATTCGAGCAAGCCGCGCCCGCTGCCGGGGAAACGGCCGGTCTGGAGAGAATCGGTCGAGCCGCGCCCAGAAGACCGCCGGCTTCGAGGAAAGGAACGACTCGTAGCCTTCCAGGCTGGTCCCGGCATCGGGGAGGCGGGTCGCGACAGGAAGCTCGACGCGCGCGCACGTCTCCGTGGGCAAGAAGCAGGGGTCCGCGGGAACGTCGATCTGCGATCCGAGCGACTGCCCGACGAGGTCGAGCTGCGCCCGGTGCGGGCTGTAAAGGGCCGGTGCCCCTTCGCGGTAGGTCTCGTTCTGCACGAACGGCACGTAGCCGCTCCAGTCGATCGCCTTGACCGCGCGCAGCTCGCGGATCGCCTCGTTGACCTGCGTGTCGCTGCCGGAGAGGGCGAAGGCGAGCACCGCCGCGCCCGCGGCGATGACGAACTGGTGGAGGTGCTTCACCGACTCGAGCGCTTCCTTCATCGCCGTTCTTCTTGGGCTTCGCCCACGGCGGGCACCGGAGTCACCCCTTCACTGCCTTCGCTACCGCTGGGCGAGCATCTTCTTGATCTCCACGACCAGCTGATCGGGAAGGCAGGGCTTCGCCACGAAGGCGTCGCACCCCGCGTCGAGCGCGCCCTGCGAGTGCCCTTGCAGCGCGTGGCCGGTGAGCGCGATGACGGGAATCGACTTCGTCCGTCCGTCCGCTTTGAGCCTGCGGGTCGCTTCCCATCCGTCCATCACCGGCAAGGACAGGTCCATGATGATGACGTTCGGACTCTGCGCGAAGGCCTGCTCGATGGCCTCCTTGCCGTTCCTCGCCTCGATGACCCGGAACCCACAGTAGGTCAGGTACTCGGCGTACATCTCGCGGTTGTCCTGGAAGTCGTCGACGACCAGTACCAAGGGCGGCGCCGCAGTCGTGCCTCCAAGCGGTGCTCCCATCATTCCTTCCTCCCGAAACGATCCAACGCTTTGTAGACCGATGTGCCGGTGTCGGTGCAAGGGCGCGCCCTCGCGTGAGAGGGGCGTGCGACCGCCCCCTGGTGTCATATGGCGAACACGCCCAGGGGTCCCGCCGATCTGCGGGCGCGCTACCGTCCGCACGACCGTCGCAAGACGCGAGGCGCAGACACATCGTTGGTGTACGAATGAATGCTGACACCGGGAAAGAGCTCTTTGTCCTGCTCGTCGAAGACGACCACGATCTCGCCGACGTCACCCAGGCAGCCCTCCAGCACGAGGGGATGCAGGTCGCCGTCGCCTACGACGGAAGGGAAGGCCTGGAAATGGCCGACCGCCTCCGCCCGCAGGTGATCGTGACGGATCTGGTGATGCCCGTCGTCGACGGTCTGGAGATGATCAAGCGGCTCGGGGAACGGCCCCCGCCCAGGTCGCCGGTCGTCGCCGTTTCGGCCGTGGGCTCGCGGCTACGTGCTGCGCGCGAGCTTGGGGCCGCCGATGTGCTCCTCAAGCCTGTCGATCCGGCCGAGCTGACGCACTCCGTGCGCAAGGCCGCACGCACCGTTCATTGATCGAGAGTAGTTGTCGGAACCGCCACCCGTTTGCATCGTTTTGAACATGGCTTTGCAAATGGTGCAGGAACGAATCGGCCCCTTGATGCTGCTCCGGTTGAGCGGCTCCTTCGACCTGCCGCAGGCGCTGGAACTGCGCCGGATACTTTCCGGGCTGGGCGAGGTCATCCTCGATTTCAGCCAGGTCGACGACCTGCGCGTGCATGCGCTTGGAATCGTCGCGCAGTCCGCCAACGGCACGCTTCACCTGCTCGGACTCCGCCAGTATCACGTCGATGTGCTCGGCTATCTCGGCTTCGACATCGACGAGGCCGGCCGCCTCCATCGCAGGGAAGAGGGGGTTGCCGCCGTCTGAGTGAGCCAATGGTCGGAGACTGGCCGGCGGTCGGACGCGGCTAGCGAGCGTCCGGTCAGCCCTTCCAGTACGCTCGACGAGACGCCATGCTCCCCCAATGACGTCCGGTCCACGGAGGGGCAATGGCAACGGCGGCGGCGGATGGTTCCGCGCGCTTTCGTACAAGGTCTCGAGCTGCGCGGGAAGCTACTGGGCGTTCATCGCCGCAGCAGGGCTGGTCGTACTGTGGCTGGTGACGGGGCCGATCTTTCACTTCTCCGATTCGTGGCAGCTCGTCATCAACACGGGGACCACGATCATCACGTTTCTGATGGTGTTCCTCATCCAGTCGACGCAGAACCGGGACGGGAAGGCCATCCAGCTCAAGCTCGACGAGCTCATCCGCTCCTCCCGGGCGCGGAACGTCTTCGCGGCGCTCGAGGATGCGGACGAGGACGAGATCAAGCGGTTCGAGGAGGAGTTCCGCGAGCTGCGGGAGAAGGGGCTGCCCGGCCACCGCGCCGTCCGGGAGGCGGCACGACGCACGCACGACGAGGAGGATTAGACCGCCGGCTGCGTTTCTTCGCCCATCACGAGCGGCGCGATCCGGGCGAGGTCCTCGACGAAACGTTGCGTCTCGCGGTGGCGCGTCTCTTCGTCGGGAGCGCGTAGCAGCGAGCTCGGGTGCACGGTGGCCATCACCGAGGGGGCGAAATCGGTCGACAGGATCTCGCCGCGATGCTGCGTCACCTTGAACGATCTACCCAGGATGGCCTGGGCCGCGGTCGCGCCGAGAAGCACCAGGACGCGCGGCTTCACCACCGCGATCTCCGCCTCGAGCCAGGGGCGGCAGGCGGTGATCTCGCGCGCGTTGGGCTTCTCGTGGAGCCGGCGTTTTCCACGGGGAACCCACTTGAAATGCTTCACCACGTTCGTCACGTAGACGAGGGTCCGATCGATGCCCGCAGCCTCGAGCGACTTGTCGAGGAGCTTGCCCGCCGGACCGACGAACGGCCGGCCGACCTTGTCCTCGGAATCGCCAGGCTGCTCGCCGACGAGCATGGCGCGCGCCGCCTTGTGGCCTTCGCCGAACACGGTTTGCGTACCCGTTTTGTGGAGGTCGCAGGCGGTGCATCCGGCAGCGGCCTCGCGCAGAAGAGGCAGCGTCGGACGGGCCGGGATGAGCGGCGCGGCGGTCGGGATCGCGGCGCGGGCCATGCGAGGAACGTAGTCACGTCGTAACATCCCCGCTCGATGCAGGGACCGACCATCGCGGAGATCCGCCGGGCGCGGGAAGAGCTCGCAGACCTCGTCGTGGAGACGCCAGTGTGGCGCTGGCGTTCCGACGCGCTCGAACGGATCCTCGGGCGCGGTACCGAAGTGCTCCTCAAGCTGGAGCTGTTCCAGCATTCGGGAAGCTTCAAGCCGCGCGGCGCGCTTTGCGTGATGCGCTCCCTGTCGCGCGAGCAGCTCGCACGGGGGGTTACGGCGGTGAGCGCGGGGAATCACGCCATGGCGGTCGGATACGCTGCGCGTGCCCTCGGCACCACCGCCAAGGTGGTGATGCCGAAGAACGCCAATCCGGCGCGGGTGCAGGGGTCGCGTGACTACGGCGCGGAGGTGGATCTGGTCGAGGACGTCCACCGCGCCTTCGACCGCGTCCGCGAGATCGAGGAGCAGGAAGGGCGAGCCTTCGTCCATCCCTTCGAGGGACCGCTGACCGCGCTCGGGACGGCCACGGTCGGGTTCGAGCTCTGCGCACAGGCCGCCGATCTCGATGCCGTCATCGTGCCGATCGGCGGCGGCGGTCTCTGCGCCGGCGTCGCCGCCGCGGTGAAGCAGATCTCGCCGCGTACGCTCGTGCTTGGAGTGGAACCCGAAGGCGCGGACACCATGCACCGCAGCTTCGCCAGCGGAAAGCCGGAGGGTATCGACAAGGTGCGGACCATCGCCGACAGCCTGGGCGCTCCGCATGCGGCGCCGTATAGCTTCGGCCTCTGCCGGAAGTACGTCGATGATCTGGCCAAGGTGAACGACGACGAGCTGCGCGCGTCGATGCTCCTCTTGTTCCGATCCGCCAAGCTCGCGGTCGAGCCGGCCGGAGCGGCGGCGGCGGCGGCGCTGAGCGGTCCCTTGCGGGAGCGGCTGGCCGGCAAGCGCGTCGCGCTCATCGTCTGCGGCGCGAACATCGACCGCGAAACCTTCTGCGCGCACCTCGCGGCGGCCGCGCAGTGAGCACCTTTGCGTCGTGATCCGCGTCGGAACGAGCGGCTACGTCTACAAGCATTGGAAGGACCTGCTCTACGCGGGAATCCCCTCGAAAGAGTGGTTCGCGCGCTTCGTGCAGGTCTTCGACACGGTCGAGTTGAACACCACCTTCTACCGGCTGCCGACCGCTTCCATGGTCGACGGCTGGCGGAAAGGGGCGCCCAGGGGCTTCCTCTTCGCCTGCAAGGGGAGCCGTTATCTCACCCACCTAAAGCGGCTGAAGGAGGCCGGGCAGGGGCTCGATCGCTATTTCGAGCTCGTCTTGCGGCTCGGTGACAAGCTCGGGCCGGTCCTCTGGCAGCTCCCGCCGCAGATGAACCGGCAGGATCTGCCCCGCCTGGAGGGATTCCTCGCCGCTCTCCCGAAGAACG
>JBJMQD010000223.1:0-15062 GCA_045802855.1 Myxococcales bacterium | reverse complement strand
CAAGGCCCCTTGCTTGGCGGTGGGCGGCGACTTCGAAGGCGCGGCGGCTCTGTCGGCGGCGAGCGGGGGGCTGGCCTTTGCGGAGGAAGGCGCGACGGCGCTCGCGCCGGCGTCCGGTTTCGCGACGAAGCTCGCCACCGTTGCCGCGGCGGCTGCCTCCGTGGTTCCCGGATACCGAGCCGCAAGCCTCCGCGCCGCGGACGTAGCCGCGTCCGCATCGCCAACGCGGCCCGCCAGCGTCACGGCGCGGGAAAGCGAATCGGCCGCTTCCCCCGTCCCGGGAAACCTCTCGTCGACGCTGCGGTACGCCTCGATGGCCATGACCCCGTCGGCCTTGCGGCGCGATGCGGACCACAGCTCCTCTTTGGCGCGGGCGAGAAGCGTGGCGGCTTCCCTCGCCCGCGGTCCTTTCGGGGCCGCGGCGAAGGCGCCGTCCAGCTCGCGAATGACGAGCTCCCACGTATCGCGCCGCCGCTTCCGGCGCGCGTCCGCGGTCAGCCGCTCGAAATCGAGCTTTCCTTTCTCGAGCCGCCGGGCCTGCAGCGCCGCTGCCCGAGACGCCGCCTCGGCGGCGAGGGGCCGGGCGCGATGCCCGCCGGCCGCCGGCTCACCCTCGGCGGCGGTGGCGGTGAACAAGACGCAGGCGAGCGCGCAAGGGATGCCCCACGGCACGGCGTGACGGTCGCACAGCCGATCGCGCGGTCAATTTTTCGGACCAAAGCGCCGATCACTGCACCACCACCGCGTCGAGGTGGAGGTCCAGTTGCCCGCGCATGGTGGCGGGCGATACGGGCTTGAGCCGCTTCCGGCTCCCGCAGCGGCACCGCCGTTGCGAGGCGAGCCAGGCCGGCCACATCGCTTCGGCCACGAAGTCCGCGCTAGCTCCACAGTGTTCCCGGACGAGTTGCTCGTGCAGGCGCTGCGCCTCGTCGACGCTCCGCTCGCGCAGGACCCGGTGGCAGCTCGGGCACGTCCAGAGTCGGGTGTCTTCCATGTCGATCCTCCGCTGCGAACCCTAGCGGAGGGGTCTGACAATCCGTTCAGTCCGACTCACGTCTCCGTCATCTCACCGCTTGCGGGTCCCTCTCGTCGCGGCGGTTTTCGATCATGCGATAGGCGAGATAGTACTTGGAGATGTTCGAGACGTAGTGGACCGTCTCCGACCCGACCACCTGCGACGCCACGATCTCGACGTTCCCGAACCAGACGTTCGGATCGAGCCGCTGCCGCGCGGCTTTCTTGCGCAACGACTGCACCCGGGTAGGACCGGCGTTGTAGGCGGCGAAGGCGAACAGAGTGCGGTCGTAGTCGCTGATCTCCGGATCCGAGAAGTACTTGTCGATGATGGAGCGGAGGTACTTCACGCCCGCATGCACGTTCGGCTCGAGCCTCTTGATGTCCCCGACCTTCATCATGGTCCCGGTACACGGAAGCACCTGCATGACGCCGACGGCTCCCGCCCTGCTCTTGCAATCCTGGTCCAGGCGGGATTCCTGGTAGGCCTGCGCGAGGATCAGCAAATGGTCGAATTTGTACTGCTCGCCGTACTGCCGGAACAGCTTCACCGTGTTACGGAATTTCTGGACCTCCTTCGCGTCCATCGCCCGGCGCGCCCAGTTCGGATCCTTGAGATACCGGTTTCGCAAAACGTTCCCGAACGAAGTTCCCGCGCGGTGGACGGCGAGGAAGCCGTTTGCCTGCGCGAGAAGACCGGGGGCGGTCTTGCGCACCGCCCATCCGATCGAGGTCCCTTCCGAGATCGGCGCTTCGCGGTGGATCTGCAGGTTCGGGAAGATCGACTTCCACAGATCGGCGATGTAGTCGTCCGCCACCGTCGCCTCGATGAGGCCGGCATGCACCATCTCGAGCAGATCCTCGGTCTCGAGATGCTCGTCCGCGAGGACGAGCTTGATCTCCGCCTTGCCGGCGGCGATCAGGCGGCCATTGAGCGCGTCGAGATGCTCGCGGAAGCTGCTGCTCGGACGGACGACGACCTCGCGGCCGGAGAGATCGTCGGCGGACGCCAGCGGCGGATATCCGGGCCCGGTCACCACCACCTCGCGCGCGCCGTAATAGAGCGGCGTGGTGAAGTCCGCCAGCAGTTGCCTCTCCCGCGTGATGGTCAGATTCGCGACCGCCATGTCGGCCCGGCCGTCGACCAGCCTGGCGAACAGTTCGTTGCGCGGGACGGGCAGGAACACGATGGAGACCGGAGCGCGGCGCTTCTTGGCGAACCGCTTGCGGAGGAATTTCTCGAACTCGACCAGGTTCTCGTACGCGAAACCGCGCTGCTGCCCCTTGTCCACGAAGTAGTGCGTCTTGCTGTAGGTGACGGCGACCCGGATCTTGCCGCGCTTGAGGATGCCTTCGAGGTCGTCGAAAGTCGGTGCCGAGACTGCTTCCCGGAAGGTCTCGAACGTCGCGTGCTTCGCGGGCGCGGACGCGGCCTCCGTTGCCGTCCCCGCACGCGCAGCGAAGGCCGCTGCGAAAGCGGCGAGAAACACAAGGGAAAGGGCACCGGCCCGCACGCCGCGCGGGTGAACGATGACGCGCATCACTGTACCCTCCCGTCGCCTTCGACCGCTCAGCCAGGGAGCCGCGGGAGGGTAGCCCAGGGTGTCTGCCAGGATGCCGGTACAGGTCCCACTTTGCGGCTACCTGGCCCGGGTCGAAAGGCCAGTGAAGGACCTTCATATCCCTTCGCCGGTTCGGGATCGAGAGGACCTTGTCGCTACCGGCCCGGGCGATGCCGAAGGCCTCCGGCCCGAGCCCGGCGTCGTAGCCGTGAAGCGACTGCACGGGCGTACGCATACGGCTTATCGACGCGCCTTATCGATTCTCTACATCGTCGCAGATCCGAGGTGACGCGGCTACCTGGCGCGACTGGCACGTCCGCCCCTGCGCACGGCTGCGCGCGCAGGATGTGAGGTGCCCGCGCGGCGCAAGCCACTGGCCTGTTCCCCCGGCTGCATGCGAAAGGATCGGGAGACAGGAGAACCCCCCATGAACCGCATCCTTGCAGTCTTCGCCGCGCTGGCGCTCGCCGCCTGCGGCGGCAACTCGAACGTTACCGATCACAATCGCCCCGGCACGGGGACGTCCACGCTGCTCGTCACGGGCGACATCAACGCGTCGCAGTCGTCGGGCGGCCCGCTCACGAGCTTCCAGATCGACGTGCGCGACGGTCTCAGCAACAAGGTGTCCGGCGCCACGGTGACGGTGCACAACGACGACCTCGGCGACGTGCCGCTCGTCGAGGCCAACATCGGCTCGGGCCGCTACGTGAACTCGAAGGCCGCGTTCCCGACCGGCGACTTCACCGTCTCCGTCGTGCGCAACGCCGACAACGTCCAGGGCGTCGTCGTCGGTAACCCCGGCGCGCACACCGTCAACGCGCCTACCCCGAACTCCACGGTGCCGGCGAACCAGCCGCTGCAGCTGAGCTGGACGACGCCGAGCACGGCCAAGTCGGTGTCGATCAAGACGAAGACCTTCGGTCCCGCCCAGGCGCCGGACACGGGCGCGTACACGATCCCGGCGACGAGCAACCCGGCCATGACCTCGCAGCACCTCGACTTGTCGCGCTTCAACGAGGTGGACATCGCGGGCGGCCTCTCCGGCTCGCGCCTGCGCGTGACCTACACGACGAGCGTCGATCCGTTCGCCGTGCAGTAAGCAAACTTACCCGTCGTTACCGAGCGCCCGCCGGGATTTCGTTCCGGCGGGCGCTCTTTTTTCTACATTCTCCTACCGCAGCTTCTTTTGCTGCTCGTGCAGCCAGAGCAGGGCTTCGAGCGGTGTCGTTCGTGCGAGATCGAGCTTGCGCAGCTCGTCTGCCAGCGCCGGCGTGGGCGTCGCCGGCGGCGGTTCGGCCGCCCGCGGGAAGAGGCCGAGCTGCGAGCGGCGGCGCACGCGGCCGCCGGAAAGAGCCGGCCGCCCCGCGTCGTCCAGCTCCTGCGCTTCGAGGTTGGCGAGGATCTCCCGGGCGCGGCGAAGGACGGCCTCCGGGAGTCCCGCAAGGCGAGCGACCTGGATGCCGTAGCTTCGCGAGGCCGCTCCCGGCACTACCTTGCGCAAGAACACGATCCTGCCTTCGACCTCCGTCACCGCCATGGTGAGGTTCGTCGCCCGCGGCTTCTCCCGGGCGAGATCGCAAAGCTCGTGATAATGCGACGCGAAGAGCGTCCGCGCGAAGGTCACGTCGTGCAGGTGCTCCGCGATGGCCCAGGCGAGCGCGAGCCCGTCGAAAGTGCTGGTCCCCCGTCCCACCTCGTCGAGCACGAGGAACGAACGGGGCGTCGCCTGCTGCAGGATCCGGGCGCACTCGGCCATCTCCACCATGAACGTGCTCTGGCCGCGCGCCAGATCGTCGGCCGCGCCGACCCGGGTGAAGAGCCGATCGACGAGGCCTATCCGCGCCCGCGCCGCGGGTACGAAGCTGCCCGCCTGCGCGAGCACGACGATGAGCGCGACCTGCCGCATCGCCGTGCTCTTTCCGGCCATGTTGGGACCCGTCAGGACGACGAGCCTGCGCTCCGTGTCGAGCGACAGATCGTTCGGCACGAACGGGCCTTCGCCCGAGAGAAGCAGCGCGCGCTCGACGACGGGATGGCGACCGCCTTCGACTTCCAGCGCGTCGGAGCCGTCCACGACGGGCCGGGTCCAGCCGCACTCGCTGGCGATGCGCGCGAAGGAGAGGAGCGCGTCCGCCTCGGCGACCGCGGCGGCGCAGGCCCGCAACTCCGCGCTTCGCTCCAGGACCGTCGCGCGCAGCTCCTCGAAGATGGCAAGCTCCAGGGCGGCGCGGCGCTCCTCGGCGGAGAGCACCCGCGCCTCGTGCTCGGCGAGCGACGGCGTGACGAACCGCTCGGCGCCCACGGTGGAAGAGCGCCTTTGGTAATCGGCAGGCACCAGATGCAAATTTGGTTTGGTAACTTCCAGATAGAATCCGGAGACGCGATTGTAGCGCACCTTCAGCGACTGGATTCCCGTACGCGCCTTCTCCTGCGCCTCGAGGGAGGCGATCGCCGCGCGCCCTCCATGGGCGAGATCGGTCAGCTCGTCGAGGTCGCGACGGAAGCCTGCGCGTACGAATCCGGGCTCGCGGCCGGGCGGTACCTCGTCGGCGAGCGCGGCGGCGAGGAGGTCGCGCAGACCATCCGGCCCGCGGAGCGGCGGACAGAGCTCGCGCAGTCGCGTGGAGCCGCGCGTCTCCAGGAGCGCGGCGAGCCGCGGGGCGGCATCGAGCGAGGCGCGCAGGCCGGAGAGGTCGCGGGGCGTGCCCTGCCCTACCGCGAGCCTTCCCAGGATGCGCTCGAGATCGAGGATGCCCGACAGCGCCTCCTGGAGATCCTCGCGGACGACCGACGCCTGGGAAAGCTCCTCGACGGCGTCGAGCCGGGCCCCGATCGCTACAGGGTCGGTGAGCGGCGCCGCGATGAAGCGCGCGAGGAGCCGGCCACCCGGGGCGGTGACGGTGCGATCGATGGTGGCGAGGAGCGTCCCGTCGCGGCGGCCGTCGGGACCGCGGAACAGCTCCAGGTTCTGGACGGCACTGGGATCGATCCAGAGCGCGTTCGAGGGATGCTCGACCGCGATGCCCACCACGTGGCGCGCCGCCGACCGCTGCGTCTCCTGGAGATAGGCGAGGGCTTCGGCCGCAGCGGAGATCGAGAGCGGATCGCGCAGGCCATACCCGTCGAGCGTCGCGATGCCAAGGTGGCGCTTGAGAAGCGCTTCCCCATCCAACCGCTGCGGGCGTCCTTCGATCCGGGCCGCGCCGCTCGCCCGCCGCACCGTCGCGGCAGCGAGAGTGCCGAGCAAAGTCTCGGGCAGGAGCACTTCGCGCGGCCGGGCGCGGGAAAGCTCGTCGACGGCCGACTCGAAGGGGCCAGGGGGCAACGCGCGCAACTCCCCGGTGGAAGCGTCGAGGAGCGCAACCGCAGCCCGGGGGCCGTCCACAGCCACCGACGCGAGCCATACGGCGGTCCGCGCATCGAGGTGATCGTCGTCGAGGAGCGTTCCCGGCGTGACGAGGCGGACGATCTCCCGCCGGACGAGCGCCTTTCCCGGCCCCGGCTCCTCCATCTGATCGCAAATCGCGACCTTGTGACCCGCCGCGACCAGCCGGGCGATGTATTGCCGGGCTGCGTGGTACGGCACCCCCGCCATCGGGACCCGGTCGTCGCCCTTGGCACGGCTGGTCAGCGTGATCCCGAGGATCTGCGAGGCGATCTTCGCATCGTCGTAGAACAACTCGTAGAAGTCGCCCAGACGGAAGAGGAGGAGGGCGTCCCGCGCCTGCGCCTTCGCTTCATTATATTGCCGCAGCATCGGGGTGGCAGGCCCGCTGGCGCTGCCTTCCACGGCGGGGAGCGGCTCGGACACCGTTCGTTCTCTACCAGATTGGTACCGGCGCAAGTCACCTTGAAATGGACCCGCGCCGGGTGCGTCATGGACGACGTGCGCCGGGTCTTGGGGATCCTGCTCGCGACGGTTCTTTGCGCGCCAGGATCGGCGCGTGCGGCCCCACCTCGCGCGGAAGAAGCAGCGCAGTATTTCCGGGCGATCCACGCCGTCCGGCGCCAGGGTCCCATCAACCTCGACGGCCGACCCGACGAGCCCGCCTGGCTCGAGGCGGAGCTGGGGAACGGGTTCAGGCAATTCTCGCCCGACGAAGGCGCTCCTCCCTCGGTCGAAACCCGCTTCCGCGTCCTCTGGGACGACGACGCCATCTACCTCGGCGTCGAGTGCGACGACCCGCTCCCCCCGACCGCGCTCCTCAGCCGCCGCGATCGACCCGTCGACGGCGATTACATCTCCTTCGATCTGGACACCACGAACGACCGGCGCACCGCGTACCATTTCCAGGTCTTCGCCGGCGGGCACCAGCTCGACGCGCTCCATTTCAACGACACCGACTTCACCGCCGACTGGGACGCCGCCTGGGAATCCGCCGTCGCCGTGAGCGATCGCGGGTGGTCGGTGGAAGTGAGAATCCCGCTGCGCATCCTCCGCATCCCCGAAGGGGCGCGGAGCTTCGGATTCAACATCTACCGGATCCTCGCCCGGCGCCACGAGGAGGATCAGTGGCGCTACCGGCCGCACGGCGCGGCGGGGGACATCAGCATGCTGGGCGAACTGACGGGGCTCGCCGGGATCCGCCCGGTGCGCTCCCTGGAGCTGCGCCCCTACTTCGCGAGCCACAGCGCCACCACCCGCCCCGCTCCGGCGAACGCGACGGCGCCGCTCGTCTTCGATCCCTGCCTGACGGTCGGGTACACGACGCGCTCGGTTGCCGGGGCCTGCGCGGGGCTCGATCTCCGCTACTCGATCGCGAGCGACGTGTCCCTCGTCGGCACCTTGAACCCCGACTTCGGGCAGGTCGAAGCCGACCAGCGCGTCCTCAATCTTTCCACTTTCGAGACCTTCTTTCCGGAGAAGCGCCCCTTCTTCACCGAGGGACTCGACCTCTTCCAATCGCCGCTGCGGATCAATTTCGGCGGACCGTACGGAGGCGACGCCTACCAGATCTTCTACTCGCGGCGGATCGGCAGACCCCCGCCGGCCTGGTCGGACTGGGACGGGGACAAGGGCGTCCTCGTCTACCAGCCCGCGGCGCGCCCGGTCCTCGCTGCCTGGAAGCTGACCGGTACGGCAGGGCCTTCGAGCTTCGGGCTCCTCACCTCGTACGAGCCGCGCGTGGAAGCCCAGTCGGTGCTTCAAACCACGCACGTCTCCGGCGTCCGGGTCGCCGAGGCGGTGCACAGCGCCGCGCTGCGGGTACGGACGCCGATCACCTCGCGGGCCCTCCTCGGGGTCTTTGCCACCGCGGTGGATCCGATCGGTGCGAGCCCGTCGCTCGCGCTTCCGGACAGCCGGCACGCCCACGTCGCCGGAGCGGACTTCGTCACCTACGACGCCGCCAGGGATTGGTCGTTCACGACTCAAGGGACGGGGTCGTTCCTGACCGGAGGGACGCCCGACGTGCAGCCCGACGGCACGGTGCTCGCGTCGGGATCGAGCGGCGCGGCGGCGAGCGCGAAGATCGCCAAGGACGCGGGGCCGCTGGTCGGATTCGCCGGCGGCGACTGGCTCTCGCCGCAATTCACCGTCAACGATCTCGGGTTCATGCGCCGCGCGAACCTCTTGCGCGGGTTCGGCTACCTCCAGCTCAGGGACGTGCACCCGAACTCCGTCTGGCAGCGCGCCTTCGTCGGCGCCTGGGCTCGCGAGGTCCGCAACGCGCAGGGTTCGCTCACCCTCGACCGGGACACCGGCTTCGAGACGTTCGTGCTCCTCAACTCGCAATGGAGCTTCGGGCACGCCTTCTTGTTGCAACTGCCGTACGTCGACGATCGCGAGCTCGGCGACGGTACGCCGCTCGAGCGCCAGCGCTCCTGGGTGTTCAACCCCTTCTTCAACAGCGATTCACGCAAAGCGGTCTCGTACGGCGGCTACATGGACTACGGCCGATCCGGCCCGCACTACGAGCGTCTCTACGACTTCGGCGGTACCCTGAACGTGCGCCCGCTTCCCCAGCTGGAGACGAACCTCGAGCTATCCTTCCTCCGCACCGACGGGACCATCCGCCAGATCCGCACCGCGAGCGAGGTGCCCTCCGCCTGCGGCGCCTCGTGCGGCGCCCCGCCCGCGCCTCTGAATCCTGCCACCGCGACGCAGCACGAGCGCCTCTACCTCGTCGCCCCGCAATCGTCCCGGTCCGTCAGCCTGACCGGCCGGGGCACCTACGCGTTCTCGCCGCGGCTCACGCTGCAGCTCTACGCGCAGCTCTTCGGCGCGGGGATCTCGTACGGGTCGCCGCTCCGGGCGGTCGCCGCGCCCGGGAAGGCGACGGTGCGGTTCTCGGACATGCTTCCGGCGCGGCCGGAAGACGTTCCCCCCGACGCCGACGATCGGCAGGCCGGCCTCAACGTCAACCTCATCCTCCGCTGGGAGTGGCGGCTGGGATCGACGCTGTACCTCGTCTACGCGCACCAGAGCTCGAGCGACTTCGTTCCCTCGCGACGAGGCCTCGATTTCAGCGGGGAGCTGTCCGCATTCGGCGCTCGCGGCGCGGTCCACGGGGACACCTTCCTCGTGAAAGTGGATCTCTTCGAGGCGCTGTGAGCTAGGCTTTGGTTCGTGATCCAGGCGGTCAGGGACCTGCAGCGGCTGCGGGAGATCAGCAAGGTCGTCGTCAAGCACGGCTTCGGCGAGCTCCTCGACCGCACCCGCCTCTGGGAAACGCTCGGGAAGCGCGAGGTCTCCGAGCGCCCCTCCGCGGCGCAGCTGCGCGCCACGAGCGCGCGCAGGTTCCGCGACACGCTCGCGGAGCTGGGGCCGACGTTCATCAAGCTCGGCCAGATCCTCTCCGCTCGTCCCGACATCATCCCGCCCGACTTCATCGCCGAGCTCTCGACGCTGCAAGACAGCGCGCCGCCGCTCGCGCTCGAGCAGGTGCTCCGGCTCATCGAAGACGGATTGCGGAAGCCCTGGCGGGAGCTGTTCGCGGAGATCGATCCCGAGCCGCTCGCCTCCGCTTCCATCGCCCAGGTCCATCGAGCGAGGCTTCCGACCGGCGAGCGGGTGGTGGTGAAGGTACAGCGCCCCGGCATCGAGGAGCAGATCCGCAGCGACACCGATCTGCTCTCCTACCTCGCCCGCTTCCTCGAGGGAGTGATCGAGGAGACCGGCATCTACACGCCCACCGGGATCGTCGACGAGTTCCAGAAGGCGATGCTGCTCGAGCTCGACTTCGACAACGAGGCCAGCAACATCGAGGAGTTCTTGAAGAACCGGGAAGGTCGCCCGGGCCGGGAGGGCGTCGTCGTCCCGCGCCCGCAGCGCAGCCACTCCTGCCGCACCGTCCTCACCCTCGAGGAGCTGCGCGGGCTCAAGCTGAAGGCGGTGCTGGAAGGGACCTCGCCTCCCGAGGTGGACAAGAAGGTCATCGCCCGGAGGATCCTCGACGAGAGCTTCCACCAGCTCTTCACCGACGGGATCTTCCACGGCGACCCGCACCCGGGAAACGTGATCGTGCTTCCGGGGAACCGCCTCGGGCTCATCGACTTCGGGCTGGTCGGGCGGCTCTCCAAGGCGATGCAGGAATCGATCATCGTGCTCGTCCTCGCCATCGGGCTGCGCGATCCCGATACCGTCGCGCGGCTCCTCTACAAGGTCGGCGTGCCCGACGAGCGGATCAACCTGCACCGCTTCCGCTCCGACATCCACGACATCCTCGACCGCTATCTCGGGCTCAAGCTCTCGCAGGTGAAGTCGGCGACCCTCCTCAACGAGCTGATGGACCTGGCGATCAAATACAAGATGAAGGTCCCCAAGGAGTATGCCGTGCTCTCGAAGGCGGCGGCGACCACCGAAGGGATCCTCCGCCAGCTCGACCCGGACCTCGACGTCGCGGCGGTGGCGCTGCCCTACGCGAAGCAGCTGCTCTTCGATCGCTACAACCCGAGCTCGATGAGCGGCGGTCTCTTGCGGCTCGTCCTGCAGCTGCAGGGATTCCTGCAGGACACGCCCCAGCAGCTGTCGCAAATCCTGATGGACCTCGAGGGCGGAAAGTTCTCCGTCACCGTCCGCAACGACGAGATGCAGCGGCTCAACACCAACGTGAAGGCGCTCGGGATCCTGCTCTTCATGGGATCGATCGCGTCGGGGCTCATCGTCGGCGCCTTCTCGCTGGTCGGGCGCGTGAGCGGCCAGGAGGCGACGCACTGGCCACTCGCCGCTCTGGCTGGGCTCACGCTCGCCGCGATGCTCTTTGGCGCCGCCGTCACCTGGACCCTGGTCGGAGGACGGTTGAGGAAGCTCTCGGTACGGCGATTCCTCAAGTAATCCCCCGTGTCTAGTTTGTCCGCGATGAGCGAAGCGCCTGCGCTGGGTTCGGTCCTTGCGGACGTCTCTCTCCTCGACGTGAAGGGGAAGACGACCACGCTTTCGAAGGTCGCGGGGGATCGCGTGCTCGTCCTCCTCGTGTACGGGGGAGCGAGCTCGAAGGACGCCGTCCGCCACCTCCTCGATTTCCGCGACGCGACCATGGCCTTCGACAAGCTGGGCGCACGGATCGCGGCGGTGAGCCCCGACGACCCTGCCGCGGCGGCCTTCCTAAAGAATGAGCGCGGCCTCGGCTTCCCCCTTTTGTGTGATCCGCAAAAGAAGGCCCTGCGCGAATGGGGCCTGCTCGAGCCGACGGGAGAGGTACGCGAATCGCTCTTCATCCTCGGGCGCGACCGAGGCATCAAGTCGCGAGCGCTCGGAGACCTTCCAGAGGCGGATCGGATGCTGACGTTCATCCGCCGGGGCGGAGCGAAGGGCAAGGTGCGCCCCGAGACGTCCGCGGCGGCTCGCGTGAGCACGTTCTTCGCCCGGGCGGCGGCGGCGATCGGGCACGCGCTGCGCACCCCTGGCGTCGTGCGCTGATTCAGCTCTTCTCTTCGTCGTCGGGTACTGGCAGCGCCTCGACGACGGCTTCCTCGGGAATGGGCAGTGCCTCCACGACGGGCTCCACCGGCGGTGGCGGCGAGGGAGGCGGCGGGGGCCCTTCGATGAGGCCGTCGTCGTCGGCGGCGATGGCGGCGAGAGAGCCTTTGCGGGCGACCTCGAGCCAGGCGAAGACGGCCCCGAACGCGATCGAGGCCGCGACGCGCGCCGGGACGGAGAAGAAGGCGCTCTGCGGATCGAGGAGCACGTTCGCGGAGGAGAGCGCAGCGGCGACGACGCCGCCCGCGACCAGCGCGACCAGCAGATCGAAGAAGGCGAACTCGATCGAGACCAGAAGGCAGGCGGAGAGCCTGCGGCCGAGGAGCGAGGCGGCGCGGCCGAATGCGACGCTGGTCCTGTCGCCGAGAGCGGCGGAACGCACCAGCCAGAGATCGGCGAGCAGGTCGAGCAGGAAGTGCACCGTGAGGCCGACGCAGAGAGCCAGGGCCAACGCGGCGACTCTCGCCACGGTGGGCCGCACGAGACAGGCCAGCGCCCAGGCAAGGGCCGCGAGGGAAAGGACGATGCGGACGAGGATCCCGAGCGCCGCGGCCGCTGCGGAGGTCGCCACGACTCGCGAGAACCCCCGGCCGGCGAGCAGGAAGAAGTTTCCCGGCGGCGGCCTGCGGGACAGCTCCGCGTCGGCGGCGAGGAGCGGCAGGGCACCCGACCAGAACGCGGTCCCGAGCGCCCAGGAAAGGAGCAGCGCGCAGCCGAGAGCGCCGGCGGCGCAGAAGCTCATCGCCTGCAGCGCCGCGATGGCGCGGAAGATCCCCGAGGAGAGATCGGCGCGCGTGGCGACGATGTAGGCGCAGACCGCCACGAAGAACGCGGGTAGGACCGACAGCGCCGTCCCGCCCAGGTCGAGAAGCGTCTTGGCAAAAGCCAGCTCCGGGTTCCTCGTCGCGGCCCGGACGCCGAGGCGGATCGCGTTCTGCGCGCCGATCATCGCGGGAGCGTCTACCACAACGGAGGACCGTGACGCCGCGGCGACGGGAAGGTGGGATGTCGCCCTGCCCCGCCTCGAAGCGACCCACAATTCCTGCCTTTTCAACCAATTGCGCGGCGCGCTGTCCAACCCTTACAGTTTCGCACGAAAGTTTTCCGACCAAAGGTCTAGGGGTTATCGCGGCGATGGCCAACGGCATCGAGCGCGCTCGCCGGAGCGCACCAGAGCTTCCCTCTCGACGAGGGACGGCGGCGCCATGAGCTTCCGCTCCAAGATCTTCTTGGTCCTCGCGCTGGTGGGCCTCGCGCCGCTCCTGGTGATCGGCTGGCTCTCCTTCTCGCTCAACCGGGCCGAGCTGGAGAAGACGGTGGGCGGGGCGCAGGCCGCGCTCGCGCAGGAGGCCGCCCGCGGTGCGGAGCGGAGCCTCGCCCGCGCCATCGAAAGCCTGCGGCTCTCGGTCGCCATCCTTCCCGTGTTCGAGCTGGAACCCGCGGAGCGTTCCGCCGCCCTGCTCATCCCCTACCGCCAGCTCGACTTCGTCGGAGCGGTGGCGCTGGTCGCCGCGGACGGCACCCTTCTCGCGGAGCCCGCCTTCGGCCCGCGCAAGCCGCAAGGCGACACCGCCGCGCTCGTCACCACCAAGGACGTGAAGCGCTTCCTCGATCACGTGCCGCTCCGGCTCGCGCTCGAGACGGGCACCGCGATGAGCGCCCCCTACTCGGCCTCGGGTACCAGCCGCGTCGCGGTCGCGCTGCGGATCGACGGGGAGAAGCCGGTCGCCGTGGCGGCGGAAGTCTCGCTGTCCGAGCTGGACCACGGAATGGCGGGGATCGCGCAGGACGGCCAGATCGCCTACGCGGCAACCGCCGACGGGATGGCGATCGCCGGCTCTCGCGACGTTCTCTCCGACGACGAGCTTTCCCTCGTTCGCGCCACCTCGACCGCGCAGAAGCCGGTGGCCCGCATGGTCACCCGCCGCGACGGGAAGGAGTGGCTCGCCTCCGCCTTCTCGGTCGCCGGCGTGGGATGGACCGTGGTGGTCGCGCAGCCCGCCGAGGCCGCCTTCCGCGCCGCCCATCGCGTGCGCCTCTACACGCTCTACTGGGCGGCGGTGACGGCGGTAGCGATCGCGGCGCTCGGATTCGTTCTTTCGCGGGGACTGAGCAATCCCATCCGCAAGCTCTCCCAGGCCGCCAAGGCGCTCACCGAAGGCCGCTACGACACCCGCGCGGACGTCGAGTCCTCGGACGAGGTGGGACAGTTCGCGACCGCCTTCAACCACATGGCGCTCGAGGTGAAGAAGCGCGACGGGGAGATCCGCGCCTGGAACGCGGAGCTGAAGCAGCGTGTCGACGAGCGGACCGCGGAGCTGAAGGCGGCGCAGGACCAGATCCTGCGCACCCGCCGGCTCGCCGCGCTCGGCTCGCTCGGCGCCGGCGTCGCCCACGAGCTGAACAACCCGCTCACGGCCGTCACCGGCCTCCTCGCCCTCTTGCGCAAGGAGCTCGGGACGAGCTCCGTGCACGCTGTGATCGTCCAGCAGGTCCAGGAGCAGGCCCGCAAGGTGGCGAAGATCGTCGCAGACCTGCGCCAGTTCGCCGACCAGGAGCGCGCCGTCGTCGGCAAGAAGTTCTCCCTCACGGTACCCGTCGCTTCCGCCCTCGAGCTCTATTCGCAGCAGATCGAGCAGCGGCAGATCCGCGTCAGCACCGACTTCTCCGATCGCGTTCCCGAGGCGCAGGGCGATCCCATCCAGATCCAGCAGGTGGTCGCGCACCTGGTGCAGAACGCCATCCAGGCGATGCCCTCCGGCGGCGACCTCAAGATCGCCCTCTCGGCAGTCGCGGGCGACGCCATCAAGCTCACCGTCGCCGACAGCGGCCGGGGAATCCCGGAGGAGATGCGCGAGCGGATCTTCGACCCCTTCTTCAGCCTCAAAGACCAGGCGAAGGGTGTCGGGCTCGGGCTCTCGATTTCCAACAGCATCGTCGAGGCGCATCACGGCCGCATCCTGGTCGACAGCGCCCCCGGCAAGGGCTCGATCTTCACCGTCCTCCTCCCCGCCGCGGCCGCCGCGGCCCACCTGTGCTGACGTGAAGACGACGAACCTCACGGTCTGGGGGCGGACGGAGTTCGCCATTTCCGTTCCCAAGGTGCAGGCATGAGCAAGGCTCGCAAGCAGACGTCGCGGGTCGTCCTCGTGGTCCTGCTCCTTCTCGTGGGCTTCGCCGGGGCGCGCTGGGTCTTCCTGCGCACCATATACGAGCCGCCCGTCGAGACTGCCGCGCCGCGCGCCCAGCCGGCGCCTGCTCCCGCTCCGGCTCCTGCGCCCGTCGTCGCCGAGGCCGTGGTCGAGTCGGTCAGCGGCCGCGTCGAGCGCAATGTAGCGACCCGCTGGATCGACGTGTCGGTCGGCGATCACCTTCGCGCGGACGACTCGCTGCGTACTTCCCGCGGCGCCCGGACGGCGCTGCGCATCGGCGAGAACAGCCGCCTCACGGTGACCGAAGGATCGCAGCTCACCATCCGCGAGCTGACCGAGCAGGTCCACCGCTTCCAGGTGCGCGGTAACGTCTTCGTCGACTACAAGCCCGACGGGCAGCGCGTCCTGCGCATC
>JBJMQD010000218.1:0-23684 GCA_045802855.1 Myxococcales bacterium | reverse complement strand
GATCGCAGCGACGTTCACCGGCACGTTCACCGTGATCGGCTCGACGTGCACGTTGAGCAGGGCGGCGACGTTCACCGGGATGTTGACGAGAATGAGGGGATCGCCTGCCGACACCTGGTCCAGCTCGGCGTCGCTCAAGCGGGTCGGTTCCGCGGACTGTCCCGCCGCGAAAGCCGGACCGACGAAGAGGCCGAACACCGCCGCCATCGCTGCCACGTACTTCACCAGCATCATTCCGACGTTCTTCACGACGTGCTCCTTTCCTGTTGACCTTGCTGTGGGGAGATCGTCCGCTTACTGGAGGCCCGGCATGGTTTGCAGCTGCGTGACCGACTGGAGGGCCTGGACCGTGGCCGTCTGCGCCGCGGTTCCGAGCGCGTTCGCCTGGACGGCGAGGCCGGCGTTGATCGGGACGTTGGAAACGTTCACGGTCACGAAGATGTTTTTCAAAGTAATGTTGAGGAAGGCATTGAGATTGAGCAGGCTGCCGTCGCCTCCGCTGACCTGGTCGAGATCCTGATCGGACAGCTTCACCGGCTCAGCCGAGGCCGGCTGCTCTGCACGCGCGGAAGCCGCCGACAGCGTGAGGACCGCCCCGAGGACGGCCAGGCATTTCGTAATCCTTCGCATCGCATGTTCTCCTTTGTTTTTCGATTCGCGCGGGTCGCGCAAAAAACCAGTAGGGACCGAATTCCGGGGAGACAAGGCATTCGGGGTTCTGTAGTCGGTCTTGCGGAGTCGTTCGCGCTCGAAGGGGTGTCGTTCGCCTCGCATCCGCGCCGCTCGGCGAAAAGGACTACTGCACGTACTTTCTCTCGGCGGCGGTTCCCCTTGTCGCGGCCGGAAGCGGACCGTACGTTGCGGGTATCGGTCCACGAATTACCGCCAGGGCCGTCAGATAAAAGGAAAACACGACAATGGGAAAACTTCTGATCACGGGTGCGGTGGCTCTCAGCGCGGCTGTCTTCCTCCCCGGCCGCGCCTTCGCGAACGAACGCGGACCGGTCAAGCTGACTGACGCGCAGCTCGACGACGTGGTGGGCGGCGACCACGGTGGACACGGCGGCGGCGACGCCGGACTCGGCATGCTCCTCGGCTCGGGTCACGGCCACGGCGGCGACGTCAAGGTGCAGAACATCGGGACGCAGGTGAACTTCATCATTCGCGACGTGACTCTCACCTTCAACATCGGGCCGAACAGCCCGGTGAACCTCTCCACCGTGCTCCAGCTCGCCCTGCTGGGCAGCCCGACCCAGATCGGCAGCTCGACGGCATTCCAGGCGCACTGAGCCGCCGCGGGAGGGCCGCGCGGGTTATCCTCGCGCCGTGCCTGCTCCGACCGGAAACAACTCCTCGGCGATCTCCGTCCTCTACATCGAGGACGACGAGCGACTCGCGCGCTTGACGGCCCAATACCTCGAGTCGCACGGCTTGCGGGTGACGATTGCGGCGAACGGCAATGACGGGCTCGCGCTAGCTCTGAAGCAGCCGCCCGACGTCGTCCTGCTCGATCTCATGCTCCCGGGGCTGGGCGGACTCGAGATCTGCCGCCGTCTACGCGAGAAGGTCGATACGCCGATCATCATGGTGACCGCGCACGGCGAGGAGCCCGATCGCATCGTCGGGCTCGAGGGCGGCGCGGACGACTACATCGCGAAGCCCTTCTCGTCGCGTGAGCTTCTCGCTCGCATCCGCGCCCAGGCGAGGCGCGCGCGGGGCGAGGTCGGACCGCCGGCGCAGGCGATCGTCGTTGGCGACCTGCGGATCGAGCCGCAGGGAATGCGCGCCACCGTGAGCGGGCGCGAGCTCGCGCTCACCACGTACGAGTTCACGCTCCTGAAAGCGCTGGCGGAGCGCGCGGGCAGGGTCCTCAGCCGCGAGCAGCTCATGGACATGGTCCGCGGCAACGCCGAAGAGGCGTTCGACCGCTCCATCGACGTGCACATCTCGCATCTGCGGCAGAAGCTCGGCGACGATCCGCGCAACCCGCGCCTCCTCAAGACCGTCCGCGGGGCGGGCTACATGCTGGCGGTCGCGACGTGAAACGCCCGCGGCTCGTCCTGCGCATCTATCTCATCGGCCTCGCCCAGGTCGCGGCGCTCGGCATCGCGCTGGCGATCGTGCACGACATCGACAGGGAGCGCCGCCGCGCCCCGCCCGATCTGAAGCTCGCGCAGTACGTCGTCGAGGACGTGATCGGCGGCGCGCGCGATCCAGCCGAGTTGCAGACCCGCCTCCAGGGACTCAAGGAGCAGATCGGCCTTGCCGTGACGATTCGCGATCGCGAGGCGCGGATTCTGGCGTCGACGGGCGCGGAGCAACGTGGACGCGGACCCGGGCACTTCGAGTTCGACAGTTCGATGGGTCACGTGACCGCGGCGCTGCCGCCGCCCGGTCCGCCTCCGTCGCGGTCCCGCGCGCTCGTTCCCCTGGCGCTCATCCTCGGACTGGTCGGGATCTCCGCCGTGCTCACCGCCGCATGGCTGGCGCGCCCGCTGAGCATCCTCTCGGACGCCGCCCGCGCTCTCGGCGCGGGCAAGCTCGCCTCCCGCGCGAACCTGCGCCGCAACGACGAGCTGGGCGACGTCGCGGTCGCCTTCAACGAGATGGCGGAACGCGTCGGCGAGCTCATCCGTGCCCAGCGCGAGCTGCTCGCCAACGTCTCGCACGAGCTGCGGACGCCGCTCGCCCGGATCCGCGTCGCTCTCGATCTCGCCGCCGAAGGAGACGCCGAGCAGGCCGCCACGTCGCTGCGGGAGATCGCGGGCGATCTCGCCGAGCTCGAGCGGCTGATCGGCGACATCCTCACCAGCGCGAAGTTCGAGCTCGCTTCCGACACGGCCAGCCCGGCGCAGCCGCCGCTGCGGCTCGCGCGCTTCGCGACGGCGGAGCTGGTCGAGGACGCCGCCGGGCGGTTCCGCGCCTCGCACGCCGGGAGAACCCTGGACGTGGTAGACGACGCGCAAGGCGCGATAATCGTAGCGGATCGAATGCTGCTGCGGCGGGCGATCGACAATTTGCTCGACAATGCCGCGAAGCACTCCGGCGCTACGGATTCGATAATGCTCTTCGCAAAAGCGTCCGACGGACACGTCGTGCTGGAAGTGCGCGACCGCGGCGCCGGCATCTCGGCCGAAGATCAGAAACGCCTCTTCACGCCCTTCTTCCGGGCGGACAAGAGCAGGGCGCGGCAGACGGGCGGGCTGGGCCTCGGCCTCCTCCTCTCCAGGCGCATCGTGGAAGCGCACGGCGGCACGCTCGAGCTGACGAGCGCTCCACAGGCCGGTACCACGGTGAGGATCCGCCTCCGTGCCGCAGTCCCGGCAGGTGATGAAACATCCGCGATTTCAGCCTCTTAGAGCTTCACGGATCGAAACATCCGGCCAACGAAGGCTCTACACGCGGGCCCTACCATCGTCCTCGTCAAACAAAGGAGAGGACGATGAGAGCCACAGTTGCCGTTTGCGCCTCGCTCGCGCTCGCAGGTCTGGCCTGCGGAAAGAAGGTCGCGGCGCCCTACAAGACCGAACCCGTCACGCGCGGGTCCGTCAACGAAAGCGTCAGCGCCACCGGCGACGTCTCGGCGCTCGTCACCGTCAGCGTCGGCTCGCAGGTCTCGGGCATCGTCGACAAGCTGTACGTCGACTTCAACAGTCCGGTGAAGAAGGGCCAGCTCCTCGCCACCCTCGATGCGCGCCTCTTCCAGGCCGCGCTGCAGAAGACGGATGCGAGCGTCGCTTCCGCCCGCGCGGGCGTGCAGAAGGCGCAGGCCGCCCTGGCCGACTCGCAGCGGCTCGTCTCCCGCGACCAGGAGCTGTTCAAGGGCGGGCTCATCGCGCGCTCCGAGCTCGACACCGCCACTGCCACGAACGACGGCAACGCCGCCTCGCTCGCCGGGGCGAAGGCGGCCGTGCTGCAGGCGAACGCCGATCGCGCCCAGGCCGCCGCGAACCTCGCCTTCACGAAGATCACGAGCCCCATCGACGGCGTGGTGGTCTCGCGCAGCGTCGACGCCGGCCAGACCGTGGCCGCGGCGCTGCAGGCGCCCACGCTCTTCGTCATCGCCAACGACCTGACCAAGATGCAGATCCTCGCCAACGTCGACCAGGCCGACGTGGGCAAGGTGCACGAAGGCGAGGATGCGAAGTTCACCGTCGACGCATATCCGGGCGAGGTCTTCAAGGGCCACATCAGCCAGGTACGGCAAGCGGCGACGACGACCAACAACGTCGTCACCTACGCTGCCGTCATCCAGGCCGACAACCCGGATCGCAAGCTCCGCCAGGGGATGACGGCGGCCGTGACCATCGTGGCCGCGAACCACGACGACGTCCTGCGCGTCCCGAACGCGGCGCTGCGGGTACACATTGACATTCCCGCGCCGGCCTCCATTCCGCTGGTGGCGGAAGCGCGGGCAGCGACCGGGAACAGGCCGCGGCGGGATCCCCGCGCCGCCATCGTCTACAAGCTCGTGAACGGAAACCCGCAAGGCGTGAACGTGACGCTCGGCCTTTCGGACGGGCAGCGCACCGAAGTCAGCGGCGACCTCGCGGAAAACGATCAGGTGATCGTCTCGGGCGGGAACGCTTCTTCGACGACCGGTAATGCGAACGCGGCGCAGCGGCCGCAGCGAGGTGCGCGTGGCCCCTTCTAATTTCGTCGTGGACGTCAGGAATCTCACCAGGACCTACCAGGTCGGCGATGTCGAGGTGAAAGCGTTGCGCGGCGTCTCGCTCCAGATCGCCGCGGGCGACTTCGTCGCGGTGATGGGCGCTTCCGGTTCCGGGAAGAGCACGTTCATGAACCTGATCGGCTGCCTGGACCGTCCCACCGCGGGTACGTACCTCCTCGCGGGCCGCGACGTCGGCGGGCTCTCGCGCGACGATCTGGCGCGGGTGCGCGGGCAGCAGATCGGCTTCGTCTTCCAGGGGTTCAACCTGCTCCCCCGCACGAGCGCGATCGAGAACGTCGAGCTACCGATGCTGTACCAGGGAGTCCGCGCCGCCGACCGCAAGAAGCGGGCGACCGCGGCCCTCGAGCGGGTGGGCCTGGGAGAGCGGCTCGATCACACCCCGGCC
Organism: Myxococcales bacterium; assembly: GCA_045802855.1. GTDB lineage: Bacteria > Myxococcota > Myxococcia > Myxococcales > 40CM-4-68-19 > VBKO01. The sequence goes on along the minus strand of JBJMQD010000218.1, from coordinate 18,606 downwards.
CAGCTCTCGGGCGGCCAGCAGCAGCGCGTCGCCATCGCCCGGGCGCTGGTCAACGAACCGAAGCTCCTGCTCGCGGACGAGCCCACCGGCGCCCTCGATACGAAGACCAGCGAGGAAGTGATGAACCTCTTTACCGATCTCAACAAGAACGGCCTCACCATCGTCGTCGTCACCCACGAGCCGGACGTCGCCGGGTACGCGCAGCGGGTGGTGACGTTCCGCGACGGCGCGATCCTCGGCGACGCGCAGAGGAGGGCGGCATGAACGCGCTCGCATCGTTGAAGACGGCGCTCCGCGCGCTGACCAAGAACAAGCTCCGCTCGATGCTCGCCATGCTGGGCATCGTCATCGCCGTGTCCGCCGTCGTCGCCACGGTCGCCATCGGGCAGGGCGCGCAGGCGAAGGTGGCCAAGCAGATGGAGTCGCTGGGCTCGAACCTCCTCATGGTCCTCCCCGGGTCGATGGCCAATCACGGCGTCGCCACCGGCACCGGCGCGCAGCAGTCGCTCACCCGCGACGACGCCGCGGCCATCGAGCGGGAGCTAGGCGATTCCGTGGCGGCGGTCTCTCCCGTCTCCCGCACGAGCGGCCAGGTCCTCTACGGCGGCCAGAACTGGTTCACGAGCATCCAGGGCGTGAGCCCCTCCTACCTCCAGATCCGCAACGCCACGCTCGCGGAGGGCGAGCCGTTCACCCGCGAGCAGGACGCCTCCGCGGCGAAGGTCGCCATCATCGGCAAGACCGTCGCGGACAAGCTCTTCCCGAACGGCGCGGAGATCGTCGGTCAGCAGATCCGCGTGAAGCAGGAACCGGTCACGGTCATCGGCGTCCTCGCGGCGAAGGGACAAAGCTCGTTCGGCCAGGACCAGGACGACGTCATCCTCATGCCCTGGACGACGGTTGCGCGCCGGCTGATGGGGTCGCAGTCGAACACGGTGGGGCAGATCATGGTCCTCGCCGAGTCGGCCTCGCAGATCGCGCAGGCGCAGAGCGACGTGACCGCGCTCTTGAGCCAGCGGCACCACATCGAGAACGGGGCGACGCCCGACTTCGACATCCGCAACCTCGCCGAGATGCAGGACGCGGCGAAGCAGAGCACGCAGACCGTGGCGGTGATGCTCGGCAGCGTGGCCCTGATCTCGCTCATCGTCGGCGCCATCGGCATCGCCAACGTGATGCTCGTTTCGGTAACCGAGCGTACCCGCGAGATCGGCCTGCGTATGGCGATCGGCGGCCGCGGCCGGGACGTGCTCTACCAGTTCCTCATCGAGGCGATCTCGCTCGCGCTGGTGGGTGGTCTCGTCGGCCTCCTCCTTGGCACTTTTGCATCGAAGTGGATGGCGGTGAAGTTCGACTGGCCGTCCCTGCTTTCCATCCCCGCGATGGCGGCGACCCTCCTGCTCGCGGGCCTTGCCGGGGTGGTCGCCGGCTTCTATCCAGCCCTCCGCGCCTCGCGGCTGGACCCGATCGAAGCGCTCCGGTTCGAGTAAGGGAGGAGGGGGCTTTGCCCCCGACGGGCGGAGGCCGAAGGCCGCAGCATACGGCGCTCACGGCACGGGACGCGCCGTCGCGATCCCGTGCCGCGCCGCCCAGCGGGAAAGGTCCCGACGCTCGAGCGCCGTGGACATGAGATCGGGAAACTGCGCCGGCGTGCAGGCAAACGACGGAATCCCCAGAGCGGCAAGGTTCTCGGCGTGTCCGCCATGATAGGCGGGCGCGCCTTTGTCGTTCAAAGCCAGGAGGCAGACGACATTGACCCCGGACTGCTTCAGGGTCGAGGCCCGCTGGATCATCTTCCTCGGGTCGCCGCCCTCGAAGAGATCCGTCACCAGCACCAGCACGGTCTGCGCCGGACGCGAGATGATCTGCTCGCAATACGCGAGGGCACGGGCGATGTCGGTTCCGCCGCCGAGCTGGATGCCGAAGAGAAGATCGACGGGATCGCGCATCTCGTCGGTCAAATCGACCACGGAAGTGTCGAACACCACCATGCGCGTCGTCAGCGATCGGATCGACGCCAGCACCGCTCCGAAGATCCCCGCATAGACGACCGAGGTGGCCATCGAGCCGCTCTGATCGACGCAGAGCACGACGTCGCGCAAGGAGCTTCGCTTGCGCCCATAGCCGACCATCTCCTCGACCACGATCGCCTGCCGCTCGGGCTGCCAGCGCGAGAGGTTCTTGCGGATCGTGCGATGCCAGTCCACCTCGGCGACGCGCGGCCGGCGCACCCGGGTGGAGCGCTGCAAGGCGCTGCGCACCGCCTGCTCGAGCGGATTGCGGAGCTTGCGCTCGAGCTCGTCCACTACCTTGCGCACCACCTGTCGCGCGGTCTCGCGAGTCCTCGCCGGCAACACGCGGCCGAGGGAGAGGAGGGTGGCGACGAGGTGGACGTCGGGTTCGACGGCTTCCAGCATCTCCTTCTCGAAGAGCATCTGTCTCAGATCGAGCCTCTCGAACGCGTCCTTTTGCAGCACCCGCACGACCGGAGAGGGGAAGTACTCGCGGATGTCGCCGAGCCAGCGCGCCACTGCCGGCGAGGAGGCGGAGAGGTCTCCCTTCCGTTCGGCGTCGTAGAGCGCCTCCAGGGCCCGGTCCATCGCCCGCTCGCGGTCCCCGAGCGAAACACCGATCGGCTCCTCCGCCGACGCGCCGAGAGCGAGCCGCCATCTCCGTAGCCGCTCGTCGATGGTCCGCGCGGCGCGCTCCGCCGGTAGCCCGCTCTCGTCTTCAGCCATGTCGCGTCCCGAGGATTTGCGCGAGCACCGGAAGCACGCGGTCGGCCCGTGCCGGATCGAGGGCGTCGTCTTCGAAATCCGCGCGAGGACCCGGCGAGTCGAACCGCTTCACCTTCTCTCCCATCGCCCGCAATTCCGGCGAATGGAAGGTTGCGAAGGCCCGCCGCACGAGGGGGATCGCCTCCGCGAAAGCCTCCGGGGAAAGCTCGACGAGCCACCGATCGAGCGCGCGCCAGACGCCGTCCTGGTGGAGAAGCGAGACGGCCCCGCCGCGGAGAAGCCCCGTGAGCCAGGCCGCAGCCTGCGCGGCCGGAACGGCAGTCGAGAGCGCGAGGCGCGACGAAGCATGCAGCGCCCCCTCGTCGAGCGTTCCGGAGTCGTGCAGGAGCCGGACGAATCGCCCGCGCAAGAGCCCGTGCACCGCGTCGCCTCCGCGGAGCGACGCGAGCACCTCCAGCCATTCGCGGCGGAAGTCGTCGCGGCCGGTGAGCCGCAGAGCCTCCTCCACCTGATCGACCGCCTCGAGCATCTTCGCCGCGGCGTCGTCGTCGAGCGACGTGGACGCGGCGGGCAGGGCGATGAGCGCGCGCTCGAACAACCCCGCCAGCACGGGAAGGATGCTTTCCTTCGGCGTGCCGCGAACGTCGCCGTAGCGCGCGGCGCGAGCGAGAGGAACGAGCGCCGCCATGAGACTTGCCGCGCCGGAGTGCAGCGCCGCCTGCTCCTGGATGCGCTCGAGAATCGGGCCGACCTCCACCTCGGCGAGGATGCAGAGATCGAGGAGCGCGGCGAGAGCGGGCAGTTCCTGCGTTTCCGCGCTCCTCTTGCGGGCAGCCGCCGCAGCCGCGGATTCCACCGTCTGCCCGAACACGCTCGCCTCGACCACGGCGAGCGCCATCTGCGGGTCCCATCGCAGGCGCCAGAGCTCGTGGAAGGTGCCGATCTTGCCTACCGACTCGACGGGCTCGCCCCACTCGATCCCGAGAAGCCGCAGCCGGTGCAGAAGCCGGCTCCGCTCGCGGTCGTTCTCCTTGCGCAGATCCAGGTCGAGCTCGCGGATCTCTCCGGTTCGCCGGAGGCGAAGCGATCGCTGCCGCGCCTCTAGATCGCGCTGCAGCGGCACCGCCGGCGCGTCGGACGGCACCTCGCCGAGGCTCTCGCCGATTTCCAGCCGGTCGTGGACGAGCTGGAGCGGCGTCGGGTCTCCGCCGCAGAGGATCGCGAGCGTCGCGTCGCGCAGCTCAGCAAGGCCCGCCATCGGCCGGTCCCGCAAGGCGGCCAGCGTCTCGGCAAGCCGCACCGTGTCGATGACGCTGGCCGAGGACGCGTCGAGATCCTCGCCACGAAGAAGCTGCGCCGCCTGCGCCACCCAGCGGATCGGCGCGCGGTCCGGCGAAGTCCACAGATGCGCATACCAGCCCGGCGATCCGACGCCCGCGCCGTACCCGCTCCGGAACGAGAGCCGTGAATGCGTCCAGGGAATCCAGCTCGCCTCGACCTTGATTTTCGGTAACGCCTTCAAAATCGCATCGTCGGTTTTTGCCGGCCCAAGCTCCGCGAGCGCCGGCGCATGCCAGGCTCCGCAGACCACGGCGATGCGACGGAACCCTTCCTTCAACGCGGCACGGATGGTCCTGCGCATGTGCGCCTCGCGGCGCTCCTCGACGAGGTCCGGCCCGGGAGCGGTCGCCCGCAGCGCCGCCATCGCTTCCTGCACCGCCGCGAACAGCCCGACGGGATCGAGCCGCTGCTCGATCTTCTGCTCCCACCATTGCTCCGGATCCTCGTATCCCGCTGCCCGCGCGAGCGCCTCCAGCGGATCGGCGCTGCGCGATTCGCGCGGTTCACTCGAGGCCAGCTGGATCGCTTGCGGCAGATCCATGAACCGCGCCGGGACGCGATGTTTCGCCGCCCACGCGAGCGCCTGCCATTCCGGCGAGAACACGGCGAACGGATAGAAGACGCCTCGCGCCGGCGCGTAGGGCGGATAGACGAGCAGGGCGACGGGCGGCGTCAGGTGCTCATCTCCAGCAAACCGGATCAGGTCGTCGCCGTCGGGCGGGCCCTCGATCAGGAGCGCGTCCGGATCGAGCGCGTCGAGCGCAGCCCGCAGCGCGCGTGCGCTTCCCGGCCCGTGGTGACGGATGCCGAAGAGGTGCACTCCTTCCGTCACTCGAGCACGTCCATGCAGGCGCGATACAGGTCCTTCCAGCCCTCGCGATCCTTGACGACGGTCTTCAAGTATTCCAGCCAGACGACGCGATCCTGCACCGGATCCTTCACCACCGCCCCGGTGAGCCCCGCGGCGATGTCGCCCGCCCGGAGCATTCCGTCGCCGAAGTAGGCGGCCACGGCGAGACCGTGGTTCATGACCGAGATCGCTTCCGCGGACGAAAGCGTCCCCGAGGGCGACTTGATCCTGGTCTTGCCGTCTTCGGTCGTACCGCTGCGAAGCTCGCGGAAGATGGTCACCACCCGCCGGATCTCTTCCAGTGCCGGCTTCTCCGCCGGCAGCGGCAGCGCCCGTCCGATCTCGGAGACGCGCCGGGAGACGATCTCCACCTCCTGCTCGAGGTCCGCGGGCACGGGGAGGACTACGATGTTGAAACGGCGCTGAAGTGCGCTCGACAGCTCGTTCACGCCCCGGTCGCGGCTGTTCGCGGTGGCAACGACGTTGAATCCCTGCCGCGCCTGCACCTCGCTATTCAGCTCGGGGATGGGAAGCGTCTTCTCCGAGAGGATGGTGATGAGAGCGTCCTGGACGTCGCTCCCCACCCGGGTCAGCTCCTCGACCCGGGCGATCTTTCCGTCCTGCATCGCCCGGAAGATCGGGCTCGGCACGAGCGCCGCCATCGACGGACCCTCGGCGAGGAGCCGGGCGTAGTTCCAGCCGTACCGGAGCGTCGACTCATCGGTCCCCGCGGTCCCCTGGACGAGCAGCGTCGAATCGCCCGAGATGGCAGCGCTGAGGTGCTCGGCGACCCACGACTTCGCGGTACCCGGTACGCCGAGCAAGAGAAGCGCGCGATCCGTTGCCAAAGTCGCGATGGCGATCTCCATCAGGCGCGCGTTGCCGATGTACTTTGGAGCGACCTTGAATCCGTTCGGCAAATCGCCGCCGAGCAGGTACGTCTTCACCGCCCAGGGCGATAGCTTCCAGCTCGGAGGGCGCGGCCGGTCGTCGGACCTCCGGAGCTCCTCGAGCTCGTCCGCGTACTGCTCCTCGGCATGTCGTCGCAGTACCTCGGTCACGTTGTGCTCCCCGAGAGCTCGTGGTGGAGGATCTGCCGGATCCGGAGCACCTCGCGCGCCTCGTCGAGCGTCCGCTCGTCGTAGGGATCGAGCGGTTCCAGGTTCGGGCGCTCGAAAACGGCAGCGAGCTGCGGAAACGTTTCCGTAGCGACGGCGTACGCGGCGACCTCCCAGGCGTGGAGATCGGGATCGGCGCTGGTCCTGCGCGCATGCTCGACGAAACCGGTCGAGAAGATCGCGCTCCAGGGAATGCGTAACAAGCCCAAACCATGGCGAAGACCGATCCGTTCCGACGGACGTGCGAACGACGCCTCGATGCGAGCCTCCGCCTCGGCCTGTTCCATCTCGCCCAGCAGTCGCGACAACGCCTCGGACGCCGAATCGTCATCCCCTTCGCGTGCGATCCAGGCGTCGAAGAGCGCCGCCGCCCACGCAGGGTCATGAAAGTGGATCGTCGCTTCGGTAAGTCCCTGCAGGAGCGCCAACGATTCCTCGCTATTCGCAGCGGCCGCGACGATCTTCGCCGGCGCGGCGGAGAAACGCCGTTCGACCTGCCGCGGTCGCACCAGCGCGACCGTGCGCACGAGCCAGAACACCCTTGCGCCCATTCCTCGCGGCGGATTGCGCGGAACTCCGTCCCGCTGCCAGGCGCCATCGATGTCGCGGGGCAGCGACATCCGCACAGGCAGCGAAGATCCGAGCATCGCGTCCATCCGCTCCTCCATCCGCGCCGCGAATGCCGAGCCTTCGATGCGAGCGAGGAGCCGGGCGGCAGCGGCACGCACCTGCGCGCTCCGGTCGTCGAGGGCCGACTCGAGGAACGGCTCGTCGTCCGCGCCGAGCCCTACCGCCATCAGCTCGATCAACGATGCCCGGTTTTCGGCCTTCTCCTCCTTCCACGACGATTCGAGCAGCGCGCGCGCGGCAGCCGGGTCCTCCGCGCGAAGCCGCGAAATCAACCCGACCCGTTCCTGGTAGCTGCCCTCCGTCCAGATCTCCTTCGCCCTCGCTGCATCGACCTTCGTCGCCGCAGCGGGCGCGGCCCAGGTCCACTCGGCGCGGAATCGAGAAAGCCAGGCGCCGCGCTCCCCGAGGAGCGGCCGGAATGCGTCGCGCACCTCCGCTCCGGCAATGTCGGAGAGAATGGAGACCAATAGCTCCGGACGTATCCGCTGGCCGGAGCGCGCCAGGAGTCCGGCTGCCTCCAGGAGCAATCTCTCGTTCTCCGCCGCCACGAGCGGGCCGAGCACCTGCGCGACCTTCTTCGAGCAAGGCGGCCTGGTTTCGTCGGACGCGCGAGACGGCTCGGTGCGCTGGGCGGGCCGGTAACCCGCGCGGCGCCTCACGGCGTCGATGCCAGCGAGCAGCAGCACGCGCCGTTCCGCGGTCAGCCCGCTCTCCGGGAGCAGCGTCTCGAGCCGAGGGTCCGCGGGCGGCGCGGGCTCGCGTCCGGTGCCCAGCAAGGCCGCGCGCAGGAGCGCATCGCTCATCGCTCACCCAGCTCGTGAAACGTTCCCTCCGCGACAGCGCTGAGCGGAAAGAGGGTGTGACCGTTCCATTCCCCGGCAACGTCGACGGGCCCTCCGCCAGAAACCGCGAGGAGCCTCCAGTGGTGCTCCCCGCCCAGCGGGAGCGTCGCTCCAGTTCGATCGGAGACCGCGAAGCCGCCGCCGGCATACGAAACGTTCACGTCGCGCAGCGTGCAGCAGAGCCGGTCGAGAAACGGCTGGCGCGCGTAGGCGGAGGCGGCGCTGTCCAGAAAGCCCGCCACGTCGTCGAATCCCGGGAGCCGTGTGCCCGCCGCCTCCAGCGCGTCGCCCCACTCCTGGACGAGCGCGCGCTGCGGGAACGCGCCCGGCCAGAAGGCTAGCGCGGCGGTGAACGTCGATCCCGGCACGAACGTCTGCTCGAACGCCGCCTCGCCCGGCGCGAACTGCAAGACGAGCGCGTAGCGACCCTTCGTCACCCCGCGCAGCCAGGTCCGCTGCGTGCGGAACCGCTCGTCTTCGGTGACCGTCTGCCCCACCACCACCCACGCATCGTCGACGCGATCGCCCGCGGCGATGACCTCCTCCTTGTCGAGAGAGAATCCGACGAGCTGCCGCAGGTCCGCGCGAAGCGGCCCGTCGAGCTCGTCGATGCGCCGGAAGGCCTGCGAGGCGAGCGCCGCGAGGCCCAGCTCGTCGAGCACGGCACGCGGCCAGGCGGGACCGCTTCCCGCGAGAAACCCGATGCGGCGCACCCGCCGCGCGAGCCCGGTCGCCTGCGCGTCGACGAGGCGCGCCGCCATCTGCGCGAAGAAGCTTCCCGGGCGTTCTTCGAGCGAAGCGATGCCGTCGCGGACGAGATCCTCGCAGAAGAGATCGAGCAGATCGAATCCGGCCCGGACCCGCTCGAGCCGCTTCTCCGCCCGCTTCGCCTGGGCGTCCGGGTCGGGAGGCCCGGCCGGCTTGCGCACCTTCTCTCGTCGCGGCGACCGGTCCGGTAGCCACTCCCGGACCCAGTCGGGCTCCTCGCGCGCCGGGATTTGCTGCCCAATCGAGAGGAGCATGAGCCCGAGCGCGTGCTTGCAGGGGAACTTGCGGCTCGGACAGCTGCACTTCGAGACCAGGTCCTCGCGGGCGAATCGGACCTGGTAGACGGTGCTGCCCTGGCACTCTCCCCAGATCGCGCCGTCGCTCGCTCCCAGGGCTCGCCACACCCGGGACCCGGCGAGCTTGCGGGCGGCGGCGGCAGCGGCGGGATCGGGCGCGAGCGCGACGACCTGTTCGACGGTGAGCGCCAAGGGCGGGCGAGTGTAGCGGCGGCCCGCGCCCGGCGAAACCCGTTAGCGCGCGCTTCCCGCGTCGCGCTTCCATCGCTGCAATTCCCCCAGGATGGCCGCCAGAATGCGCAGCTCCTCGAGGCCCGCAGCGGCGATCCGGGTGAGAAGCGCCTGGGCGCGCAGGTCGTCGCCGGACGATCGCGCCGGGGCGATCCCGAGGAGCCCGTCGAGGGGCACGCCGAGCACCTTCGCGAGCCGCACGAGCGTGCTCACCCGGGGCAGCACCCTCCCGCGCTCGAGGCGGCCATACGCCTCGATCGAGAGCCCCGTGCGGTGCGCAAGCTCGGCCTGGCTCCAGCCGCAAGCTTCGCGAGCGGAGCGGAGGGTCGCCGCAAATGTCTCGTGCAATCGCGGTAGCGAATCGTCCTCGTCCGTCGTCTGGGTCATCGATGGAGACCGGGGGTCGCGACCAGGACGGTCCCGCCCCTCTGCCGAGTTGTGACGCGGACGCTTTGGGTTCCCCGCCAAAATATCCGCCCCCACGGATGTTTCGCGCGCGGAACGATGCCCAAATCAAGAATCTCTTCCCAGGAACGATCCGTCGCGATGTCGCCTACGTGTACATCGGATCAGGTGGGGCGTAGGCATACAGCCTGTGCGTCTTTTGGCCGCGACGCTGGTTCCTCGCCATCCAATGCGGGCAGAGAAATCGTAAATTTCACGCGTTTTGGCGGGAGAACAGGCGGGCCGGTTCCGCGAAATCGCGACGGGCGCGCCCCGCCTGGGACCTTCGTCCGCTTGATCAGCGGTCACGTTTTCCTCTCCGGCCCGTAGAGTTGTCGATGCGAATTGTCCGGCCGGCGACGGACAAGCTCCTCCTCCGCGCCGCGCGCGGGGACCGCGACGCATTCCGCGCTCTTTACGCGGATCTGTACGATCCAGTCGCGCGGTTCGTCGGACGCCGCGTCCGGCATCGCGAGGACGCCGAGGACGTGGTCTCGCGCACTTTCGAGCGGCTCCTGCTCAAGCTGGAATCGTTCGACGAGCGCAGGGGCGGAGCGCTGCCGTTCGCTCTCGCCATCGCCCGCAACATCCTCGTCGACGATCTGCGTGCGCACAGGCCGGGAGCTCCGCTCGAAGAGGCGGCGGTCCAGCTCGTCGACACCAGGACTCCCCTTCTGGAGCTCCTTCGAGGCGAGGAAGTCCAGGCGGCGCGCGAGCGGTACGAAAAACTTTCGCCGGAGGTTCGCGAGCTTCTCACCCTCCGCTACGGCGACGCGCTTTCCTGCAGCGAAATCGGCGAGCTGCTCGGACTTTCCACCGCGGCGGTGCGGCAGCGCCTCTCCCGCGCCGTCCGGTCGCTGCGCGATCGCGAAGATGTAGCCAAAGGAGCGATGGCACATGACTGAGATCAAGCCCTCGCCAGATCACCGCCGCGCGCTCGAGGCGCGGCTCCTCGCCCGGTACGACCAGCTCCATCCGCAACCCAAGGAGATGCCCATGCAAACCTTTGCACGCCGCCATGCAACGCAGCTCGCCTTCGCCGCCGTGCTCGCCATCGCGCTCGGCGCCGCCGCGCAGGCTCCCGCACAGCTCACGAAGCAGGTGGGCACGCGGGTGGAGATCGAGACCGCGGCGTCGATCGACCCAGCGGACCTCCGCAAGGCGATCGAGTCGCTGCAGGAGGAGCCGCAGGGCGGCTTCGGCGGACCGGAACGGCGCGCGCGCGAGGTTCTCGTCCGCCGCATCCGGACCTCCGACGGTGCTCGCCTGCAGATCGATCTGTTCGGCGATGCGCTGCGAGCCGATGCCGAGCAGCGCCTCCGGGCCGCGCTCCCGCAGCTTCGCGACGCCACCGTCCGCATCTCCGCCATCGACGCGAGCGTCGAGACCAGCGTGGCGGGAAAGCTCGCCTTCGATCTCCTCGGCCGCGAGCCTTCGGGGCTCTCTGCCGAAGAGCTGAAGCGCAGGGTGCAGGAGCAGCTTCGGGCCGCGGGCGAGACCGGCGACGTGGACGTGAAGGTGGACGAGGAGGGCGGCAAGCGCCGCGTGGAAGTGCGGGTGAAGAAGGATCAGACCCGCTGAGCGAGCCAGCCCCGCGCGGCCGCCGTGTCGATCCCGAACTGCTCCAAGCCGGGAAGGACCACCTCCTCCAGGGTGCGGACGAAGATCTCCTTCTTCCGCGCCCGGCCGAGGACTCCGTGGCGGGCGAGAGCGTCGTCCTCCGGATCGGGAGCGCGCTGCGCGAACAGGGCCTCCTCCACCGTCCCCGATAGCATGGCGGGCACGAAACGCGAGAGGAAGCTCACGTCGATCGCCGCCGCTTCTCGCGCGAGGTGGGTCCAGCCCATCCGGCCGTGGACCACTTCGTCTTTGGCGATCTCGTGTAGCACCGCGCGAACCGCGGGCTCCGGATGGTCGGCGAGGAGGGTGGCGACGGTCGCCACGCTCTCCGTCTCGGTGATGCAGCAGGAAGCGACGACTTCGTAGAGGAGCGCCTGACGGGAGCCGAGCACGGAAGGAGCGATCGAGGGCGGCGCGGGTCCGACCCAATCGACCGGTTCCCCGTATTCCGCCGCCAGGTCGGCGCACAGTTGCGCGTGGCGGCGCTCGTCGCCGGCGGAGCGCTCCATCAACTCGATGACCGGCGACTCCGGATCGAACGACGAGATCGCCCCCGCAAGTCTCGCGAACCGCTGCGCGGCCTCGTGCTCGACGCGGGTCCGGAATGCCCAGGCCGAGGCGACGGCCCGCCGGAGCGTCCCGGTCACCAGCCCATCACTCCGCCCCCAGCGGAGGCCGGAACATCCTTCGGCGCCTCGGCGGCCCTTCCTCCATCGGCGGAGTCCGCGCTCGCTTCGCGGGTCGCGGTGGATGCATCCGAAGACTTCGCCGCCGATCCCGCAGCGCAGGCATGCACGCCCACGACGGCACCGCCAACTACCAGCACCTGGAACAGCTTCTTGAACAGCAAGGTAGCTCCCTTCGGAAATGTAGACGATATCACCGGCGTCCGTCCTCTGCCCGGTACCCAAGGCGGATGCCGCGCGCCGTGCCGCGATTCGCCCGGATGAATTTGCGATAGACGTGATCGTCGCACGCCACAGGTCCTTCGCCGGAGGAGCGCGGGATGAGATCGATCGATCTGCTGTCCGCGGTGCGATCGTTGAAACGCTCGCCCGGGGTATCGCTCGCCGCCGTCCTCTCCCTCGCGTTCGGCATCGCCGCGAGCTGCGCGGTCTTCTCGGTCGTGGACGCGCTCCTGTTGCAGCCGCTGCCGTTCGCCGGCGCCGCCTCGCTCATCTTCGCCACCGAGACGACGGGCCCGGACCACGCGCTCAATGCTGTATCCGGTCCCGACCTCGCCGACTGGCAGGCGCGCTCGAAGTCCTTCGAGGAGCTGGCCGGGTTCCGGAGCACCTCGGTGACGCTCACGCGGCTACAGTCGCCCGAGCGCATCGACGCGGCCGCGGTGCAACCGGGAGTATTCGCCGCCCTTCGCGTTGCGCCGGCGGAAGGCCGCGCCCTCGTCGCCGCCGACGATCTTCCCGGCGCGCCGCGCGTGGCGGTCATCTCGCACCGCTTCTGGCGGACCCATCTTTCGGGCGAGCCCGCCGTCCTCGAGCGCACCCTCACGCTCGACGGCCAGCCCACCCGCATCGTCGGCGTGATGCCGGACGGGTTCCGCTTTCCCCTCGACGGTCCCGAGCCGCAGCTCTGGCTCCAGCCCCGCGCGGTCCCGTTCGGCGGCATGCTCAACGAGCGCGCTCTCTTCTTCTTCCAGGTTCTCGGCCGGCTCCGGCCTTCCGCGACCGTCGAGGGCGCCCGCGCGGAGCTCTCCGCGATCACTGCCGACATCTCCTCGCACAACCCGGAATCGCACGTCCTGCGCGGAGTGCTGGTCGTCCCGCTCCGCGAGCAGCTCGTCGGCGCCGATCGCGGGTCCCTCATCCTCCTCCTCGGCGCGGTCGGCCTGCTCCTCGTGATCGCCTGCACCAACGTCGGGAGTCTGCTCCTCGCGCGGGCGGTGCACCGCCGGCAGGAGCTGGCGATCCGCGCCGCGCTCGGCGCTTCGCGCTGGCAATTGCTCCGCCAGCTTGGAATCGAGAGCGCGATCCTGGTCGGGGCGGCGGGCATCGCCGGTGTCGCCGCGTGTGCGCTCTCCCTCGACGCGGTGGGCTCGATCCTCCCCGCCCAGATCCCGCGCCTGCGGCCTCTCGCCATCGACGGGACGGTGCTCCTCTTCGCCCTCGGCGCGTGCGCACTCTCCGCGGTCGTGTTCGGAAGCGGTCCGGCGCTGATCTTCTCCGGCACCGAGGCGAACGAGGCGCTACGTACGACTTCGGGCGGGAGCCCGCGCGGCCAGCGCCTGCGCAGAACGCTGGTGATCGGCGAGGTGGCCCTCGCGACTGCGCTGCTCATCTCCGCGACGCTCCTCGTGCGCAGCCTGCGCAACGCGCACAACCTCGACGCCGGCGTGTCGACCGCGGGGCTGCGGGTGCTCGATCTGACGTTGCCCGAAAAGTCCGATCCGGACACGGCGCTGCCGCGATTCGCCGAGTCGCTCGCGGACCGAGTGGCGGGGATTCCGGGCGTGACGGCCGCCGCGATCGCTTCTCCGCTCCCGGTGGGCGGCAGGCTCATCGGGCTCACGGTGGCGCCGCGCGATCGGGCGGAGCCGAATCCGCCGCAGAGCTCTCTCTCGTCGCTCGGCCCCGGGGCGCTCTCGCTCCTCGGGGTGCGGGTCGATCGCGGCCGCGAGTTCACCACCCGGGACCGCGCGGGCGCGCCTCCCGTCGTCATCGTCAATCGCTCTCTCGCGCGCCTCCTCTGGCCCGATCGGGACCCGATCGGCCAGCACATTGGCCTCGGACCGGGCGACACCGAGTCGCGCGAGGTGGTGGGTCTCGCCGGCGACGTCCGCAGCGCTCTCGACGCTCCCGCTGGCCCGCAGATCTACGCGCCGTACGCGCAGGTACCGTGGCCATTCCTCACGCTCGTCGTACGCAGCGGCCTCGCACAGGCGGCGCTGGAGTCGTCGCTCAAGCGGGAGGTCCTCGCCATCGATCCCGATCTTCCCGTCGGCGCTCCGCGCACGCTCGACGACGTGCTCGCCGGTACGGTCGCGCGGCGCAGGTTCGCCGCTCTCGTCCTGACCACATTCGCGGGCGCCGCGCTCCTCCTCGCGCTGGGCGGTATTTCCGGGACGCTTGCTTACGTCGTGGCGCAGCGCACCCGCGAGCTCGGCATCCGCGCCGCGCTCGGCGCGACGCGCAGCAACGTGCTCACCCTGGTCCTCGGACAGGGGCTCCGCCTCGCCGCCGCGGGAGTCGCCTTCGGAACGGTGCTGGCAGCCGCCTTCTCGCGCGTGCTCGCCTCGCAGCTCTTCGGCATCGGCGCCACCGATCCCGTCACGTACGCGGGGATCGGTGTGGTGCTCCTCGCCATGGCCGCCGCCGCGTCCCTCGTTCCGGCGTGGAACGCGACCCGGGTCGATCCGATGCAGACGCTGCGGGCCGAATGATCGCTACTGCGGCACCGGTGCGGCCGCGAGCCCCGGCGCGCGGCGGCCGATCCGAAGGACTATCAAGGCGGCGATGAGGCAGATCGCACCGGCCACGACCCAGGCGGGCGTGTAGGTCGACATCGACGAGCGGACGATCCCCGCGCCGAGCGCGCCGAAGCCCGCGCCGATCTGGTGCGAAGCGACGATCCAACCGAACGCGATCGGGGCGTCGCGCACGCCCATCGCTTCGGTGGTGAGACGCACGGTGGGCGGAACGGTCGCGATCCAGTCGAGCCCGTAGAAGATGGCGAACACGGGCAGCCCGAAGACGTGCGCGTTGAAAGCCTGCGGCAGCCAGAGGAGGGCGAGCCCGCGCAGGCCGTAGTACCAGAAGAGCAGCTTGCGGGAATCGACCCGGTCGGAGAGCCAGCCGCTCGCGGTCGTTCCGAACAGATCGAAGATCCCCATCACCGCGAGGAGTCCGGCCGCACGCACCTCGGGAATGCCGTGATCCATGCAGGCGGGAACGAGGTGCGTTCCGACCAGGCCGTTGGTGGTCGCGCCGCAGACGAAGAAGCTGCCGGCGAGGAGCCAGAAGTCGCCCTTGCGCGACCCGTCGCGCAGGACGCGCAGCGCGTTCGCGACAGGATTCTGGCGCGAGGGAGCGACCTGGGGCGCATCCGGTGCGGCGCCGTAGGGAAGCACTCCGACATCGGATGGGCGATCGCGCACGACGAAGGCGACGAGCGGCAGGAGCAGAACGATGACGGACGCCACCACGATGGTCACCGCCCGCCACCCGTGGCCCTCGACGATGTGCGCCTCGAACGGGAGGAAGAGCATCTGTCCCGTCGCGGTGCTGGCGGTGAGGATGCCCATCACCGTCCCCCGGCGCGAGACGAACCAGCGGTTCACGACGGTGGCGCCGAGGACCATGGCGGTCGTCCCGGTGCCGAGGCCGACGAGGACGCCCCAGGCGAGGATGAGCTGCCAGCTGGCGGTCATCCGCGAGGTCAGCGCGACTCCCGTGGCGATGAGGGCGAGCGACAGGAGCACGGTGCGGCGGATCCCGAACCGCTCCATCAGCGCCGCGGCGAACGGGCCGACCAGCCCGTACAGGACGAGGTTCACCGAGACCGCGGAGGAGAGCAGGGCGCGGCTCCAGCCGAACTCGCGCTCGAGCGGGACCATCAGGATCGACGGCGTTGCGCGGACGGCAGCAGCGCATAGGAGCACCACGAAGACCGCGCCCGCGACGACGAACGCCGGATGAATGCGCCGTTTCAAGAGGCGATCTCCTGTATGCCAAATCGTTCACGATAGGCGGAAGGCGTCACGTGCAAGGCGCGCAAGAAGGCGCGGCGGAGCACCTCGGCGCTGCCGAAGCCTGCCTCGGCCGCGACCTCTTCCAGGCCTTTCTCGGACTCTTGCAGCGCCCGGCGCGCCGCCTCGAGCCGCAGCTGCTCGACGGCTTCCGCCGGCGCGACCCCGAGCTCGCGCTGGAAGACGCGGGTGAGCTGCCGCGGACTCCTTCCCAGCCGCCGCGCCAGCGCGGGCACCGATAGATCGCTCGCCGGATTTTCCGCGGCCCATGCCACCAGATCGCGCACCGAAGGTGTCTGCGCTGCCTGTAGCCGCAGCGGGACGCTGTACTGGCTCTGATCGCCCGGGCGTCGCAGATACATCACCATCGCCCGCGCGACCTGCAGCGCGACATCGGCGCCGAGGTCCTCCTCGATGAGCGCGAGGGCGAGATCCATCCCGGCGCTCACGCCGGCCGACGTGTAGAGATTCCCGTCCCGCACCCAGATGCGGTCCTCCTCGACCGTCACCCTCGGATAGCTGCGAGCAAGCTCGGCCGCGCGCGACCAGTGCGTCGTGGCGGTGCGCCCGTCGAGAAGCCCCGCCTCCGCCAGCAGGAACGCGCCCGTGCACACCGACCCGATCCGCCGCACCCCGCGCGACATCTTGCGGAGCCACTCGAGCACCCTCGGCTCGTCGACCAGCGCGTCGACCCCGACGCCGCCCACGACGAGGAGCGTGTCGATTCCCGATCGCACCTGCTCGTAGGTCGCGTCGGGGAGGAACCGGAACCCGGACGATCCGGCGATCGGACCTTCGCTGGTGCCGACCACCAGCGGAGCGTAGCCGGGATGCGATCTGCGTTCGTCTCGCAAGAGTCGCGTCGCCCGTGCGAACAGCTCCAGCGGCCCGGAGAGGTCGAGCGCCTGGATCCCGGGATAGACGAGGAACGCGATCCGGAGCGGCTTCGTCATGCTCGCGATCGTGCGCGAAGAGGGAGATGTCCGCAAGGACTTTGATCCCACGATTCGGGACATCGAGGATCTAGGCGCGGACGTCGGTCGAGGACACCGCGACGAGCCTGGTCCGGTCTTTGCGCCGGATGCTGAGCAGCTTCGTGACCCGCGCGACGGTCTGCCCGTCCTCGTCGACGACGATGGTCTCGAGCTTCGGATTGATCTTCCCGGTTGCGTCCGCCTCGCTCTTGAACCGCGCGAGCAGCGCCGGAGGGACCTCGAAGCGGGCCCGCACCTTCCCGCGGCCCGGCTTCAAGAAATCGATGGTCGCGCTCTTGTCCCAGACGACGTACTCGTCGCCGAGACGCATCATGACCATCAGCATGAAGAACGGATCGCACATCGAGTAGAGCGAGCCGCCGAACTGCGTCCCGACGAAGTTCCTGTTCCACACCGAGAGCTTCATCTCGACCTCGATGACGCTCAAGTCGCGGGCGACGTGGACGACGGAGATGCCGGCTCCGAGGTACGGCGGGTAGAACCGCATCAGCCTGAGGAACCTGTCCTGCCCGACGGCCGCCGCGACGCGCTGCAGGAAGGGGATCATCCCGTTCCAGATGCCGCTCCGGCGAAAGCGTCGCTCACGCCTCCGGCGGGACGGTCATCTCCGCCGGTTGCCCGACCTCGCCGGCAGCCGTTCGGGCGCTCGTCACCGGCAGATGAGGAAAGAAAAGGCTGATGGCGGAAGCCGCGAGCGCGATGCCCGCGATGGTCCAGAAGATGATGCCCAGCCCGGATTGGAGCGAGGCCGAGAGCGCTCCGAGCACCGAGGACTCGAGCCCCTCCCCCCTGTTCGGTCCGAGCAACAGATCGGCGGCGCCTTCCGGAATCGACTCGTCGCGCCGCAGCGCGGCCGCGAGGATGCCTCCCAGCACGCCGACCGCGAGCGTCCCTCCGATCGTACGCGCGAACATCGTGCTCGCCGTCGCGACTCCCCGCTGGCGCCACTCGACCGTCGTCTGCACCGCGATGAGGAGCGCCGTGTTCGCGAAGCCGAGGCCGACGCCGAAGAGCGCGCTCGCGGCCTGCGGGATGTGGATGCTCGCTCCCGGCCGCAAGAAGAGCGCGAGCGCCGCGGCCGCGAGAGCCGAGATGGCGAGCCCCCAGCGCACGAGAGGCCGGAAGCCGACGCGCGGTAGCAGCCGTCCGCTCACGGCGCTCGCGATGGGCCAGCCGATCACCATCGGCGTGATCGCGCTTCCCGCCTCCGTGGGCGACCCGCCCAGGACGCCCTGCACGTAGAGCGGCACGTAGGTCACCATCGAGATCATTCCCGCGCCGACCAGCGCGCCGGCCGCGGTCGCCACCGCCATCACCCGCCCGCGGAAGAGATCGAGCGGTACTACCGGTTCCGCGGACCGCTTCTCGATGGCGAAGAAGACGAAAAGCGAGAGCACCGCGAGCGGCAGGCCGATGGCGCTTGCCGCGCCGCCGTGCGTCCCGAAGAGGAGGGCGACGAGGCAGAGGGTGAGAACGCCCGCGCCGGCGAGGTCGAGCGAGTGCCGGCGATGTTCG
This sequence comes from Myxococcales bacterium, assembly GCA_045802855.1. GTDB lineage: Bacteria > Myxococcota > Myxococcia > Myxococcales > 40CM-4-68-19 > VBKO01. The sequence goes on along the minus strand of JBJMQD010000218.1, from coordinate 513 downwards.
ACTTCCTCGTGCAGCGCGACCACGAGCAGCATCGCCGCCGCGATCCCGGCAGGCACGTTGATGAAGAACACCCAGCGCCAGGAGAGGTACTTGACGATGATTCCGCCGAGGAGCGGCCCGATGAGCCCGGCGACGCCCCATACCGCTCCGAACACTCCCTGCATCCGGGCGCGCTCTTCCAGGTTGTAGATGTCGCCGACGATGGTGAGCGTTGTCGGCTGCATCGCGCCCGCGCCGAGGCCCTGCAGGGCCCGGAAGGCGATGAGCGCCCCGATTCCCTGCGCGAGCCCGCTTGCCATCGAACCGACGAGGAAGATGGCGATCCCGGCGAGCAGCACCGGCTTGCGGCCGTAGAGATCGGCGAGCTTGCCGTAGATCGGCACCGTCACCGTCGAGGTGAGGAGGTACGCGGTGAAGACCCACGAGTAATAATGGATGCCGCCCAGGTCCCCGACGACGGTCGGCATCGCCGTCGACACGACCGTCATCTCCATTGCCGCCATCGAAAGGCTG
>JBJMQD010000200.1:0-4448 GCA_045802855.1 Myxococcales bacterium | reverse complement strand
GCTGGGGATCGACTGGGACGAGGGTCCGGATCCGCAAACGGGATCCGACCAAGGCCGGCGCGGACCGTACCGCCAGTCGCAGCGCACCGCCTTCTACGAGGAGGCTCTGCGCGCGCTCGGCGAGAGCGTCTACGAATGCTTCTGTTCCCGCGCCGAGATTGCCGCCGCGGCGAGCGCGCCCCACGGCGACGAGGGGCCGCGGTATCTGGGCACCTGCGCGAATCTGTCCACCGCCCAGCGCAGCGAGCGGCGAAGGACCCGCATCCCGGCGCTGCGCTTTCGCGCGCCCCCCGGCACGGTGCGATTCGAGGACGAGATCCACGGACCGCAGGACGTCGACGTGCAGGCCCAGACCGGCGACTTCGTCCTCCGTCGTGCCGACGGGACGCACGCGTATCAACTCGCCGTCGTCGTGGACGACGTGGCCATGGGCATCTCGCAGGTGCTGCGGGGAGCGGATCTCCTGTCCTCGACGGCGAGGCAGATCCTCCTCTACCGGGCACTCGGACGGGCTACGCCGCGGTGGGCGCACGCGCCGCTCGTCGTTTCGGCGACCGGAGAACGGCTGGCGAAGCGCGAGCGGGCGCTATCCCTCGCCGCGCTGCGGGCAATGCATGCCGATCCGCAGCGAATCGTCGACGAGCTCTGGCGGCTGTCAGGACAGGTCCCCGCGCCGGGCGAGACACTCGCGCAGCGCGCCCGCTCCTTCGACCTCGCGCGGGTGCCGAAGATCCCGCTCGCGCTTCCGGATCTGCAATGGTGAAGCGGCGCCGGATTCCGCAAGCGACGGTTGCTCCGTTCGCTCGCCGTGTGCTACTCCCCGGCGCCTCCCGCGCGGTGGGGAGCGAGGATCCGCTTGTCGGAGAAGGAACAAGGCATCGAGGTCGAAGGGACCGTACGCGAGGAGCTCGCGGGCGGGAACTACCGCGTCGAGCTGGACAACAAGCACACCGTGCTCGCCTACGCGTCGGGCAAGATGCGCAAGTTCCGCATTCGCATCCTCCCGGGCGATCGGGTGAAGCTCGAGCTTTCGCCCTACGACCTGACCCGGGGCCGCATCACGTACCGGCAGAAGTAGGCCGCCCACCTTTCCCGACCCTGGCAGCCGGGCGAGGGCCGCGCTGGCCAGATCGGGCTTTGCCGTAGCGACTTCGGCCGCTTACCATCGTCGCATGCTCGCTTTTGTCTTCGCGGCGGCCACGATCGTCGCCATGTCGCCCTCGCAGCTCGATCGCGAGATCGCCAAGGCGCACGAGATCCGCGACTTCGGCGCGCGCGTCGAGCGCATCTCGTCGCTCTTCGTGGGCGTCCCGTACGGCCAGTATCCCCTCGGCGAAGGCGGCGAAGGCCCCGAGCCGCAGGCGCGCTGGCGAGTCGATCAGGTCGACTGCCAGACCTTCGTCGAGACCGTGCTGGCGATGAGCAACGCGCGGTCGCTCGATTCGGCGAAGGAGATCCTCGACGACATCCGCTACGCGCAGACGCCGGCGAAGGTGTCGTTCGCGACCCGCAACCACTTCACCGAGGCGCAGTGGCTCCCTTCGAACGAGAAGAAGGGCTACCTGCGCGAGGTCACGACCAAGGTCGACCCCGACGCCGCGAAGATGAATCTGGTCCTCCATCGCGAGGAATGGACCAAGGTGCCCGGCCTGAAGCGGCTCGCGGAGGCGTCGATCCCGGACGGGAATTTCGAGCTGCGCTACGTCCGCCTCGACGACGCGAAGAAGATCGCTTCCCGCATTCCCCGCGGGACGATCGTGCTCATCGTCCGGGCCGCGGACCCGCAGTACGTCGTGCGCGTCTCGCACATGGGCCTCGCGGTGCGGGACTCGCACGGCAAGATGGTCGTGCGCCACGCCTCGTTCGGGAAGGAGCACCAGGTGATCGACGTGCCGGTCGCCGACTTCCTCGAGCATCTGCGCGAATTCAAGAAGTGGCCGGTCGACGGCGTGGCGCTCGTGCAGCCGCTCGACGCCAGCAAGCGGGTCGCGCAGCTCGCCCAGCGCTGACCGGCGCTACTCTTTCGATTCCTCTTCGGCTTGGGCTTCCTCGGCCGCCTTGCCGGCGCCCTCGGGATCGGCCTCGAGCGCCTCGCGCCGCGCGCGTAGGATCTCCTGTGCGCCGTGGAGGTTCTGCGCCGGCACGAGGATGCGGAAGGAATCGACGGGCGAGGCGAGCTTCCCGACCACGCCGTCGCGAGGGTCCTGCAGGATGGCGGGAATGCCGGCCTCCTCGCAGGCGCGGACGAGCAGCCCGGCGAGGATCCCGTCGTCCACGGTATCGGCGAGGACGAACTCACCCGGGTCGATCGGCGTTTCGGGCATGGGATCCTCTTCTTCGGTGTCGTCGGGATGCAGAAGGTTCGGCATGCCTGGGAGGTCCCCCTCGGCGGATACTACCGGAGCGCAGGGTCGGTGGACAGGTCGAGTTTCCACGACCCTTCTTCGCGCACGACGCGAAACTGGGTGACCGCGCCGGCGGCGTCCTTGACCTCGACCGTGGCGTCGGCGTCGCCGCGCTGGTGGATCTTGCGGACGGTGACCGCCCCCCGCGGCAGCGCGGAGTTGAAGAGCATCTGGCGCCCGCTCGCAGGTCCACCGGCGTCGCCGGCGAAAGCCCGCGCCTTCGCGGCGGCCTCGTCCGCGTCGCGTAGGGTCCGCGACGAGAGAAGCTGGTAGGCGGCCGCCGCGTCGCCGCGCTGGACCGCGGCGGCGAACTCCTTGGCGGCCTCGACCGGACCCGCTGCGCCCGCTGGGGGAGTCCGCTGGACGCAAGAAGCGACGAGGAGCAGCGGAAGCCAGCGCATGCGGCGCGAGACCATCGCGTATCCGGACGGGGCGGGCAAACGCGTCATCTTCGCCGCACGTCCGTCCAGTCGCGCCCGGCGGAGGCGACAGCGAGCTCTCCTGCGGGAGGCCCGGGGTTGACGAAGCGGGCGCGGAAGACCGGCTGCCCGGTGCGCAGGTAGCGGCGCTCGCGCGTGGAGAGGACCGCGGGCGGCTCGGTCCAGAGGTTGCCCTTGCCCGCGGCGTTGTCGAAGCCGGTCTCCTCCCAGGTGGCGATCGCGGCCTGCGCGTAGGCCGGCACATCGGTGCGGAAATCGACGATTCCGCCAGGTCGCAAGAGCCGTCGCAGAAGCAAAGCCAACTCCGCGTCGACCATGCGGCGCTTTCTATGCCGCTTCTTCCACCACGGATCGGGAAACTGCACGTGCAGCGCCGACAACTCGCCCGGCCGGAAGAGGCGGGGCAAGAGCAGCTTGGCGTCTCCCTGGAGGACGACCAGGTTCGAGAGGCCGAGGCGCAGAGCACGCCCGCGGATGAGGTCGCAATCCGCGCGCCGCGTCTCGATGCAGACGAGGTCGATGGCGGGCTCGAGCGCCGCGTGATCGAGGGCGAAGTGCCCACGCCCAGGACCGATCTCGAGCTCGAGCGGCGCCTTCCGGCCGAACCTCGATTCCCAGTCGGGAAATACGTCGGAAGGGAGCGCGCAACCATGCGTCAAAGAGGCCGAATCCCGAGCGCGCGCGTCCTTGCCAGCCATGGGGAACCGTGCTTACTGTCTCGCGCCTTTCGGCACAATCGCGAGCGAGGATTCCGTTCATGTGGCAGCGAATGAAGCGCGCCTTTCGCTCGGTCTTCGGGTGGATGGTCTCCGCCGCCGAAGACCCCGAGCTCATCCTCGAGCAGAACATCCGGGACCTGAACGATCAGGTCCCGAAGATGAACGAATCGATCGCGATGGTGAAGGCGAACGTCACGCTGCTCGAGAAGGAGAACCAGAAGTACAAGAACGACGTCGCCGAGCTCACCTCCAAGGTGAAGGCCGCGCTGCAGGCGAGCCGCGAAGACATCGCCACCACCTACGCGACGCAGCTCCAGACGGTGAAGTCCGCGCTCTTGCGCAACGAGCAGCAGCTCCTCGGGGCGCGGCAGGCATTCGACAAGGCGCTGCAGGTGAAGCAGGCCTTCATGCGGGAGAAGGACCGCAAGACGGCCGAGGCCATGCAGGCCCTGCGCGACGCGCGGCGGGCGAAGTGGCAGAGCAAGGTCGCCGACGCGATGGAGAGCTTCCAGGTCGCCGGCATCGACGCCACCCACGACGAGATGCTGCAGAAGATCCAGGAGCAGACCGCCGTGAACGAGGCGCGCATGGACATGGCGCTCTCCAACGTCGATACGCAGGGAATGAAGATCGAGGAGGAGGCGGAGAAGATCCGCGCTTCCGAGCTGCTCAAGCAGTTCAAGCAGGAGATGGGGCTCGAGGCTCCCGCGGAATCCGCTGGAGGCGCGAAGACGCTCGGACCGGGCACGAAGGTGGGGGTCTAGCAGGTCTTGCCCTATACGAAGGAAGCATTCCTGCTCAAGCCGAACCTGGTCGGGATCGGCGCTGTACTCGTCGGGGCCGCGGTATTGCCGTTCGGGGGACCCATCCTGCTCGCGGGCGCG
>JBJMQD010000123.1:0-6520 GCA_045802855.1 Myxococcales bacterium | reverse complement strand
AGACCGACCAGGAGCGAGCTACCGAGCGCGAAACCGAGGACCGGCAGGCGCACCGCCACCTCCGAGAGGCGCGGCAGATCTGCGGGTGCGAGAGAGAGCAACGCCGCAACGCCGATGCCGGCGAGGATCGCGCCGCCGATGCCGCCTAAGATGGCGAGCAGGAGCGATTCGGTGACGAGGAGGCGCACGAGCCTGCCTGCGCCCGCCCCGAGCGCGGCGCGAATGGCAAGCTCTGACTGCCTCGATTCCGCGCGGGCGAGGAGCAGCACCGCGAGGTTCGCGCAGACGAGCAGGAGCACGGCGACGACGGCGGCGAAGAGCAGCAAGAGCGGCCCCGCGACGGCGCGAGTGAGATCGCTCGCGAGCGGCACGGCACGCGCCGCGAAGCGCATCTTCTCCGGGTAGGAATCGGGATAGGCCGGCCGGAACGATCGAGCCACGGCGTCGAGCGACGAGGACGCAGCGGCGACGCCCGTCGCGTCTCGGAGCCGCCCGATCGCGCGCAGGAAGTGGCTCCCGCGGAAGGCGACGTCGGCCGGCGAATAGCCGAGCGGGAGGAAGATCTCGCTCGCCTGCGCTGCACCGAGCTCGTCCGGCGGGACGAACGAGCGCGGCAGCACGCCGACGACCGTGAACGGCGCGCCGTCGAGCGTGACCGAGGCGCCGGCTGCGCTCGAGCGGCCAAAGAGCCGCTGCGCAAGCGCGTACGAGAGGATGGCGACAGGATGCCCTTCCCTCTCCTCCTCCGGTGCGAAGGTGCGGCCGAGGACCGGAACCACGCCGAGAATCTCGAAATAGCCGGAGGTCACGGCGAGCGCGTGGAGGCGCATCCTCTCGTCGCCGAGGGCGATCACCGCCTCCCCCTCCGCGTATCCGGCGAGCTGCACCGACGGAACCCGGGCCCGGTAATCGAGCAGCTCAGGCACGGACAGGCGCGCGTCCGGCGTCTCCGTCCACGAGTTCCAGACCCGGACGAGGCGCTCGGGATGCGGATACGGGAGCGGCCGGAGGAGGACCGCGTGGACGACGCTGAAGACGGCAGTGGCCGCGCCGATCCCGAGCGCGAGCGAGAGCACGGCCACGATCGCGAAACCGCGGTTCCGCCGCAGGGAGCGGACGGCGAACCGGAGATCCTGGCAGAGCCCGTCGAAGGCCGCCGTCCCGCGCTCGTCGCGGCATTCCTCCTTGTGTTGCTCGACGCCGCCGAACTCGCGCCGCGCCTGCACGCGCGCCTCTTCGGGCGGCACCCCGCGAGCGATCAGCTCCTCCTCCGCCTGCCGTAGATGGAACGCGATCTCCTCGTCCAGCTCCGCCTCGACCTCGCGCCGATGGAAGATGGTCCGTAAGAACGCCATCCGCGCCTCCTACGTGGTCCGCAGGACGCGCTGCACGGCGCCCGCGAAGCGTTCCCAGCTCTCCGTCTCGTCCTCGAGCGCGCGCGATCCCTTCGCGGTGATCCGGTAGTACCGGGCGCGCCGGTTGTTCTCGGAAGCCCTCCACTCCGAGTCGATGTACCCCTTGCGCTCGAGCCGGTGGAGCGCGGGATAGAGGGAACCCTGGTTTACTTGCAGGACCTCGCGGGAGATGAGCTGCAGCCGCTGCGCGACCCCCCAGCCGTGCATGGGCGTGATCGAGAGCGCCTTCAGCACCAGGAGATCCAGCGTTCCTTGCAGGAGATCGTCCTTCATCGCTCCCCTCGACATCCGACAGGAACGACGCTAGCGGGTTCTCCTGTCGACCGTCAACAGGAAAGCCGGCCCCTTCGCTACTCTCTACGCTCGAGGCGCTCGAGGCCGCCCAGATAGGGGCGGATCGCCTCCGGTAGCACGACCGACCCGTCCTGCTGCTGGCCGTTCTCGAGGATGGCGACGACGGTGCGACCCACCGCGAGACCCGAGCCGTTCAGCGTGTGCACGAAGCGCGGCTTCTCCTGCGGCGCGGGGCGGAAGCGGATCTGCGCGCGCCGGGCCTGGTAGTCGGAGAAGGTCGAGCAGGAGCTGATCTCCCGGTAGGCGTCCTGGCCGGGGCACCAGACTTCGAGGTCGTACGTCTTCTCGGAGGAGAACCCGAGGTCCGCGGTGCAGAGCGCGACCACGCGGTGATGCAGCCCGAGCTTCTGCAGCGGCTCCTGCGCGTCGCGCACCAGCTCTTCCAGGGCGGCGTGCGAGTTTTCCGGCTTCTCGAACCGGACCAGCTCCACTTTGTGGAACTGGTGCTGCCGGATGATGCCTTTGGTGTCCTTCCCGTAGCTCCCCGCCTCGCTGCGGAAGCACGGCGAGAACGCGCAGTACTTGAGGGGAACGTCGCCGAGCATCTCATCGCGATGGTAGTTCGTGACCGGAACTTCGGCGGTGGGGATGAGATAGAGGCCGTTCGTCGTCTTGAAGAGGTCTTCCTCGAACTTGGGGAGCTGACCCGTGCCTCGCATCGAGTCGGCGTTCACGAGATAAGGGGGGATGAGCTCGATGTATCCCTTCTCGCGGTGGCAATCGATGAAGAAGCTCACCAGCGCCCGCTCGAGCCGCGCAAGCTCTCCCCGGTAGAAGACGAAGCGCGATCCGGACACCTTGCCGGCGCGCTTGAAGTCGAGCATCCCGAGCGCCTCGCCGAGGTCGTCGTGCTGCTTGGGAGCGAAGGCGAGGGACGGCTTCTCGCCCCAGGTGCGCACCACCTTGTTGTCCTTCTCGTCGCGCCCCACCGGAACCGACTCGTGCGGCAGGTTCGGGACGTTGAGCAGCGCCGACTCGATCTTCTCCTCCACCTCCTTGAGCCGCGCGTCCTTCTCCTTCACGTCGTCGGAGAGCTTCTTCAGCCGGGCGCGAAGCTGGGCCTGCTCCTCTCCCTTCAGCGTGCGCATCTGTTCGCTCGCCTTGCGCTGCTCGGCCCGCTCCGTCTCGCTCGACTGGATGAGCTGCCGCCGCTCGCCGGCGAGCGCCTCGATGGGAGCAAGCGCAAGAGCGGCGCCTTCGCCGCGGGTCGCGAGACGGCGCTTCGTCTCCTCGAGATTCGCGACCACCCAGCGCAGATCGAGCACGGATCCTCCTCGCGAAAGGCGCGCGATCTACTCCTACCGCGCGCCTTCGCGTCAATGCCAAAGGGTTTCCGCCAAGCAGCACCCGCTCTGGCAGGTCGTCGCGGCGGGGCACCCGGCGTCGGGGCCGCAGGTAGGAGAGCCGACTCCGCAAGGCGAATCCGCGCAGCGGCCGCCGTTGCAGGTCTGCGGTGACGGACAGTCCGCCATGGACGAGCAGGGCCTCGCGCGCACGCCATCGTCTCCGCACGCGGCGCCGAGGACGAGCAAGAGGAGGGCGAGACGGCGCATCAGACCGCGCGGGCGAGGTCGAGGAGCTGGTCGCGGGTCAGCCGGTACGTCGTCGCGCAGAAGTCGCAGCGAGCTTCGGCGCCGCCGTCCTTGTCCGCCATGTCGCGCAGCTCCGCCGGGCCGAGGATGCGCAGCGCCCGCTCCACTTTCGGCCTGGAGCAGCGGCAGGAGAACCTCGGGCGCATCTCGGTGCGGAGCCGCAAGGGCCCGAGATCGAGCTCCGCGGCGATTCGATCGGCGAGGGCCCGCGTCCCCTCTTCGGGCCGGAGCGACTCGCGCAAGATCCGCTGCCGGAGCGGCTTCCCGAGCGCGCTGACATCCTCCTCCTCGCTGGAAACCAGGATGCCGGCCACCGCGGCGAGCGCCTCGCCGCTGCTGTAGAGAACCTCCAGCGCCATCTCGCCTCCAGCATCGCGGTCGTTGCGCAGGTAGAGCGTCAACGCGGCGCCGAGGTCGGCTCCGGCGAAGGGAAAGGCGGTGCGGTGGAGATCGGGCGATCCCGCCATCGCCCGCAGGATGGACAGCGATCCGGCCATCTCGTCGTGACGGGTAGCGAGGAGCGGCCGGGGATCGAATCGGGTCGGGGCGGCTGGAGCGGGCTCTGCACGACCCGAAAAGGGCTTTCCGTCCCGCTCGAGATTCGTGACGCGCACGAATCCGCGCACGCCACCCCGCGCGTCGCCGTCGGTGATGATTCCCTTCAGCGGTCCGCAGCAACTGAGATGCAGATCGACGCGGGTGCCGTCCGGGTCGGCGTCGGCGACGAGCAGCGTCCCGGCGAGCGCCTGGGCGAGAGCCGCGGCGCTTCCGGGGGCGAGGCCGTGACGCAGGGCCGCCTCCCGGGAAAGCTGCTCCGCGCGGCATACGGCGACCCGTGCGCCCCGGGCAGCGTCGAAGACGAGAAGCTCGTCAGGCATCAAACGTCACTCTAGCGTTGCCGTAGCCGCCGCGCCTTCCGGCGTGCTGCGGACCACGCGCGGGGGCGCCTCTCCGATCACGCTGCGGATCGTCTCGCGCATCGTGTACGCGGGGCGGAACCCCAGATCGCGCGCCGCGCGCGAGCCGTCGACCGTGCAGAGGAACTGCAGATGGTCCAGCTCGGGCGGCGGGAAACCGGCCAGGCGGTACTGGAAAAGCTTTTCGAGGAGCGCCCGGGCGATCAGGTGGGGCACGGGGATGGTCTGCCTCCCCAGCTCGCGCAGCACCGCGGAGAGCGGGACCTCGCCCGGCCCCACCACGTTGTAGACGCCGCGCAACCCGGGCTTGAGGGCGAGCTGCAGCGCGTGGCAGGCATCGTCCTCGTGGATGAGCTGCACCATCGGGTCGAAGCCGGCGAGCACCCAGGGCCGCTTGACGCGCAGGTAGTTCGAGGAGGCATTGCGCACGGTGGGCCCGACGATGTGCACGGGCCTGACGATGACCGTCTCCACCTCCGGGTGCTTCCACATGTACTGCTGCGCGTACATGTCGATCTCGATCAGATCGCGGATCTCCGGAAAGTTCTGCGCGCCGAGAAGCGGCGCGTCTTCGGTGAGGAAGTTGTCATTGTCCGGGCGTGGTCCGTAGACGTTCGTCGAGCTGAGCACCACCACCTTCGAGACGCCGTACTTCGCCGCGAACTCCAGCACGCTCTTCGTGCCCACCACGTTGAAGCTGTGGTGCTCCGACTGCGGGAGGCGCGGGTCGTGCATGATGCCCATGTGGATGAGGGCCTTGATGTCGCCCTTGCGGAAGACGTCCTCGACCTTGCGCTTGCGGATGTCCAGCTGGTGCAGGACGAGGTCCTTGGGCCTTCCCTCGAACGGACGGCGATCGAGGCCCGCGACCCGCTCGCTGCGGTGGAGCAGCCGCGCGAGAGCGCGCCCGAGATTGCCGCTGATTCCGGTGACGAGCACCACGTCGCGCATCAGAAGAAGAGCCCTCCCCGCTCGACGAGCCCGCGGTCCATCATCGTCTGGATCCGCGTCTTCACCTCGCGGACCCGTCGCTCGAGCTCGCTGTCCTCGTCGTCCGGATTGCCCACGAACCGCATCGGCTCTCCGAAGTGGAGGTGGTACTTCACTGGGAGTGGAAGCGGAAGGACCGTCGGCGTGATGGGGAACGCCGGGAACCCGAGCGCCTTGGCGCCCGCCTTGAAATCGAAGAGCGCGGGAGCCTGCTCCTCGGCGCCGATCACGGCGACGGGCACGATCGGGGTGCGGGTCTCGAGCGCGAGCCGCATGAACCCGAGCCCGAACTCCTGCAGCTGGTAGCGCTTCTCGAAGGTCTTGTTGAGCCCGCGAGTCCCCTCGGGAAAGATGACGAGCGTCTCCCCCGAAAGGAGGAGGCGCCGGGCATTCTCCGGAGTGCCGACCACCTGCCCGATCCGGGCGAAGAACGGCGCGATGAACGGAAGCGTCGGGGCCCACTTCTCCACCATCGCCCGGCAGATCCGCGGCGGCTCCGCTTCCGCGATCATCGAGACGACGATCATCGCGGCATCGAGCGGAAGCTGACCGGAGTGATTCGAGACGAGAAGGACCTTCCCGGCGGGCACCTTCTCGATCCCGTGGGTCCGCACGCGGAACCAGTTCTTGTAGACCCACAGCGCGGGGGCGACGGCGGCCTTGGTGAAGTCGAGATCGAGGCCGAACGGATCGACGCCGTACTCGTTCTGGGGCGCGACCAGGCGGGCAAGCCGCGCTTCCATCTCCGGCCCGCCGAGCTGGACGGTCCACTTCTCCATGGCGGAGCGAAGCCGGCCGAAGAGTCCCCGCCGTTCCGGCTCGTGGCGCACGAGCGCGGTGGTCCTGCCGCTCGGCTCGGGCACCCGTTCCATCGCGGGTTCCTGTTAGCCTTTCGTGGCGGGAAGGGTCAATGCACCGCGGGCAGGAGCCGCGGGGCGGCCGCTTCCAGCGTGCAAACCTCGGCCCGCTCGCGAACGGCGGCGAGCACTTCGCGCAGGCGGCGCAGCTTCACCGCCGCCGGGATGCTCAGCCCCGGCTGCGCGGCCGCGAGCAGGGCCGGGGCTCCGTCGCTCGCATCGAGCACATCGATGGCGTGCAACTCCAGGTTCAGGTGCCCGGAGGCCGCCGCGGCCCGCACGAGCGCGGCGCCCGCGCTCGCCGGAAGGGCCGCGAGGACGGTACCGATCACCGGGGCCCGCAAAAGCGGGAGCGTGGCGACTGGCAGCTCTCGAATGCCCGACCGCCAGTGGGC
>JBJMQD010000108.1:0-6815 GCA_045802855.1 Myxococcales bacterium | reverse complement strand
TCCCACTGGTAGTTGGGATGGAAGTTCGCCTCGGCTGCCTGCGCGATGCGCTGCGCGACCCGCTGCACCATCGCGGTCGCGTTCTGATCCGTGCTCACTTTCGCCTTCGAGACTTCCTGCTGATCGGTCTGCGCGCCGAGTTGGTTGACGGTGCCTTCGCCGACCAGGTTCAGCGACTTGCGGCCCGTGACCGGGACGGTCGTACAAGAGACGGCGAGGAGGAGAGCGGACGACAAGACGGTCGCGATCGATTTCATCGCACAACACTACCCACCTTGGCGGCGCCCGTCAGGCCAGAGCAGGGCGGCCTGTCAGCAGGGAAGCACGGTCGAGCAGGCGTGCCGTTGCTTCGGCGGCGACTCCATAGGCTATGTGCGCGACGGCTCCCCGCGCATGGACCTTCCACGAGAAGGCGCGCGGGCCCGGCGTCCAGCGCATCAGCGGAACCAGGATCTCGTCGGCGAAGAGGAAGAATGCGGCGCCGAAGAGGAGTCCCATTCCCGCGCCGATGCGCGGGTTGCGCCTGCGCATCGCTACGTACTGCAGGCCGCCGAGGAGGCCGAACGCCTTGTGGAACCTCCACCCGTACATCTTGCGCTGCCTGCGGCTCAGCGACTTTCCCAGAAGCTCCGCCATCTGCTCCACGGCCCGCTCGTACGCGTGCCGGTTGCGGCGGACGATATTCTCCGAGATTCGCGTGCGGACGTCCTCGTTCTCGTAGAGGTACGTGCTCACCCCGTCGAGCGCCTTCGTCGCGGCCCAGCCGACCAGGAGGCCCTTGACGGGAAGCGAATCGAGGAGTCCGGCTCCGCGCTGTACGAGTGAGCTCATGCGCCGAACCTAGTGCCGCGACGGGCCTGCGCGCCGTCTCGGCCGGGCCGCGTAGCAGGGGGCAGCCGCCAGCGCGCATGTCGTTACCAGCGCCCCTACAGCTTCTTCCCGTCGAAATGCGTCGAGGTGAGCGACCAGGGATCGACGCCCTCGAGGCAGCGGATGTTGACCGCGCGCATCTCGGTGCCGTCCTTGGCCTTGCCGCCCGCGAAAGTGTGGACCCCGCAGTTCTTGCAGAACATGTGGTGCAGGTGCTGCTTGCCGAACTGGTAGTCCTTGAGCGAGTCCTCGCCCGAGAGCAACTTGAACTCCGTCGACGGGACGAACGCGCGCATCGCTCCGATGCGACCGCAGATGGAGCAGTTGCACTCCATCACCTTGTCGAGCGTCATGGTCGCTTCGTAGCGCACGTTTCCGCAGTGACAGCTTCCGGAGTACTTCCTGGGCTCTGCCATGTCGCCTCCCGTTGCCGCTCTCACTACCTCATGAACGAGCGCTTGCAGAAGTGGGACGAGAAGTTTTCCCGCGGCGAAGAGGTGCACGGGTTCGCGCCGTCTGCGCCGCTGCCTAGCGCCATCGCCGGGCTTTCGCCGGGCCTCGCGCTCGATCTCGCCAGCGGCGCCGGACGGCACGCGCTCTTTCTCGCGGAGCACGGGTGGCGGGTTCGCGCGCTCGACGGGTCCCAGATCGGGATCGACAGGATGATGGAAGAGGCGCGGCGGCGCGGGGTGGAAGCTTTCGTCGACGCCCGCGTCTGCGATCTGGAAAGCGACGACTTCGCGCTGGAAGGCGAAGCCTTCGACCTCGTCTGCGACTTCTACTTCCTCCATCGGCCGCTGTTCGAGCAGATCCGGCGCGCCGTGCGCCCCGGCGGCCTCTTCGTGGCGGCGATCCACGTGCAGGCCGAGACGGGAGCGGCTCAGCACGGTTTCCTGCTCCGTCCGGGAGAGCTCCGCGCAACGGTCGAGGGATGGGGGTTCGACATCCTCCACGCGCGCGAAGGGGGCTCGACAGAGGCGGGGCATCACCACGCGACGGCGGAGATCGTGGCGCGAAAGCCGGCTACCCGCTGACCGCAGGCGCGGCCTCGCCCTGCGCCTGAAGCAGCGCTGCCATCCGCTTGCGGCGCGGCTCGGCCGTCGCGAGATGGGCGGCGCCGACGACGAGCGAAAGGCCGAAGCAGGAGAGCCAGAGCGAGGGCGCGCCGGACCGCTGCATCAGCTCTCCGGCGGCGAGCGGCGAGACTACGAAGGCGACGCCCCAGCACATGGAGAAGGCGCCCTGGTACCTGCCGCGCAGCTCGGCTGGGGCGAGGTTCGCCACCATCGTCGAGGCGACGGGAAACCAGATCACTTCGCCGATCGTCCAGAACGCCGTGCCGAGCGCGTACACGGCCATGCTCCCGCCGACGGCGTTCACGCCGTAGCCGGCGCCGAAGAGCACGGTCGAGAGGGCGAGCGCGCGGGCCGCGTCGAAGCGGTGGAGGCGCGTAGCGATGATCGGCTGCAGCACGACCACCCCGAGGCAATTCAGCGCCATGAGGAACGCGTAGGCCGAAGGCCCGAGGCCGTGGGCCGCCATGTCGAGCGGAAGCGCGAACTCCCATTGGGCGAAGACCACCAGCGCCCCAAGGTGGAGCAAGAGGAAGGAGAGATAGGGGCCGTCCGAGAAGACGCGCGCGAGCCCGCGCAGCGCGGATTCGTGGACGATGCCCGTGGGACGCGTTTCCGGAACCCGCGCGAGGATGAGGGTGGCCGCGGCGATCGACGTTCCCGCGTCGGCGAGGAACAACGCGACCAGGCTGCGCTCCGCGACGAGCGCTCCGATTAGGAGGCCCACCGAGGTGGCGAAGTTCACCGCCCAGTACGTGAGCCCGTAGGCGCGCGGTCGATCGACGGGCGCAACGACGTCAGCCACGGCCGCGCTCATCGCGGGCCGGTACATGTCTGACGCCGCCGCGCAGAGGAATACCATTGCGCCGAGCAGGACGGGTTTGCGCGTGAATGTGAGCGTGCAGACGGCGGCCGCTCCGAGGGCGAGCGCGAGCACCATGGTGATGCGCCGGCCGGCACGGTCCGCGAGAAAGCCGCCGAGAGGCCCGGCGACAGTCACTCCGACGCCGTACAGTGCGAGGACGCGGCCCGCCTGCGCGGGCAGGAATCCGCGATCGCGCACCAGATAAATCGACAGGAACGGCAGGACGAAGCTCGCCAGCCGATTGACGACGAGCCCGCACCAGATCGTCCAGAACGCCGCCGGCAGCCCGCGCGTCCTCGAGGCGACGGCCTCGCGAAGGAAGGTCGCTCGAGTCGCCATCCGGGTCCGCCGCTAGCTACGCCCCCATCGCTCGTCCGGGTGGAGCAGCCGCTTCGCCTGCTCCTCGTCGAGCGGCACGTATCGCTGCTGGTCCGGGTCGTACGCGAGCACTTCCGCGTTCGCGATGTCGAACCAGAACGCGTGCAGCCGGAGCCCGGTTTCCTTCTCGGCCCGCGCGACCAGCTCGTACGAACGGAGGTGCTCGAGCTGAAGCAGGGCGTTTTGCTGCGAGAGCTGGTCCGCGGCCTCCGGTGCGTTGCGATCGGGAATCCGCTCGAGAGCGCGCTCCGCGTGACGGAGCCACGATTTCAGGTGCGGCGCTTCGAGAGTTTCGCGACCGCGGGCGAGCCCGGTCATCGCCCCGCAGCTCGAGTGCCCGCAGACGATGATGTCGCGGACCTGCAGCATCCCGACGGCGAACTCGATCGCCGCGGCCTCGGACTCGTCGGCCACCGAGAACCCGTCGGCGGCGGCGGGAGAGACGATGTTGCCAGGGTTGCGGACGACGAACAGATCGCCCGGCTCCGTCGAGGCGAAGACGTTGATGGCGACCCGGCTGTCCGAGCAGGCGATGAAGAGGGCGTCGGGGCTCTGCCCCAGCGCGAGGCGAGCGAAGTTCTGACGCGCGGTGGGCCGCACGCGATTACGGAAGTCGACGATGCCTCGCACGAGCTTGCGCAACTCGACGCCTCCCGGGCACGCACACAGTACCAGATGGAGGCGTCACAGGGCGCCGCCGTGCGAGGCGACGGCGCCCTGGCATGGCGTTAGCGCCTGGCCTACCGCGGCGCCTCGGTGCTGGTCGTACCGTTCGTCGTGTTGCTGTTCGGGAGCGGCTGGCCGGGCTGGTTCAGCGTGCCCGGGGTTCCGGGCGTGCCGGCGGGGCTGGTCGCGCCCGGGGTGGTCGCCGTGCCGGAAGTCGAGGTGCCAGGGCTCATCACGCTGCCGCTCGTCGCGGAGTTGTCCGCTGGCACGCCGGTGGTCGGGCTCGTGCTGGTGCTCGTCCCGTTCGTCGCGCTGTTGTCGGTGGCGCTTCCCGTCGTCGCGCTGTTCGTGCCAGGAAGCCCGGTCGTGGTGGAGCCGGCCGTGCCCGTGCCCGTCGTGGTGCCCGAAGTAGTCGAGCCTATGGTGCCCGTTCCGTTGGTCGTGCTCCCGGTCGTTCCGGTTGTTCCCATCGTTCCGGACGTGGACTGGCCCGCGGTCCCGGTCTGGCCGGCGGTGCCCGCTGTCCCTGCGGTGCCGGCGGTCCCTGCGGAACCCGTACCGCCTGCCGAGCCTCCTCCGGTCTGCGCGAAGGACGGGCTGGCGGCGACCAGGCCAGCAGCAGCGGCGATCACGAGCAGCTTCGAACTCCTCATCATGCTCTCCTCCGAGTCGGTTTTTGGGTGTGCCCCCGAGAGTGCGAACATGGTGACGCGCTCCTCCGAGGCAACGCACGGCCGAGACGGCGCGTGCCAGGCTGCCCCGCCAACCGCCCTACGGCGTGAACGCGAACGTGAACGTGAACGGCTCTGACGAGAACCGTTCACGTTCAGGTGCACGTTCAGGTTCACGTCGATCAGCGGGCCGCGGGCGCGATCTCCGCGTCGCGCTGGCCGCTCGCCGCAACGCTCCTCGCGATGAACCCGGAGGCCTTCATCTCCTCGACGAAGTCGCGGACGTACTTCGCGGCGCCTTCCCGCCCCTTCGGGACCGCCATCGCCTGCTCGATGCGCATGAATCTTCCGTCCACCACGCGCACGGTGGCGTTCTCCTTCGCGACCCTGACGAAGACCTGCTTGATGCCGGCCGCCGCGTCGAGCTTCTCCTGCAGGAAGAGGTCGATCGCTCCGGGCGTGGTCTCGGCACGGACGATCTGGGCGTGCTTCAAGGTGCGGCTCAGGTAGAGATCGTACGCGCTCTTCTTGCCGACGGCGATGCGAACCCCGTCCTTGTCGGCGTCCTCGACGGCATGAATCGGCGAATCTTTCGGGACCAGGTACGTGCCGTCGATGACGAGGTAGGGCGCGCTGAACGAGATCTCCTCCGCCCGTGCCGGATCCACCGCCAGGAAGGCGACGTCCCAGGTTCCGGTCTTCGCCGCCTCGAACACCTTGCCCGCGGCCTCGAACGGGACCACCTCGAGCGGAACGCCGAGTCGCCGGGAAAGCTCGTGGGCCAGATCGACGGAGATGCCTCGCGGCTCGCCGGTCGCGGGATCCTTCTGCGCGAGCACCGCGTTGCCGTAGTTGATCGCCGCCCGCAAGGGACCGTTGGGCGCGACCTCCTTCGCCTCGGGTCGGCTGACCGTGCCACCGGTGGCGCAGGCGCAGGCGAAAACGGATACGACGATGGCCTTCGTCATCGACAACCTCCGGATACTCCTGCCTTCGGCCGCCGCCGTCGGGGGCAGAGCCCGCTCGTTTTGCGGCCGGCTCTCCGTCCGGCGGGCACAGGTTCGCTTGCGAGCGGACCGGGGGCGGATTTATACGCTCCCCCCTCATGCTTGCGCGCCTCTGTGTCATCCTGTGCACCATCGCGTCCGCACCGGCGGTCGCGGCCACCCGCACCTTCTCCATCGACTCCAACGCGAGCAGGGTCCACCTGCACGTGGGCAAGACCGGCATCGGGAGCTTCGCGGGACACGAGCACAACATCTTCGCTCCCGCCCTGATGGGAGAAGTGGCGGCGGACTTCGAGGATCTGCCGAAATCGACGGTCGAGGTGCTCGTCAACGCCCGCGCGATGACGGTCAGCCCCGAGGGAGAGCCGGACGGGGACGCTCCCAAGGTCCAGCAGGCGATGCGCGCCCCGGGCGTCCTCAACGTCGCGCGTTACCCGCTCATCCGGTTTCGTTCCCGCAACGTCACCGGGAAGAAGGTCTCGGCCTCCTCGTACGAGTTGCAGGTCGAAGGCGAGCTTTCGCTCCACGGCACGGTGAAGCCGATGGTCGTGCCCTTGAAGGTCGACGTGCAGGGAGACACGCTCACGGCCGACGGCAAGCTGACCGTCAAGCAGTCGGACTTCGGGATCAAGCCGACCACCGCGGCAGGAGGCCTCGTCCAGGTGGAGGACGAGGTCCCGATCGACTTCAAGATCGTCGCGAAGGCGTCGCATTGATGTCGCGAGATCCGCGGAAACACGTTAGAAGGGGCGCCGGCGGGCCGAGCGCCCGCACGATCGATGTATCCAAATCGTCGGATGGACGTCATTATCTGGAAGTGGCATCGGGGGCCGTAGTGTCTGCTCGGATTGGAGAAGCCATGCGTCTTGCGGTCATTCCAGGGATCTTGCTCGCTTTCGTCGCCTGCGGCGGGTCGGACAACAGCAGTCCAACCGAAGCTCCGATGAACATCACGTCCAATGCGATCGCGAGCCCGAAGGGATCCAGCAACATCGCCATCCCGACGGGTGGACGAGTCCACTACTTCAACAAGGACGCGACCCCGCACCAGATCGTGGCCACGGGCACTTCCGGGTGTTCGGTATTGTCCACGGACGGCGCGATCCCCCCGAACGGGGATCAGTTGCGACCGACCATGAACTCCGCCGAAAACTGCTCCCTGACCGATTCGGCCAATTCCGCGATTTCGGCATTCGTCAACGTCACGGCCCCGCCCCCGGGTAGCAGCGGAGGCGGCGGCAGCGGGTATTGAAGCAAACGCCGCTCGAGGCCGTCCTTTGAGCGC
>JBJMQD010000395.1:0-24349 GCA_045802855.1 Myxococcales bacterium | reverse complement strand
ATCGAGCCCGTGGCCGCCGGCTGCTGGCTGACCGGGCAGTTGGAGCCAGTGAGGTCGATGCTCCCAGGAACCGGACCCGGACAGGTGGTGCTGTTGCCGACTGCCTGCGTATCGTACGTCGCCACTCCGATCCGGACCGGCGTCGCGGTGGTGCTCTGCGCCCGGATGAAATCGGTGAGGACCTTGCGGGCAAGGATGAACTTGGGCGGATAGAAGTTGAGCCAGTTCCCCTTGAAGATGAAGAGCCCGTTCTGCGCGTCGGTGATGCTGCCGGTAGTGTTGTCCGCGGGAGTGGTGCAGCCCGTTCCGGTGCAGCCTGCGGGAGACGCCGGAATGCTCGGGCGGATGTAGTAGCCCGCTACGTCGATGCACTGCTGACAGCGTCGCTTCTGGGCAGGGTTGAAGCGCGTCTGATTGCAAGCGCTCGTGATGCCATTCGTGCTGGACCCGGGAGGGAGCGTTCCGTTCAGGACGCCACCCGCGCTCGTCGTCGTCCACTCGACGAACCTGTAGACGTTGGCCGGGTTGAAGAAACCGGGGAAGTCCGCATCCGTCGCGGTGTAGGTCGTGGCAGGCTTGTACGCGTTCCCGTTCGAGTCCTTGAGCGATTCGAAGAACGCATTCGAGTGGCAGCTCGCGTCGTCGGTCAGGTCCGGAGTGGCGCCCACCGGCGATGCAACCGTCCACGCCGGCTGCGGCGCCGGCGCGGCCGGCCACGCCCTGTTCAGCCACGACGTGTCCGGGAAACGGCCCACCTGAGGCAGCGTGTCGTAGGGCAGCTCGTACATCGACGTCGAGTTGTCGAGTACGAAGACGACGTTCGGGAGCTGTCCCGACTGGCTCGAGAAGAACGAGATGTCTCCACGGTCGTCGGTCGAGCCGCTCGTCGGCTGCAGCTTCTGGGCAACGGCGGCGTTGACGAGGCAGTCGCTCGCGTTGCACACCGTCGCGTCGGATTTTTGCGACGCTCCGACGACGACGAGGGCGGCGCAGGCCGCGTACCGGAGGAAATCCTTCGATCGCATGGCGTGCCTCACTGTCCGAACTGGAAGGTGAATTCCAGCTCCATGTCGCCCGCCTGCGGATCCGTGCATGCCACCACCGCGCGGAACGGACGTCCCGAGAGACCGACCGACCCGACGACGTTGCTGCGCTCTCCCACGTGCACCTGGCTGACGAGGTTCATGCCGATCGGGGTGACCGACGTGATCTTGGGAGGATCGTTGATCGGCTTGCCCGTCGCCAGATCGATCGTCTTCTCCGTCACGTGCCCGGTTCGCAGCCTCTTGAACGGAAGGTTGCCGCTCAGACCCAGCGTGGTCGCGCCCGATCCCACCTGGACCGCCTGATCGAGCGTGATCGACGTGGTGGGCGCGCCGGTGAGGCGCAGCCGGCTCAGCACGTACTGCCGCGCCGCCTCGACGCAGGCCATCTGGCTGAGGTTTCGCGCGTCTTTCGACGCTTGTTGCTTGCTGATGTTCGCGAGTTGCAGCGTCGCCACCGTCACCAGCGAGATCACGCCGATGACGATGAGCGCCGCGAGCATCGCGCCTCCGCGAGGCTTGCGCATGATGGTTCTCCCCCCTACCCCGGCATTACCGTGGCGCGGGCGAGCAGATTCGGAGTCTGCTCGGTAAGCTTGAAGATGGAACGTGGGAACGTGTCGGCGGCGCGCCCCGGCCGGTTTGCGATTTGCGGCACGGGATCGCCTGCCTTGTCGGGCGACGCCGCGGTCGCGCGGGCAACGAGGTTGATCTCGACCGAACGGATGTTGGCGGGGCGGGCGGTGAAGCGGGTCGGGGCGTCGTACGCGTCTTTGACCCAGTCCGGATCGGGAACGGCCGGGGCCAACGGGACCCCTTGATTGCAGGAACCGAAGACCCATCCGGTGCCGCAGCCGGCGATGGTCGGCGCGCCCGATCCGGCGGGCGCCGGCCCGATCGTGTAGGTGAGCTGGAGATCCTCGATCCCGCGGAGCAGCACTTGCGGATCGCCGGCGCGGCCGCGGTCGCGGAAGAGCGCCGGGACGCCGTCGAAATCGTTCGCGACGTAGTACCGGGCGCGCTCGACCAGGACCATCGACGACTTGGCGAAGCAATTGTCGCTCGGGGGCGTCTTCGGATAGTTCCCGTCTGCGTCCTCGACCGCATTCAGGGTGACGCTCAACGCGCCCTCGGGCGCGTCCGCCGAGAACTTCACGTACGAGACCGGATCGGCGCCCGAGCAGAGAAGCATGGCGATCCGGCCCTGCCGGATCGACGTCCTGAGCGGATTGTCGAGCGTGGCGGTGTACGGTCCGAGCCCCACCAGGTTCGTCAGGTTCCGGGAGAAGACCGGATCGCGGTACGAGACGACCAGCTCGTCGGGGCCGTCGGTCTTGTCGCGCTGGCCCGGCACGCCCGGAGTTGGCGTCAGAGGAGCCCGTTCGATTCCCGGGTTGTTGTTGCAGCTCGTGGCCGTCCCCGGCGTGCTGCAGGCGTAGTGATCGAAATCGAACGCCGCCGTGGGAGCGATGCCTGCGCCGGCCATTCGCACGGCGTAGGCCAGCTCGAGGAGCGCCTGGCGCCCCGTCTCCTCCATCGAGCGCTGCTGCGTCTGCTTGACCGACGCCTGGCTCTGCTTGACGAGGATGACCGAGATCCCGGCGACCACCACGGAGGTGATGCCGACGGCGATCACGAGCTCGAGCAGGCTGAAACCACGTCGGTTCATAGAGGCAGGTTGTCGGCGACTCCGACTGCTTGAGGATTGTACCGATACCCGAGAGCGACGGCCCGCATCCACTGGGCGCCAATCTTGTACCGCACGATCACGGCGATCTGCTTACCCATTTCGCCGCCGCTCGACGGGTCGCTCATCGGGCGCACGTTCACGTAGACGTCGTACTTCTCCCCCCCGATGGAACGGGACAGGTCCTGGCCGATGAACACGGACCCGAGCGAGGAGTCGGCAGCGCCGTTTCCGGTCGGAACCGTCGTGTTGGCGAATGCTCCGGCGGGATCCGCGAACTGATCGTCGGTGTCGTTCAGGGCGTTGTTGTTGACGAGCCCGGGGTCGACGGGAGGAGCGTAGTGGGCGTGCGCGAGCGTCTCGACCTGGCTGCGCGCGACCGTCATGGCCGTCGCCTGCCGGCGGGCCAGCGCACCGTACTTCGCGCCCGACCCGAGCGCGACGACGAGGCCCGTCATCGAAAAGGACACGAGCGATAGTGCGATCAGCGTCTCGAGCAGCGTGAACCCGCGCGTCTTG
Organism: Myxococcales bacterium; assembly: GCA_045802855.1. GTDB lineage: Bacteria > Myxococcota > Myxococcia > Myxococcales > 40CM-4-68-19 > VBKO01. The sequence continues at coordinate 21,100 of JBJMQD010000395.1, read as the reverse complement.
CTTGCCATGACCAATTCCCCCCGGAACGATCCACCCCGCGCTGAAACTGCGCGGACGTGGCTGCAAGAAGCAAGATGTGCGCCGTTTCACAACCCCAGGACACAACAACATTGGGGCGGCGCGTCACGCCCATGACACACCCGTTCACGTCGCTACGTATTTCTGCATCGATACTGTTTGCGGAGGAGCGGATGTGCGGACTCCTCCTCCGCTTCTGCACACCGTGACGGCTGCCCTGCGCAAAGAGGCCGCCGCCGGTTGCCCGGAGACGGCCTCGAATGCCCGGTCGCCGAGCGGCTACTTCGCCTTGCCGGCGAGCGAGGCAGAATCGACCGCGGGCTTCTCGGCCGTCTTCTCCGGCTCGCGAACGAGAGGGCATTCCTTCCCGCGCTTCTGGTAGCGCGGGCGTTCCTTCGTCTCGCGGCAGTAGTAACGGCAGATCCCGTCGGCGCCGCGGCCCTCGTCCTCCACGACGCAGCGGCCGGGATTGTCGAGCTCGAGCAAGGCGGCCTTGATGTGCCCCTTGGTCGTCTCGTCGCTCTCCTTGGCGTACGCGGCCAGGAGGGGATCGCGCGCGGCCGGATCGCTCCTCTCGCGGATCTTCTCGAGGAGCAGCTCCTTCGCCTCCCACTCCTTGTCGTCGCGAAGCAGGGCGGCGAGCTGTGCGGGAGTCTTGAACCCTGGTGTCGAGATGGCGCGGAAGAGCGCGCCTTCCCACACTTCCTTCGCCACCTTCCGCTCCGTCGCGATGTTGTCGAGCGCCGCCATCGCGGCCGGCGTCCCGTTCGTGGCGAGGCCGTCGAGCGCGAGGCAGGCGGCATTCGGATATTGGTTCTTGTCGAACTTGCAGCTCTCGACGACTTTCGCCAGGTAGGGAACGATCTCCTCGCCAGCAGCCGCGACGAGCCGGTCGACGGTGCCGTGGGCGCCCTCGCCGCCGCGGATGCAGTCGTGCTTGACCGCTCCCCGGCGCCGGACGTCGTCCTCGATGGGAGTCGCCGGGGTGTCGTTGGCGACGGCCGCGGCGAATGGTTTCGCGAGCGGTCCTTGCGGATAGCAGTCCGCAACCTTGATGTCGGGCTTGAGCTTCTCGATGTCGTGAAGCTCGCGGGCCCTGCGGGAGTCAGGGGAGTTGTAGTCGTAGAGCGCGGCCCCGCCGAGTGCGACGAGACCTGCGCCGATCAGGACCGTCCGCAGTTTCATGATGGAGGGCAGGCTACCACCCCGCCCCACCTGCGGAGAAGCGCCCGGCCGGATGGCCTCCGTATGCTCCGGCCCTTCGGCCTCCGCCCGTCCGCGGGCAAAGCCCGCTCCCTCCGCGAGCTAGCTGTGACGCGACAAGTCAGCGAACGCGCGCAGGATCTTCGCGCCTTTGCTCTCCCGCACCTCGCGGCGGAGGCGCACCGGATCGCCTCCTTCGGCGCGGATGATCTCGGCCCGGCTTCCGATCAGATCCCGCATCACGTCGGGCGAGATCTCGGGATGGAACTGGACGCTCGCGACAGTCTCCGAAAGCCGGAACGCCTGCGTCGCGCACACCTCGTTCGAGGCGAGGAGCTTCGCGCCCTTGGGAAGCTTGTCGACGACGTCGAGATGGGTGGCCTGTACCGCGATCTCGCCGCTGCGGGACCAGGCGAAGAGAGGGTCTACGCGACCCTCCGGCGTCAGCTGGACGCGGACGGTGCCGATCTCGCGGCCCTTCGGATTGCGCACGACGTTGGCGCCGCTCGCGCGACCGAGAAGCTGGTGACCGAAGCAGACGCCCAGGACGGGAACGCCGGCGGCACCGAGCCGCAGGAGGCGATCGCCGAGCTCGTCCATCCAAGGCTCGGGCTCGGTGAGCGAGAGCGGAGACCCGGAGACGATGATCCCTTTCGTCCCTGCCGGTAGCTCCGTCAGCCGCTCGCCCTGGTGTGCGCGGACGAGCCGGAGCTTCGCGCCCAGGGCCTCTTCGAACCAATCGGGATAGTCGCCGTGCCTTTCGACCAGGTCCTTCGCCGCCGTGCCAGTCTGGACGACGAGGAGCCCGGGTAGTCCTGCAGTAGACATCGCCGATCCTCCGCTACCAAAACATACCCTCGAATGCCTGCCCCTGCGAGCTTTCCGGCCGAGCGAGCGCTTACTATCTCAACCCTGTCCCGCGGGAGGTCCTCATGGAAACCACAGCGAAGCCGCGCTCCGCGCAGATCGAAACGCTCCGGGAAGAGTTCAAGCGGCTCGGCATCCGTAAGGTCAAGATTGGCGGCTTCGACATCGACGGCATCCTGCGGGGAAAGTACGTCTCCCTCGACAAGTTCTTCTCCGTGGCCGAGGGAGGGCTCGGCTTCTGCGACGTCATCTTCGGCTGGGACTCGGGGGATCAGCTCTACGACAACGCCCAGGTGACGGGCTGGCACACCGGCTATCCGGACACGCGCGCCGTCGTCGACCTGGGAACGTTCCGCACGATTCCGTGGGAGCCCAACACCGCCGCGTTCCTCCTCGACTTCGAGGAGTCGCCGGGGAAGCCGCTCGCCGTATCGCCGCGCCAGCTCTTGCGCCGGGTCGAGGAGAAGGCCCGCTCGATGGGGTTCGCGGTGAAAGTGGCGAGCGAGTACGAGTTCTTCCTCTTCAAGGAGACGCCGCAGTCGCTTCGCGAGAAGGGCTACGCGAATCTCGATCCGCTCTCTCCCGGCATGTTCGGCTACTCGTGGCTGCGCTCGAGCGAGAACGCGCCGCTCGTGCACGCCATCATGGACGGCCTGACCGCGTTCGACATCGAGCTGGAAGCCTTCCACACCGAGACGGGCCCCGGGGTCTACGAGGCCGCGATCCGCTACGACTCGCTCTCGCGGGGCGCGGACAAGGCGGCGCTCTTCAAGACCGCCGTGAAGGAGATCTGCGCCCGCTCCGGGATCGTTCCCACCTTCATGGCGAAATGGAACAAGGACCTGCCGGGCTGCAGCGGCCATCTGCACCAGTCGCTCTGGACGCTGAACGGCGAGCCGGTCTTCCGCGACGCGCGCGATCCGCGCGGGATGTCGAAGACGATGCAGCACTACGTCGCCGGCCAGATGGCGCTCCTTCCCGCCATGACCGCGCTCATCGCGCCGACCATCAACTCGTACAAGAGGATGGTGCGCGGCGCCTGGTCGCCGACCCTCGCGAGCTGGGGCGTCGAGAACCGGACGTGCGCCCTTCGGGTCATCCCGGGGAGCGCCTCCTCGACGCGGGTGGAGTACAGATTCGCCGCCGCGGACATGAACGCGTACATCGCGCTTTCCGCGTCGGTCGCGGCGGGATTGTACGGAGTCGAGCGCGAGCTGCCGTTGCCACCCGAGACGTGCGGCAACGGGTACGACGCGAAGGCGGAGCCGCTGCCGTCGAGCTTGCGCGCCGCGACCGAAGCCCTCTCGAAGAGCAAGGAAGCGCGCGAGCTGCTCGGCTCGGAGTTCGTCGACCACTACGTCCGCACCAGGGAGTGGGAGTGCCGCCAGTTCGAGGCGGCGGTGACGAAGTGGGAGCTCGAGCGCTACTTCGAGATCATCTGAATTTCGACGGGACGCGAGAGGCACCGCAGGCTTAAGCTTCCGCTCCTTCTTCCCGACGAGGAGTTCCGGCAATGGCGAACGTGATGAGCTTTCCCACCCGCATCGTCCACGGCCGCGGCGCGATCCGCGAGCTGCCGGCGGAGCTCCGGCGGGTTTCCGCGACCAGGGTCCTCGTCGTCACCGACAAGGGGATCCTGCAGGCCGGGCTCCTCGGACCGATTACGGCGCTCCTCGACGAATCCGGGATTCGATCTTCCGTGTTCTCCGCGTTCGATCCCAATCCCACCGACGCGGACGCGCTGCGAGGGATCGAAGCGTATCGCTCGGCAGGAGCGGATTCCATCGTCGCCATCGGCGGCGGGGCCTCGCTCGACATGGGGAAGGCAATCCGGCTGCTCGTCCATCACGAGCCGCCGCTCGCCCGTTACGACGACGCGAAAGGCGGCGACAAGTACATCACCGCGCAGCAGCCGCCGTTCATCGCCGTGCCGACGACCGCCGGCACGGGGAGCGAAGTGGGACGCTCGACCGTGCTCGTCATCGACGGCACGAAGGTGGTCATCTTCAGCCCGCACCTGCTCGCCAACGCCGCGATCCTCGACCCGGAGCTGACGGTGGGGCTGCCGGCATTCGTCACCGCCGCGACGGGAATGGACGCGCTCACCCACAACCTCGAGGCGTACGTCGCGAAGGGCGATCACCCGCTCGCGGACGCCATCGCCCTCGACGGCCTGCGCCGCATCGGCAAGCACCTCGCCCGCGCGGTGAAGGACGGCAAGGACCTCGAGGCGCGCGAGCAGATGCTGCTCGGCAGCGCCTTCGGCGCCATCGCCTTCCAGAAGGGACTGGGTGCGGCGCATTCCGTCGCGCACGCGCTGACGCCGGTGGCGGGGACCCATCATGGGCTCGCCAATTCGCTGGTGCTGCCGACGGTGATCGAGTTCAACCGGAGCGCCGCGGAGGAGAGGCTCGCCACCGCGGCGCAGATGCTCGGAGCAGATCCGCGCATGAGCACCCAGGAGCGCGCACATGCCTGCGCTTCCATCGTCGACGACCTGCGGGGCGAGTGCGGGCTCCCGCGCAAGCTCGCGCAAGCGGGCGTGAAGAGGGAGATGTTGCCGCGGATCGTGGAAAAGGCGCTCCTCGATGCCTGCCACCAGTCGAATCCGCGCGCCTGCACGCGCGAGGACTTCGTCCGCATCCTCGAGACCGCCTTCTGACTTTGGGATGGCCCGTCGTGGTACGTTCCCGGGCGTGGATTCCGTGGATCTGTCCCGAGCCGCGCTCCGGCGCATCACCGAGAAAGAGCCCCTCGATCTGGCGCGGGCCGCGCTCGCCATCGCGCACGAGGAGTATCCGTCGCTCGACGAGACGGCGTACCTGCGCAAGCTCGACGACATTGCCGACCAGGTGATGCGCAGCCTGCCGCCCGGCGCCCTGGCGGAGAGGCGGGTCGGACGGCTCAACCTGGTGCTCTTCCGCGAGCTCGGATTTCGCGGCAACGACGCCGACTACTACGACCCGCGCAACAGCTTCCTGAACGAGGTGCTCGACCGCCGGCTGGGAATTCCCATCACCCTCTCGGTCCTCTATCTCGAGGTGGCGCGGCGCTGCGGACTTGCGGCCGAGGGCGTCAACTTCCCGGGGCACTTCCTGGTCAAGATCCCGCTCGACGAAGGCGAGCTCATCGTCGATCCCTTCAACCGCGGGCGCCTGCTCGGCAAGGACGATCTGCAGAAGCTCCTCGCCTCGACCTCCAGGGACGCGCGTCTTTCGCCGCGGCACCTCCGTCCCGCGTCGGGGCGCGACATCCTCGCTCGCATGCTGCACAACCTGCGGGCCATCTACGCCGAGCGGCGCGACATGCCGCGAGCGCTCTCCGCCGTCGAGCGGCTGCTCGTGATCGCGCCGTCGGATGTCCGGACGCTCCGGGAGCGGGCGGACCTCTACGAGAAGCTCGGCGGCAGCTCGGCGGCGGCCGCGGACCTCTTGCGGGTGCTGCAGCTCGAGCCTTCCGCGAAGGACGCAAAGGCGCTGCGAGCGAAGGTAGAGCGCCTGCGGGGCACGCCCCGGCTGTTGAACTGACTCGCGCCCGTCCGCAGGAAGCCCGGCAGTCAGTCAGTGTCGCGATAGAGGCGTAGCCGCTCGACCGGTTCGCCGCCCACGAGATGCCGTTCCACGATCTCGTCGACGTCGTCGGGGGTGACGTTCCCGTACCAGATCGCGTCCGGATAGACGACCACCGAGCAGCCATGCTCGCAGTTGTCGAGGCACCCGGCCTTGTTGGCGCGGATCCGATCCGAGAGCCCGCGCGCCTTGAGCGCCGCCTTGAGCTTCTCGTGCAGCTTCTCGCTCCCCTTCTGCGCGCAGGAGCCTCGTGGATGGCCGGGCCCGCGGTCGTTCAGGCAGACGAAGACGTGCTTCGTGAACGGCGGGCTCATTGGTGAACGCCGGTCCCTTCGAGTTTCGCGAGCGTCGAGCGGAAGGCGCTCGCCGGATCGCGGCTGAGAGCGATTTCGAAATCGAGCACCGCGTCCAGCTTGCCCTGGAGCACCGACGGATCGCCCGCCATCGCGAGAAGCGTGAGCCGGCGGGGCGCCCTGGCGGCCAGCGCGACCGCGTCGCCGCCGAGCGCGAGCGATGGGGCGCGTGCCGCGACGGCGCGATCCATCTCCTCGGCGCTCGTGCAGACGACGCACGCGTCCATGTGCGTCGCGCGGGCCGCGCCGCACAGACGCGCGAGCGACTCGCCCGGAAGCAGCGACGCGTGGAGCAGGACGGCGTCCGCGCCCGCGGCGCGGGACTCGTGGATCTGGAACTCCTCGAGCAGGAGGTCCGCGCGGAGGAGCGGAACGGTGCTCGCTCTCGCGATCGAGGCGAGGCGCGCGAGGTCGGCCTGGGGTTCCTCCACGACGACCGCCAGCGCCGCGACTTCCGCGTCGTCGAGCGTCCGCGCGATCGCCTCGCAGTCGGCACTCGCGAGCGGGACGACCGGGACGGGCTCGAGCGCCTGCCGCTGCCGATCGAGCGCCTGGGCGAAGCTGCGGATGCTCGGGACCAGGCCGCGAGAATCGGCACGAGGGGCCCCGAGGTTCTGCGACCGCCTGCGGGAGAGCGCGGACTCGTCGACGGGCAACAGCACCGCTCGAAGATGGCTCACGCCTGCTTCCGGCGCAACGATTCAGAGCAGGCGGACGAGCCGCGCGCGGACCGCTTCGCGCGTCTTGCCGTCGGGAGCCGCGAGGACGGCGCGCTCGAGCGTCTCCACCGCTTTGCGGCGGAATCCTTTTTCTAGATACAGCTCGGCGAGGTTGGTGAGCGCGGCGAAGTGCTTGGGCCTGAGCTCCACCGCCTTCTCGTAGCTGGAGATGGCGCGGAAAGGCTCGCCGATCTGTCTCAAGGCCTGCGCCAGCGCGAAGTAGCCGCGCGCCGAGAACGGGTCCGCCTTCACCGACTGCTCGAGCGCGGCGCGTGCCTCTTCGGGCTTGCCGGCCTCGACGAGGCGCAGCCCTTCCTGGTAGCTGCGGTCGGCGGCGTCGCGCTGCTCCGGCAGAGGGCGCGGCGGAGCCGAGATCCGCTCCTGCACCCGGCGCAGGATGTCCGAGAGGTGGAACGGCTTCTCGATGTAGTCGTCGGCGCCGAACGTCTCGCGCGCGTCCTGCGCGAATCGCCATCCCCGGTAGACCGCGCTCATCATCACCACCGGCACCTGCCGCAGGCGCGGGTTCCCCTTGATCCGGCTGCAAATCTCGAATCCGTGCACCTGGGGGAGCATCGCGTCGAGGAGCACCAGGTCGTAGGGCGGGTCGGCCGCGAGCTTCTGCTCCGCCTCCTTCCCGTCCGCGGCGGTGTCGACGAGGTAGCCGGCGCTGGTGAGCGCCTTTTCCAGCATGCGGACGATCTCGGGCTCGTCGTCGACGGCGAGGATGCGCGGCGGGCCGACCCGCACCCGCTCGCGGTGCATCACTTCCTCGTCCTCGGCGGGTCCGGACTCGACCTCCAGGATGCGTTCGTCGAGATCGAGGACCTCTCCTTCCAACCCCTCGAGCGGAGCGGAAACGACAGCGCGCTCCGCGTCCGGAGCGATGACCGCCATTTCTTCCTCGGCGTCGGGAGGCGCGGCCGACCCGCGATAGGTGGTCTCGCCCTGATCGCGGGCGTCGTATGCGGCGAGAATGGTGCCCTCGAGACGGTTGGGCAGCGCCGCGTAGTGCGAGACCAGCAGTCCGGTGACGAACTGCACCTCGTCGAGGGTCTGCTGGGAGTAACCGGTTCCGTCGACCGCGATGTGGAGCCGGCCGCCTTCTCGCGAGAGCGGCAGCATCCGGTCCGCCTCCGCCACGTGACGCGGGACCGTGTCGAGCACCGAAAGATCGATCACGGTGCGGGAAAGGTCCACCGCCGGCATGCCCAGGAACTCGGAAAGCGCCTCGAGGAGCTCTGGCTCGCCGATGGTTCCGGCAGCGAGCAAGCGCGCGATGAACGCAGCGCCTCCCGGTTTTCCTTCGAGCGCCCCGCGAAGGGAAGTGTCGTCGAGAAGGCCGCGCGAAACGAGGACGCGTCCGAGCCCAGCCGTCACGGCTTCTGCCACGACTGGTTCCTACCACGGCTCAGGCGGCGAACAGGTAGTCCTCGCCCTCGCGATAGCCGCGCGTCGCCAGATCCCCGCGGATTTCCTCGCGCGCCCCGGGTGCGCCGACCGCGCACACGACGATCGCCTCGCCGGGAGGACCCAGGGCATCGGGCGGCTCGACCGGGAGGCCCCGGGCGATGCGTTTTCCGGGAGCGACGTCGATGAAGCGCCTCGGCCGCAGGCCCCGGGTCTCGAGCGCGCGGGCGAGCCGTTTCCCGGTCGGCCCCGCTCCCCACAGATCGAAAAGCCGTCCGCGCAGGGGACCGCGGGCGAGGTGGTGGGCGCGCAGCTCGATCATCCTGTTCAGGGCGTACGCCGCGCCGGTGCGGGTGAGGCGGGCGGGAGAGTCCCGCCAGTGGAGCAGCACCCGCGGCACCTTGCAGAGCTCGAATCCCGCCTCGAGCAGGCGAAGCTGGAGGTCCCAGTCCTCGGCCCAGCCCGCTTCGCGAAAGCCCCCCACCGCTTCGACGGCCGAGCGGCGGAAGGTCATGCTCGGATGGACGAGCGGCGCTTCGATGAAGCGGGCGCGACGGCATTCGTCCTTCGAGACCACGCTGTCGAGCCAGGCCTCGAAGCGCGCGAGCCCGGGCGAGAGCGGTCCCGGGAAGCAGCGCACGAGGGAGCCCACCGCGGCGAGCGAAGGGTCGCGCTCGAGCGCGTCGGCCTGCAAGCGGAGGCGGTCGGGTTGGACGAGGTCGTCGGCGTCCATCCGGGCGATCAGATCGCCGCGGCAATGACGGAGGCCGACCTGGAGAGCGGCGACGAAGCCACGTCCCTCGCCCGGGACGATCCGTACCCGCGGGTCTCGTGCCCTCGCCTCCGCGAGAATGCGCGGCGTCGCGTCCGACGAGGCATCGTCGACGCAGACGATCTCGAACTCCGGAGCGTCGCGCTGGGCGAACAATCCCTCCAGCGCCGCTGCAAGCGTCGCCGCCGCGTTCCGGGCCGGGAGGAGCACACTCAACACGCGCCGCAGGATACCTCGACGGTACCGCGGCGCCTCGCTAGGTTGCGCGGCATGGCGTCTCCTCTGCATGCGCTCGATCCTACCGACGACGGCACGCTCCGCGTCGTCGTCGAGGTCCCCAAGGGCGGACGGGTGAAGTTGAAATGGGACCACGATCTCGGGGTGTTCACGGCGTCCCGGTATCTTCCGGCCGGCCTCTCGTATCCGTTCGACTGGGGGTTCGTTCCCGGGACGAAGGCCGACGACGGCGACCCGCTCGACGCCCTCATCCTCGCCGACGTGCCCACCTTCCCGGGCGTCGTGATCCCCTGCGAGCCGCTCGGGGTCCTGCGGCTCGAGCAGGACTCCAAGAAAGGCAAGCGGCAGCGCAATGATCGCCTGATCGTGCGCCCCACCGGGGCCTCCCGGCTCGGGGAGACGCGCGACGTCCGCGAGCTGCCTCGCGCGCTCCTCGACGAGCTGGAGAAGTTCTTCCTCGACGCCGTCTTCTTCACGCCCAAGAACGCGAAGGCGCGGGGATGGTCCGGGAGGCAGGCGGCGGAAAAGCTGGTCACGAAATGCGCCCGCGCCTTCCGGAGAAAGAAGTGACAGGACCCGCGGCGGTCCAGGGACTCTCTCCGGACACGCCGGTCGAGGAAGCGGCGGCGAAATTGCTCCATGCCCGGTTCGCCGACCTGCGCAAGCACGAGATACACGCGGTGACACGCCTCGATCCCGACGCCGTGCACGATCTACGCGTCTCGTGCCGGCGGCTGCGCGCGGCGATCAAGGTGTTCGGGGCAAAGCCGTTGAAGAAGCTCGATCCGCTGGTCGAGCACCTGCAGGACGCGCTGGGCGAGGTCCGCGACGTGCAGCTCCAGCTCCGCTGGCTGGAGAAGCACGGCGGCGTTCTGCCCGCGCGCGAGAAGGCGCTTTCCGAGAAGGAGGCGGCGCTGCGCTCCGCCCTGGCGATCTGGTCGCTCCGGTCGGCGCCGCGGATCCTCCGGGCGCTGCCACAGGTCCGGAAGGACGGAAAGCTTTCCGGCAAACGGATGCGCAAGCGCCTGCGGCGGCGGATCGCGGACGTCTCGCACGCGCTGGAGGAAGCGCGCTCGCTAAGGCCCGCCTCCGCCCACGCGCTGCGGATCGCCGCGAAGAAGCTCCGGTACGAGGCGGAGCTTCTCCGCGAGGCGTTCGACGTCGACGGGCTCATCGAGGACCTGTCGGCATTGCAGGACGCGTTCGGCGACTTGCACGATGCGGACGCGCGAGTGCAGGTGACGCGGCGGAATCGAAAGCTGTCCGGGGTCGCGCAGCGGGAGCGCCAGAAGTCGGGCAGGACGGCGGCGGCGGTCCTCCGCAAGTGGCAGAGGGGCCGCGTCGCGTTCGAGGCGAGGAAGAGGATCTAGCGTCAAGCGGGCGCGCGAGGCGGGGCCGCGAAATCGCGACACCCGCTCGCGCGCAAGGCTACTGCGGAACGAGACCGGCTAGAACGCGGGAGCGACGGTCGAATTCAGCGTTCCGACCTGGACGGCCCAAAGCTGCGCGTTCTCGATCAAGCCGTCGGTCGTGTCGAGGCTCTGGCACTGAAGCTCGAGATGACCGTCCGAGCTACCCGACACGGTGAGAGGCGCGGCCACCGTGACCGTGTTGTGCACTCCCACCGTCATGGCGACCGCGTGGTAGTCGAGGTTCGTCGCAGCTCCGGTGATCCCGCTGACGAGGGCGCAGTTCGCCTCGGAGGTGGTGGTCTCCGACAGCGCGCTCGCCATCGCCTTGCCCACGATCACCCAGTTGCCCGGGGTCAGGTCGAGCGTGGCGACAGTGGAGGGCAGCGGTGCGTTGGCCAGGATGAAGTGGCTCTTGAACACGGTGTCGGCGTAGGCGACGGAGTTGCCGCCTGGCGCAGCCGTGACGTCGCCGGCAGGTCCCTGCGGTCCTTGCGGACCGACCGGTCCCATCGGGCCCATCGGGCCAACGACGCCGGCGACACCCTCGGGGCCCGAGGGGCCGACGTCACCCTGCGGTCCCTGCGGACCGACGGGTCCCGCGACGCCAGCGGGCCCCTGCGGACCGACAGTTCCTGCGACGCCCGAGGGTCCCTGTGGACCGACGTCGCCCTTCAACCCCTGCGGACCCACAGGTCCCAAGGGTCCGATGGGGCCCATCGGGCCGATCGGACCCATAGGGCCAGCTTCGCCCGCGGGACCCTGGATGCCGACGCCCTGCGGACCGGCCGGGCCCATCGGACCCGGGGGACCTGCTGGGCCGGCCACATTGGTGCAGTTGGGATCCGAGCAGAGGGCAAGCGTGAGGAGCGTCTCGCCCCGTCCGCACGACGACTGGCTGGAAGGGAGAAGGCGCACTTCGCCTTCGTCGTTGTCAGCACACAGATTTACTATGCCGGCGCTCGCAGCGCTGGCTCCCGCGGCGATTGACAATGCGGTCAACCCGGTAAGCGCGCGGCGCAGATTCCTATTTGCCATCAAATCTTTCCTCCTCAAAGCTGGGGTGCGGCGACTTTAGAGACAGAGCCTTCGCGGATGAAACCGCACTCCTGAACAGCCGCTCCCATATTGGGAATTCCAAGGAACCCGCGGTGTTGCGTATACTTCACCTGTGCACATCCGCGCTTCTCCGGCGCGCCGATATTGGATCACCCGTTCCGGATGCGGCCGATCAAAACGCCGTGGCCGGCGATTCTAGGTATGAGGCGCAGGCTGCATGGTCTTCTCGCGGCCGTGTTCGCCGAAGACTTCGCGAAGCGAGTTGGCGATCTCTCCGAGCGTCGCCTTCGACTTCACGGCGGCGACGATCAAAGGCACGACGTTTCCAGATCCTTCCGCGCCGCGCTTCAGGTCGGAGACCGATCGCTGCACCGCCTCCTGCGAGCGGGACGCCCGGAAGGCGCGCAGCTTCTTCACCTGCCGTTCCTCGAGCGAAGGATCGACCTGCATCGTGTCGAACGGGGGCTGGCCCTCGACCTGGAACTCGTTCACGCCCACGATGACGCGCTTCTTGTCCTCGATCTCGCGCTGGTACTGGTACGCGGCTTCCTCGATCTCGCGTTGCGGGTAGCCGCGGGCGATGGCCTCGACCATTCCGCCCATCTCGTCGATGCGCGTCAGATACGCGATGGCGCGCTCCTCCAGCTCGTCGGTCAATGCTTCGAGCGCGTACGAACCGCCCAGCGGATCCGCGATGTCGGCCGCGCCGCTCTCGTTCGCCACGATCTGCTGCGTCCGCAGGGCGATGCGCGCGCTCGCCTCGGTCGGGAGCGCCAGCGCCTCGTCGCGGCCGTTCGTGTGCAGCGACTGGCAGCCGCCCATCACCGCGGCAAATGCCTGCAAGGCGACGCGGACCACGTTGTTGTCGGGTTGCTGCGCCGTCAGCGTCGAGCCCGCCGTCTGGGCGTGGAAGCGCAGCGTCCAGCTCCGCGGGTCCTTCGCGTGGAAGCGCTCCTTCATGGTGCGCGCCCAGAGCCTGCGGGCGGCGCGGAACTTCGCCACCTCCTCGAGGAAGTTGTTGTGCACGTTGAAGAAGAAGCTCAGCCGCCCGGCGAAGGCATCGACGTCGAGGCCGCGCTTCATCGCCGCGTCGACGTAGGCGATCCCGTCGGCCAAGGTGAAGGCGATCTCCTGCGCCGCGGTCGAGCCGGCCTCGCGGATGTGATAGCCGCTGATGGAGATGGGGTTCCACTTCGGCATCGCCTCGGCGCAGTAGGCGAAAACGTCGGTGATGATCCGCATCGAGGGGCCCGGCGGATAGATGTACGTGCCGCGCGCGATGTACTCCTTCAAGACGTCGTTTTGCACCGTCCCCGACAATTCTCGCGCCGGCGTTCCGTGCGCCTCGCCCACGGCCTGGTAGAGGGCGAGGAGGGTCGAGGCGGTAGCGTTGATCGTCATCGAGGTGGAGACCTTCCCGAGCTCGATCCCGGCGAAGAGCCGCTCCATGTCCTCGACCGAATCGATGGCGACCCCGACGCGGCCGACCTCGCCGCGCGCCCGTGGGCTGTCGGAATCGTGGCCCATCTGGGTGGGAAGATCGAAAGCGGTCGAGAGGCCCGTCTGGCCGCTCTTCAGCAAGTAATGGAAGCGGGTGTTGGTATCCTCGGCAGTTCCGAAGCCCGCGTACTGGCGCATCGTCCAGAAGCGCCCGCGATACATGGTCGGCTGGATTCCGCGGGTGAACGGGTACTGACCGGGAAACCCGAGCTTCTCCTCGTAGTCGAAATCGCGCGGAACGTAGAGCGGCGCCTGCTCGATTCCGCTGGTCGTCGCGAACGATGCCTGGCGCAGCGCGCCCGGCTTCTTCGCCGCCTTGCCGTACACGTCGCGCAGGAACGTCTGGAACGCGGCAGCGATCTTCCCGGTGCTCGAGGTCAAGGCTTGACTCCTTCCGCCCACGAAACGGCATACCAGAAGGCGCCGTCGGGGCAATCGCGGAAGCGGCGAAGCTCCGCGAGAGCGGCATCGAACGTCGATGCCGGCAAGAGGCCGTCGGTCAGGATCGCTTCGCGTGCTCCGGCGACCAGGGAAGCCATGTTGTCGACGAGCTGCGCGAACGTCTTCTCTCCGGCGCAGGCGCCGAAGAACAGCCAGGTGGTCCGCGTCGCGCGCCCGCCGGCGGCGTGGATCAGCTCGACCAGCCTGCGTCCGACGTGCGGATCGTTCCCGAGCCGGTCGAACGCGCGCATGTACGCGGCCCACAGCGGTCGGATGCCGAGCGGCTCCGGCCACAGGCGCAGGACGTCGTGATCGTCGTCCTGCAGGACGAGCCTTCCGCCGGGGCGGAGCGACCGCATCATGGCGCGGACCACCACCAGCGGGTCGGGGACGTGCTCGAGCACGAACCGGGCGTGGGCGACGTCGAAGGTGCCTTCCTCCGCGCGCGGCACTCCTTCCTGCACGTCACCCTGGCGTAGCTCGAGGAGAGTCTCCTCGCCCGCTTCGGCGGCCTGGCGCATCGCTTCGGCGATCTGCTTCGGCGAGCGCTCGATGCCGAAGACGGCTCTTCCCGCGGCCCGGGCCATGTCCCGGGAGAGCTGTCCGAGGCCGGCGCCGAAGTCGGCGATCTTCTCACCGCCTCGCAGGCGCAACTCGCGCATGGCGGCCCGGTTGAGCAGGTCGTTCAGCGTCGAGAGCCGCGCCTGCTCCTCGGGAGCGGTGCCGTGCAGGTAGCTCCCGGAACGCTGCTCGCTCATGTCCCCCCTCCTCGTCCGGACCGCCGCTCGCGCGCCCGCGTCGTTTTCCTCGGCGTCGCCTATGTACGCCGCGGTCCGCAATCCACATCTTGCGGTGGCTTTTCGCAGGGAGGATTTCATGATCGTCATTCGCAGGGAAGACGCGTTCTCGTTCGGGTCCTTCGCGATCGGCATCGGCGTCGGCGCCGTGGCAGCCCTCCTGCTCGATCCGCGGCGCGGAGCGGGCCGGCGGGCGCTGGTTCGCGAGAAGGCCTTTTCCGGCGCCCGGCGGATCGCCACGGACATCGTCCGGAGCGCCCGCGATCTCACGCAGCGTGGCAAAGGGCGGATCTACGAGATCAGCCATGCCGACGAGACCGTCCCGGATTCGCTGCTCGTCGAACGGGTCCGTGCGCAGATCGGCAGGGCGGTCTCCCACTCGCGGCCCCTCCAGGTCGACGCGCTGAACGGGTGCGCAATCCTGTCGGGTCCGATCCTCGCTGCCGAGGTCGAGCCGCTCATCGAGATCGTGTCCAAGGTGAGAGGCGTGAGGTCGATCGAAAGCCGGCTCGACGTCCACGAGGACGCGGGCTCGCTGCCCGCGCTGCAGCCGGGCGGAGAGCGGTCCGGCGCGGCAGGCATTCCGCGGCCTACGCGCTGACAGGCGCTTTCCGGAAGACGAGCGCCGCCCAGGCGATCGTCGCGCAGAGGAACAAGGTGCCGGCGGTCGCGATCCAGATCGCCGTCCGCGCCGGATCGACGTCGACCAGCACCCGCGCGCAAAGGGCGAAACCGAGCAGGACGGCGGCGACGACGAGTTGCCGGGGGCGCCCGTGCAATTGTTCGGGGCGCGCGCCGTGCGAGAGCACGACGTGGGTCGAGACGGCGAAGACGAGGAGCGCGAAGCAGCCGATGAAGACGACGTGCAGCCCCGCACGACGGTACTCGGGGGCGAGCGCGACGATCAGGTTTCCGAGCGGCAGCATCCAGACGGCGAGGAAGACGAGCCTGCGGTGAAACCCGTCGATCGTCGGACGCAGATGGGCCCGGATCGCCAGGAGCACGACGAGGACCACGAGGAAGCGCACTCCAAATCCGGCGCGCAGCGACACGAGGGCGTCGGCCCAGAAGCTCGCCGCGTAGAGGAGCCCGAGAGCGAGATGGACGCCCGCGGGAAGCCGCTGCGGCGCGGAAGTCGGATCGACGCCGCGGGTGATGGCGGGGACGAGAAGTCCGCCGGTGCCGAGGACGAAGCCCGTGAACATCCCCTGCAGGACGAGGGCGCGGCCGATGTCGTGCAGCCAGAACCACTCCTCGCCGAGCGCCGCCCCCACCCCGGCGAGGACCGATCCGAACGTCGCGAAGGCAAGCGCGAATCCCACCCAGACGAAGCTCGCCGGCACCGAATCGCGCCGCTGCGACGAGAGCATCCTCTTCGCCGCGAACTGGATCAGCGTTCCGAGGAGGAGCAGCCAGAAGATCTGCGAGACGGCCCATTTCTCGAACCAGGAGAGGATCACCACCGCGACCGGACAGCCGAGCGCGACCAGCATCTGCCAGACGGCGGGCGGCGCGGTTCCGGTCCTGCGCGGGACGAAAGTGAAGAGGAACCCGAGCGCGAAGCAGGTGAGGAATCCCTCGATCTGCGCGAGCGCGTGGAAGATCGACCGGTACTCGGGAATGATCCCGAGGGCGAAGAAGATCCAGTGCAGGACGCCCGCCCAGGCGAGCAGCATTCCGAGGCCGAACAGCGGCTTGTAGGGATCGCGGCGCCACGCGGGCGCCGCCCGCAACGACGCGGAGGCCTGGGGAAGGCGCAGCGAGGGCCGCTCGCTCATGCGACGACGGCGAGCTTCGCTCCGGCCTCGACCGGCTGCCCCTCCCGCGCGTGAAGCTCCTTGACGACGCCGTCCTTGGGGCTGCGCAGCTCGTTCTCCATCTTCATCGCCTCGACCACGACGAGGCCCTGCCCCTCCTCGACCCGATCGCCTTCCTTGACCAGCACCCGGACGACCTTCCCAGGCATGGGCGCGTCGATGCGCTGCGGGCCTTCGAGCGAGAAGCTGCCTCCCGCCTTGCGCATGCGGTGCTTGCGATCGTCGAGCAGCTGGAGCGGGTAGGTCTCGTCGCCGAGCAGCACGCGGAAGTTTCCCTCCGCGTCGGCTTCGATGCCGCAGCGCGCGCTCCTCGTTCCCGCGAGCAGGGAGAGTGCACCGGCGTGGAGGTGGACCGCGTCGACGTCGAGGACGCGCGGAGGAGCGCTGGGCGCTTCCACCGGACCCGGATGGATCGCAACGCGATACGAGGAGCCGTGCGGGGTGACGACGACGAGGCGCTCGGTACCTCCCACGATCGCGTGGTACCTCATCGCGCCCTCCGGAGCGCCTCGAGCCGGCCCGCCGCGGCCCAGGGCGACGTCGCCGCGCTCGCCTGTGGGGTGCCCTGCAGCGCGACCCGCTCGTCGCGCTCGAGCTGGGAGATGGCCGCCGCCGCGATCGCAAGCTCCATCTCCGCCGAAAGCTCGTCCTTGTCGCGCGCCGCCGGAAGGAGCCGATCCTTCGCGTTGCCGAGGAGCCCCGTATCGTAGTCGCCGCGGCGGAACTCCTCGAGATCGAGGATGCGCCGCAGATACGACGTGTTGGTGATGATCCCCTTCACCACCGTTTCCGAGAGCGCCCGGCGCAGCCGCCCGATGGCCGCGGCGCGGGTGTCGGCCCAGACGGAAAGCTTGCCGATCATCGGATCGTAATAGCGCGGCACCTCGCTTCCGCTCTCGACGCCGCAATCGTTGCGCACGAAGGGACCCGAGGCGAGGCGAAGCTCGTCGATGTTGCCGGGGCTCGGCAGGAAGTTCTTCGACGGGTCCTCCGCGTAGAGGCGCGCCTCGATGGCGTGGCCGCGCAGGTTCCTCAGCACGTCCTCTTGCGACCACGGGAGCCGCGCGCCCTGGGCGACCTCGATCTGCCAGCGGACGAGGTCGAGGCCGGTGCACCATTCGGTGACCGGATGCTCGACCTGCAGGCGGGTGTTCATCTCCAGGAAGTAGAAGGAGCGGGTATTGCCGTCGACGAGGAACTCGCAGGTGCCGGCGCCGACGTAATCGACGGCGAGCGCCGCCTTGACGGCCACGTCTCCCATCTGCCGGCGCAGTTCCGGGGTGACGATCGGCGACGGCGTCTCCTCGATCACCTTCTGGTGGCGCCGCTGCACGCTGCACTCGCGCTCGCCGAGCCAGAGGCAGGAGCCTTCCCGGTCGGCGAACACCTGGATCTCCACGTGGCGCGGCCGCGATACTGCCTTTTCAATGTAGACGCGCGCGTCGCCGAAGGCGGACATCGCCTCGCGCTGCGCGGTGGCGAGGGCCCCGTCGAACTCCTTGGGGCTCTCGACGAGGCGCATTCCCTTGCCGCCGCCGCCCGCCGCCGCCTTGAGCATGATCGGGTAGCCGATCTTCAGCGCGTAGTCCTTCGCGGCGGCCTCCTGCCCTTCGGGAATCGGCTCCTTCATTCCCGGCACGATCGGGACGCCGGCGTCGCTCGCCTTGCGGCGGGCGCGGGTCTTCTCGCCCATCTCCTCCATCGCGGAGGGCGGCGGACCGATGAAGACGATGCCCGCGTCCGCGCAGGCGCGGGCAAAGGCGGCGTTCTCGGAGAGGAAGCCGTACCCGGGATGGATGGCGTCCGCCCGCGTCTTCTTCGCGGCGGCGATCACGTTGTCGATGACGAGATAGCTCTCCCGGGACGCGGCAGGGCCCACCCGGACGGCCTCGTCGCAGCTGCGCACGTGCAGAGCGGGCCTGTCGGCGTCGCTATAGATGGCGACGGTCGAGATGCCCATCTCCTTGCAGGTGCGGGCGACGCGGACCGCGATCTCGCCGCGGTTGGCGATCAGGATCTTGCGGAATTGCACGAGGATGCCTCCGAGGATCGCGTGACCTTAGCGCGCGGAGGAGTGCGGAGCCACCCCTGCGCGCGGGTGCGCGGAGGGCGCAGTCCGGACCCTTCCCGCCGCACCCGAGTCGCCCTCTACAAATACACACTGCCGCTCCGCCCCGCGAATCCACTCTCTTCGGAGGACCGATGCGTCGTGCCTTGATCGTCTGCGCCCTCCTCGCCGCGGTCGCGTGCAAGAGGGAGCCGAAGCCTTCGGTCGTACGGATCGGGCAGGACATCGACCGCACCGGCTCCATCGCCACGCCGAGCTGGAGCGATTCGATCCGCATCGCCGTCGGGACGATGAACGAGGCGCTGAAGCAGACCGGCCACGGCCAGGTCCGCTTCGAGGTCGTCGAGGAGGACTCGGGCAACGTGCCGGATCAGGCCCGCGCCGCCGCCATCGAGCTCGTCAAGCGGGAAGGCGCGAAGGCGCTCATCACCGATTCGAGCCAGGACGACATCGCGGTCAACATGCTCGCCTACGAGCGCGACCACCTGCTCGACGTTCCGGTTGTCTGCATGGCCTGCACGTCACCGCAAATCGACGACGCGAACGCGACGGACGAGAACCCGGCCCGGCAATCGGCTTTGCGCAACGAGAAGGGCTGGAACTTCCGTACCACGCTCTCGGACTCGTACCAGGCCGGCGTCGTCGCCCGCGTGCTGCTCGGGCGCGGCAGCCAGGGGGACGTGAACGGCGACGGCAAGTTCAAGCTCGGCATCTACGCCAGCGACGATCCGTACGGCCGCGGGTTCTCCGGCGCGCTGAAGGATAGGGTCGAGGCGGATCGCCCTGGAGCCGTCGTCGAGCAGGTCTTCCACGACGTGAAGCGGCACCCCACCGAGTACGACTTCGCGAGCGACGTGAAGAAGCTCGTCGACGGCTCCCCGGACGCGGTGGTCGAGATCAGCTTCCCGAAGCACCTGGTCGGCTTCCTGAAGGCGTGGCAGGCGGAAGCGGCAAAGGTTCCGCCGCTCCTGCACACGCACAACTTCCGCTCCACCGCCCTCATCGAGGCGCTCGGCTTCACCCTGGAAGGCGAGGAGGGCACTTCCCAGGCGGTGCTCGGCGAGGGGCCCTCCGCGGCAAGCTTCAAGGAAGATCTGGTTGCGGCGACCGGACAGGAGCCCGCCTTCCGCGACGCCGCCGCCTACGACGCCGCGATGTCGCTCATGCTCGCGACGCTGCAGGCCGCGCGCTCTTCGCGCCTCGACGATCTGGAGGCGGTCACCGGCGCGCAGATCCGCGACGCGATGCGCAAGATCAACGACCCGCGCGGCACGCAGGTGACGGCAGGCACCATGGGCATCGCCCAGGCGGTGAAGCTGCTCTACGCGGGGAAGCGGATCGACTACCGCGGAGCGTCGGGGCCTTGCGACTTCGACGCCCGCGGCGACGTCCTCACCCGCCTCGCCCGCTTCCACGTCCAGGGGGGCAGGTTCGTCGACCTGGAGAAGTACGACTGCTCGGCGGGTCCGGGCTGCCCGCCGATGGTGCCTCACGCACAGCGGTAGTGGCATGCTCATGGAATCATGAGCGACCCCTTCCGGCAGACCCTCGGCGACATCCTCCGGCGCAGCGCCGCGCGCGAGCCGCGGAAGACCGCGATCGTCTGCGGCGCCACCACCTGGACGTTCAGCGACCTCGACGCCCTCTGCGACCGCCTCGCCGCGGGGCTCGCCGGAATCGGTGTCCGCACCGGCGATCGGGTGGCGATCCTCTCCCGCAATTCCCACGCCTTCGCCGCGCTCCGCTTCGCCCTGGCGAGGCTCGGGGCGGTCCTGGTCCCGATCAATTTCATGCTCAACGCGGACGAGGCGGGGTTCATCCTCCGCCACGCCGGAGCGAGGCTCCTCGCGGTCGGGCCGGATCTGGTCGAGGCCGGCAAGCAGGCCGCCGCGCGCGACACGAAGGTCGAGAGCTTGATCTGGCTTCCGGGCGAGGACGGCGGCACCCCGCCCGCGGGCATGCACTCCTTCGACGCGCTACTTTCGGAGAAGTCGCGCCCTCCGGAAGCGGACATCGACGGCAGGTCGCTCGCGCAGATCATCTACACGAGCGGCACGGAATCCCTTCCCAAGGGCGCGATGCTCACCCACGAGGCGCTCCTCTGGGAGTACGTGAGCTGCGTCGTCGAAGGCGAGATCGCGCCCTCCGATCGGCTGCTGCACGCGCTGCCGCTCTACCACTGCGCGCAGCTCGACGTGTTCCTCGGACCGCAGGTCTACGTGGGGGCGACCGGCGTCGTTACCGGGAAGCCGACCCCGGACAACATCCTTGCTCTGCTCGAGAAGCACGGTTGCAACTCGTTCTTCGCGCCGCCGTCGATCTGGATCGCGCTCTTGCGCTCACCCGCGTTCGAAAAGACGGACCTCTCGCGGCTATCCAAGGGCTACTACGGCGCCTCGATCATGCCGGTCGCGGTGCTGGAAGAGATCGGACGCCGATTGCCGAACGTACGCCTGTGGAACTTCTACGGACAGACGGAGATTGCGCCGCTCGCGACGGTCTTGAAACCGGAGGACCAGGTGCGCAAGGCCGGGTCGGCGGGCCGGGCCGTGCTCAACGTCGAGACTCGCGTGGTCGACGACCGGATGAACGACGTCCGTTCTGGCGAGGTGGGCGAGATCGTCCACCGCAGTCCGCATGCGACGGCCGGTTACTGGAACGACCCGGCCACGACCGACGCCGCCTTCCGCGGCGGCTGGTTCCACAGCGGCGACCTCGGCGTGATGGACGACGAGGGTTACATCACCGTCGTCGACCGCAAGAAGGACATGATCAAGACCGGCGGCGAGAACGTGGCCAGCCGCGAGGTCGAGGAGGTCGTCTACCAGCACCCGGCCGTCGCGGAGGTCGCGGTCTTCGGC
>JBJMQD010000435.1:0-41296 GCA_045802855.1 Myxococcales bacterium | reverse complement strand
AAGGCCGGAAGCCAATTCCCGTGATCGACGTCCGCGTCCGGGCCGGCGCCGCCCTTGCCGCGACCGGCGCGGGGGAGGGGGGCCGGGGTGGCGCGCTCGCGGGCGGGGTCGGCGGGGTCCGCGCGCTCGGCGGCGGCGGATTCGCCACGATCGAGACCGTGGGAAGCGAGGCGCGGGCCCGCTCGACCTCTTCGCGCGACGCGCCGCTCTCCGCCTGCGCGACGCGCTGGGGAGCTGGCTTCGGAGCCGCCGCGATCGGGGCAGTCGCCGGCGCGGGCGAACGTTGCGCAGCGGGCGGCGGCGGCGTCTGCGCGACGGTCGGCGGAGCGGCCTTGGGCGGCGCCGTCTGCGCGACGGCGGGCGGAGCGGCCTTGGGCGGCGACGTCTGCGCGACGGCCGGCGGAGCGGCCGTGGGCCGCGGCGTCTGCGCGACGGTCGGCGGAGCAGTCTTTGGCGCAGGCGCTTGCGCTGCCGCCGCCGGAGCGGGATTCGGCCCGGGCGTTTGCGCGACGACGGCGGGTGAACCGGCCTCCGCGCGCGGCGCAGGCGAAGGCGGCTGCGGAGCCGGGCTCGCGGCGATTGGGGCCGCGCCGGAAGGCTCGATGGTGCGCGGCTCCGTCGCGGCGACGACGACGGGAGCGCTCCTCGGCGGGGAAGGCGTCGGCGCCGGAGCCGACGGTGCTGCCGCGCGCGGCGCCGCGGCGACTGGTGCCGTAGTCGAAGGGGCCGGAGCGGTCGTCGGGGCCGCGGAAGGCGCTTGGGCAGGACGCTCCGCGACCTGTTGCAATGGCACGCGCCTCTCCGCCGGAGGCGGCGCGACCGGCGTCGGAGGTCTGTCGGGGCGGACGGCAGGAGGAGGAATTGCCTGCGTCGTGGATCCTGCGGCGACGGCGGGCGCCTTGGGAGCAGCGGGCGGAGGCGCCGCCTTCGCCACGAGCGGAGCGAGACGCGCGACGCGAACCTCCAGGACCCGGCCCGCGGCGCGAACGTCGAATTCGCTCTCGCCCGCGAGCTCGATGACGACGCGCGCGGTGGTGCCCGCGACCTGCGCGACTCCGATCCGCTTCACCGTCCCGTCGTCGACCGTCTGGGTGGCGGCGACTCCGGACGGATCCGCGTCGGCGACGTCCACCACGACGCGGGGAGGCGATGCCAGTCGCAACGTCGTGAAGCTCAGGGGCCGATCGCCGACCAGCTCCACCACGGAGGCTTCCGCATCGCCCGCCGGGCGGACGGCGACGAGCCGCCCCGAGCCTGCTGCCAGCGCGGCCGCCGTCGCGAGCGCGGCGAGCGCAAGCACTCGGTTTCGCACCTCCAAACGGTAACACGCGAACAGGTGCCCCGGTAGCCGCGGACGGAAGGCCCGCCCTCAAGCAAACGATCGAGCGCGCTCTCGCGCCGCCGCGAATTCGACCAGGTCGCGCACGTCGTCGCAGATCTGGGCCAGGTCGTATCCCATCGTCAGCTCCACATGGGAGTTGTCCTTCACCGGCCGGCAGACGAAGTACGCGCTCCGGGCCTGCCGCTGGATGCTGCTGGTGCTCTTGGCCGAGGCGATCTTGTCGAGGTCGCCGAAGATGACCGCGAGCGGCACGCGGATGTCCCGGAAGTGCGCCTTGTAGTCGTATCCGGTCCGGTAGCACTTCATCTCGTCGTTGCGGATCCAGCGGGCGAACTGCTCCACCACGCGCCGTGGCTCCTTCTCGCCGCCCTGGCTGAGGAGCCAGCGAAACTCGTCCGCCGTGACGCGGGACGGATTGAGGAGCGACCCGACGTGGCGAGCGATGTGTTCGTAGCGCTTGAGGTTCCGTTCGGTCGAGACGCGGGCGAGGAGCCGCAGCACCGAATCGACCGGAATGTGCCGGAACCGGAGGTCGCGCGGCAACGCGGCTTCGTCGGCGATGAGGTTCGCGGCACGCCGGACGAGACGCAGCTTGCGCAACAGGCGCGCCGTGCCATGGCGCGCGCACTGCACTCCGCTCGCGGCCGTGCAGGCAGCATCGATGAGCGGGCCGAGGATCGCCGGCCCGAACAGCGCCACCGCCCGCATGAGCAAGAAGCCGCGGCCGATGTCGCTAGGCGCGCCGATGGTCACGAGTCCCATCAGATCGTCGTGGCTGCCCGCGTAGCCGTACCCGAGCATCCCGCCCATCGAATTCCCGAGGTAGACGATCTTCTTCCGCCCGGTGCGTTGCTTCACCGCCGCTACGGCCGCGGGCAGGTCCTCGAGCAGGTAGGTATCGAGGTCCCAGCCAAAATCGAGGTCGGAAGGAGGCGGGCGGCCTTCTGCCTTGGCCGTCTTCAGGGAAAGCTCGCGGCTCGACCTCCCGTGCCCCCGCAGCTCGACGATGTGGCAGTCCGCCCCGTAGTAGAGCAGGCGCTTGACGAAGCTCGCGCAGGTGAAGGCATGACGGTTCTGCGACCATCCCGGCACGAGCAGGATCGGCTCCTCGAGGATTGGCTGGTGGAAGAGTTGCGGCACCGGCCGGTAGCGGGTGATCTGCAGGATCCATCCGTCCCGGGTTCGCGCGTCGTAGATCTCCTTCTTGTAGAGCGCCTTGAACGGAATGTCCTCGACGCGGGGGTCGTTCGCCGCGGGCGCCTGCAGGCCGCTGATCGGAACGTCCGAAGGTCCGTCGAGTCGTCGCACTCTAGGTCAAAAATAGGGACGGAACATGCGTCTCGCCATTCCTCGGCGGGCCACTTGCATGGACCCCATTACAGCCGCTCGGAAGGCATCGAGGCAGGCGCCCGCTTCCCCAGGGCGGCGGCGATCTCGCCGGCGAGGTACAGCGACCCGCAACAGAGGACGACGCCGTCCCTTCCCGCAGCGGCGCGGGCGGCTTCGAGGGCGTCGGCGGGCGACGCGTGGACTCGCGCGTCGCTGCGCCCGGACGCAGCCGCGAGAACGCGGGGATCCGCCGCGCGCGGCGAGCTCGCGGCGCAGAAATGGAGGGTGCGCGCGAGGGGAACGAGAGGTCCGACGAGATCCGCGTGGTCCTTGTCCGCCATGGCGGCCATGACGAGGTGCAGCGGGCGGCCTCGTAGGATGTCCGGAAGCGAGCGCAGAAGCGCGCGGGCGGCGTGGCCGTTGTGCGCGCCGTCGACGAGGACCAGGGGATCGCGCGCGACCGGCTCCAGCCGCGCCTGCCACCGTGCCCCCACCAGTCCTTCTTCCACGTGGCGCGGGACGACGCGCAGGCCGCGGGCCGCCGCTGCCTCCAGGAGCGCGCAAGAGAGGGCGGCGTTCGTTCGCTGGTGCGAGCCTGCCAGCGCGAGAGGCGCCCGGGGCCGGACGCAAAATCCGGAAGCGCTTTCGTAACAAAACTCCCGGTTGGTCCGGCTTTCGAATCGATAATCCCGTCCCGGCCGCCAGAGCGGAATTCGCAGCTCGCCGGCCCGCCTCTCCAGGACCTCGGCGGCCTCCTTCACCTGGCCCGCGCTCACCGCCGGAACGCCTTGCTTGAAGATGCCGGCTTTTTCAGCGGCGACATGGGCGAGCGTGGGACCGAGCCATTGGAGATGGTCGAGCCCCAGCGAGGAGATGGCGCAGGCCAACGGCTCGACCACGTTGGTCGCGTCGAGGCGCCCCCCGAGGCCGACCTCCACCACGGCGACGTCGACTTCGCTCCGAGTGAACTCGAGGAAGGCCATCAGCGTCGCGATCTCGAAGAAGGTGAGCCCCTCGTCCTCGAGCGCCCAGGAGACCTTTCCCAGGATCTCCTCGAACAGATCGGCGGCCCGCTCCTCGGAGATCGGCGTGCCGGAGACGCGAATCCGCTCGCAGAAATGGATCAGGTGGGGGGACGTGTAGAGCCCCGTGCGCAGACCGGCCGCGCGCAGCGAGGCCTCCGCGAACGCGCACGTCGAACCCTTCCCGTTCGTGCCGGCGACGTGCAGCACGGCGTAGCCGCGGTGCGGATCGCCGAGGAGCCGGAGCGCCTCGCACATCCGCGTAAGGCCGAGCTTCATGCCGAAATTCGAGCGGACGAAGAGGGCCGCCTTCAGCTCCTCGAAGGTCATCCGACGACCTTCAGCCGCCGCGCGGCGCGCATGCTCGACCATCCTTTGGACCGGAGCGCCTCTTCCTCGAGCCCGAACGCTTCGAGATAGCGCGCGACCCGTTCGGACAACGTAGACGCGGCGATGTGCTGGCAGAAGGAATCGGCGGCGTAGGATCGGCACACTTCCGGGCGCCGGTCGTAGATCTTGCAAAGCAGGTCATCGCCGAGATGCGGGCAGCGGGCGCCGAGCGGCTTGTCGAGCGCGGCGATGTCCGGCGCCACGCAGCAAGCGCCGCACCGAGAGCACTCCATGATCAGGCCAGGAGTCCGAGCAGCTGCGCGAGCCGATCCCGCATCTCCTTGCGGTGGACGATGGCGTCGATCATCCCGTGCTGGAGCAGGAACTCGCTGGTCTGGAATCCCTCCGGCAGCTTCTGCCGCAGCGTCTGCTCGATCACGCGGGGGCCCGCGAATCCAATCAGCGCCTTCGGCTCGGCGATGATGATGTCGCCGAGGAACGCGAACGAGGCCGCCACCCCTCCCGTGGTGGGGTCGAGCAGCACGCTGATGTACGGCTTCTTCACCGACCGGAACCGTGCCAGCGCGGCGCTGCTCTTCGCCATCTGCATGAGCGAGAAGATGGCCTCCTGCATCCTCGCCCCGCCCGAGGCGGAGAACACGATGGCCGGGACGCGCCGCTCGGTGGCGCGCTCGAAGAGCCGCGTCACCTTCTCGCCGACGACGGATCCCATCGACCCGCCCAGAAAACCGAAGTCGAAGGCGCCGATGGACACCTCGCGCCCGGCGAGCCTGCCCATTCCGCCGACGAACGCCTCCTGCTCGCCGGCGGTCTTGGCGCTCGACTTGAGGCGATCCTTGTACTTCTTCGAGTCGCTGAACTGGAGCGGGTCCGTCGACTCGAGCCCGCGGTCGTACTCCACGAACGACCCGGGATCGAGCACCAGATCGAGCCTGCGCCGGACGGGGAGCGGGAAATGCTCAGCGCACTTCGGGCATACCTCGAGATTGCGCTCGACCTCCTGCTTGTAGACGATCTGGCCGCAGGCGTCGCACTTGATCCACATCCCCTCCATCCGCGCCCGCTTGTCGGTCGCCGGAAGCTTCGGAGCGGGAACCTTGTGGTACCAGGCCATCGCGGGCCGCTTCTACCACGCCGTCAGTTGGGCTTGTCGCCGTCGAGGCCGAAAAAGCTCTGCAGGGAAGCGAGGATGCGGTTGCGTTCCTCCTTGACCCGCTCCTTGCGCTGCTCGGCGTTGAGGCCTTCGCGCACGGTCGCCAGCTCGACCCGCCTGCGCGCCATCACCCCGGAGACGCTGTCCATGATGTGCGGCCGCGCCTTGAGGACGCGCTGGAACGCTTCCTTGTCGAGCCGGTAGCACTCCACCTCGCTCGAGGCGATGACCGAGGCGCTGCGGGGCTCGCCGGTGACGACGCCCATCTCGCCGAAGACGTTCGGGGCCGAAAGCCGGGTGACGATCTTCTCCACCCCGTTCTCGGCGCGGATGCGCACCTCGACCTCGCCTTTGGTGAGCACGTACAGCCAGTGCGCGGCCGCGTTCTGGCGGGTGATGACCTCGCCCCGGCCGAAGGGCGCGAGACGCATCGCCGCGGCGAGCTGGAGACGCTCCTCGTTCGAGAGCGAGGCGAGCATCTCCACATGCTCGAGCGCCGCCATCTTGTGCGCGATTTCGCGCTCCGCCTTGCGCTCCCGGTGCTCCGGATCGTCGCGCGAGACGAAGAGCGCGGCTGCCGGAACCGCGAGGGGAATCCCGGCCCGCTTGAGGGCGACGTAGATGCGTACCCGGACGGCGCTCGACGTCGGGTCGTCGTGCGCCAGGTCGGTCAGCCAGTACCGCAAGGCATAGTTCGCAAAGCTTTCCGACCCCTGCCGGCTGAAGTCGAAGCAGACGGCCTGGGGCGGCGGGAAGGCCGCCACGTTCGCGATCGGCGTCGAGTGCATGGCATCCTCGACGACGCGGATCACCTCGTCCGGCGAGTAACGGAAATCGACGTTGAAGTACACCCACATCCGGTGCTGCGTAGGCTGATCCTCGCGCGCTCCGAGGATGAGGATGTTGTCGTTCAGGAGCGAGGCGTTGGGGACGATGACGGTGTCCCAGTTGCGCGTCTCGACCACCGTGTGCCGCCAGCGGATCGCCTTCACCTTCCCCTGCTGTCCGCTGGGGAGCTGCAGCCAGTCGCCGATGTGGATGGAGTCATCGAGCTGGAGCGCGATCCCGCCCAGCACGTTGCCGAGCGTCGCCTGCAGCGACAGGCCCAGGACCACCGTCACCACGGCGCTCGTCGCGATGATCCCGGAAAGCTGCACGCCGGAGCGGTGCAGCATTCCGATCACCGCGAGGATGTAGGCCGCTCCGAGCGCCAGGTCGTGGACGATGTTGGCGATCTCGATCCGCAGGGCGAGCAGCACGAGGTCGAAGAGCAGGATGGCGACGAAGTCGATGACGACCAGGACCTCGAACAGATCGGCGAGGAACCAGACCCGCCTCGACCACCCCTCGGCGTGGATGACGTGCAGGAACGCCGCCACCACGAAAGTGGTGACGTAGAGCATGAGCAGGATGGTGGCCCGGCGGATGCGACGCCTCTTCTTGGGCGCGAATCGTCCGATCGAGGCGGCGAGCGCGACCAGCACCACGAGCAGGATTCCGATCGTCCACGGCGACGCGTACCCGAACCACTGCCGCGCACGAAGCGTCGGAGCGGGGAAAGCGAACGGGTCTTCTTTCGCGTCGAGCTGGGTTCCGACGATCACGGCACCCGCCCCCGCCGCGGCGGCAGCGGCCGCGTTCTGCTGATCCGGGGAGCCCACCGGCGCCGGCCGGGTCTGGTCCGGCGACTCCGACGGCTGCGCCTGCGCGCTCGTCGGCGATGTGGGCTTCTGCGCGGCGGCGGGCAGCGCGAGAAAGAGCACGACGACGGCGACGACGCGAGCTCTACCCGGCATCCGCCCGTGATCTACCAGGGAACGAGGGCGACGCGGATTGCCCGTCCGGACCGCCGCTCGCTCGCTCGTGCTCTACGCTCTCTTCTGGACCCTGCTGACGCGCCGGAACGCCTTCTGGAGGTTGTGCCGGGCATGGTGCAGGCGGCTCATCACCGTCCCTCGCGGGACGCGAAGGACCTGGGCGATCTCGGCGTAGGACAGACCCTCGACTTCCCGGAGCAGCAGGATGGTCCGGTGGTTCGGCGTCAGCTCCTCGAGCGCCGCGTCCGCATGGCGTGCCAGGTCGCGAACGATGACCTCTCCCTCGGGCCCCGGCTCCGGGTCCCGCAACGCCGGGGGCGTCTCGGCTTCGGCATTGTCGAGCGGCTGCACCAGCCGGCCGCTTGCCCTGCGCATCGCGTCGAGGCAGAGGTTCACGGCGATCCGGTAGGTCCAGGTGGAAAAGGCCGCTTCGCTGCGGAAGGTTTCGTAGTGCCGGAACGCGCGGAAGAAGGTCTCCTGCGCCACGTCGTTGGCGGCGTCGCGATCCCGCAGCATCGCCAGCGCGAGCCGCACGATCATTCCCTGGTTCCGGCGAACCAGTTGCTCGAACGAAACGCGCTCGCCAATCGCGGCGCGCCTCGGCAAGGGTGTGCAATCGAGAACGGCTTCCGCCATGGGCCCTCGTCCTTGCCGGTAGGACGGAGGGCCCGCGCGAAGGGTTCCCGCGCTTTGTTGCTAGAACGTGTAGACGTCGTCCAGCTCGCACACCTGGATGTAGTCTCGCTCCAGGGCCGCGATTTCGGCCTTCACCTCGGAAATCGTGCTGGGTTTCAGATGATAGAGGTAGATGCGCGCTCCCCGGCGATCGAGCTTCGCGAGCTCGCTCACCACCGTCCGCGGGGTGAGGTGGCCGGAAACGTCCGCAAGCCATTGCTGGCTGGAGGGAAACGAGAGCTCGACGAAGACCGCCTTCAAGGCCGGCGTCGCGTTGATCTCTCGCCATAACTCCTCGGTAGGTCCGGTATCGCCGGAAAAGGCGATCGCCGACCCCTTCCCTTCGATGATGTATCCGACCGAATGGACGGGATGCCGCACGGGAATCGCCCGGATCCGCAGCCCCTGACAAACGACGGGTTTGGAAACCGGAATCGCGTCGAGGGCGAGTACGGGATCGTCCCTGGTGGGAATCGCCCGGAAGTCCGGCCACACCCTGTCGTTGAAGACGTCCCGGTCCATCGTCTCGATGGTTTCGCGGGATCCGTGCACGACGACCGGCCTGCGCCGCTTGCCGACCAGCAGGTCGGTCATCAGCGGGATGTCCTTGATGTGATCGAAATGGCTGTGCGTGAGGAAGATGTCGTCGATCCGCAAGATCTCGTCGAGCTGCAGGGTCGAAGTGATCGCGCCCGCGTCCACGCACAACGAGTCGTCGACGAGGAAACAGGTGGTCTTGTGCCCGGGGAGCTCTCCGCCGTGACAGCCGAGGACGCGAACCTTCATGTCGCGTCCTTCTCGAACCCCCGGCTGCGACGCGCGACCAGCGTGTCTTCCGCTCCCATCTTCCCTCGTGCCCGTGCGGGCGCAAGCAGTATCACAAGCGATTTCGGCGGACGTCAATTTCGGCCGGCACCCATGCGGAAGGGAAACCTCCCACCTGTCGCGCAGTTCTGGCGTCGCGCGTGCGGTTTGCAAAACCGCAATTCGGTCGCGGGCCGTGGATGTGACCGCCGACACACGCCCGCGGGAGGGCCGGCCAGCGCGTGCGGCGGGCCGACTGAGGTCCGCTTGACTCCTTTCCGGTACGGGGCCATACGGACTTCGCCGTGCACATTTGTCGACAGAACCGCGCGGCCCCCGCCGCCCTCCCCGAGGGGCGATGCCGCTGGCGCACGGCCCAGCGCGCATCCGGGGCGCCGAGCGTTCACCCGGAAAGAAGGTGAGAACCCGCCTGCCTGGCGCGAAACAGCCACGTGCCGCCGGCGCGTGAGGGGGGAGCACCGCAAGTCGTTCGTGGAGAACGCGTTATGGATGCATTCTTGATGTGGAATCGCGCGGTGCCCGTCGCCGCGCTTCTGGCGCTCGGCCTTGCAGCACCCGCTTTCGCCGATCGCAATAACCCGAACTGTCCGGTAGAGACCGTCTTCTACGACCCGGGCAACGGCCAGGACATCGCCGTTCCCAAAGGCTTCAAGGTCTCCGTTTTCGCCAAGGACCTCAACTTCCCCACGGGAATCGCCTTCGTCGGCACGAAGAACGATTTCCAGGTCCTCGTCATCGAGTCCGGGAAGGGGCTTCCGGCCGGTAACAATTGCAACAACAACGACACCCCCGCCGTGGGTGGGTCGTTCAGCGCCACGAACCCGTTCACTCCCGATCTGACGATCTTCGACAAGAACGGACGCTGCCTGCAAGGCCGTCCCGACTTCGACGGCCGCTGCGCGGCGACCCCCGCGGTCGGCAAGCCGACCTCGCCGAGGAGCGCCAGCTTCCAGGTCGACGGGCCGGCCATCGGGCTCGCCTTCGAGCGCGGCGCCGCCGGCGGGCGTCTCTTCGGGACCGACTCGAACCAGGGCGCCCGCGGCGCTGCCGCTGGACAAGGCGGAGGGAACAACACCTCGCGCGTCACCCGTATCGACGTGGCCGCAAACCGGGTCGACACGCTCATCGGCGGGTTGCCGACCGGCGATCATCCCACCGAACTGCTCGTCGTCCACGACGGGTTCCTCTACTGGTCGCAGGGCTCGGCGACGAACGCGGGAGTGACGGGCCACGACAACGGCAATGGCGGCAACCAGCACGACATCGCCTGCCAGGACATCCAGCTCTCGAACAACGTGTTCTCGTCCGGCGACGGGCACTTCACGAGCGGCTTCTCGAACCACGGCGTAGCCCGCCCGCTCGCGCTCGTCCGCGCCTTCGAGGACGCGACCGCTCGGGGCATGTGCACGGGCGCGATCCTGCGGGCGCCGCTCAACGGCAGCTTCGTCGAGCCGTTCTCCTGGGGATACCGGAACCCGTTCGGGCTGCGCTTCGCTCCCGCCGACCACGTACTCCAGGGAGGCCTCTTCGTGACCGAGAACGGCGAGGACGAGCGCGGCGCCCGCCCCACGAACAACGCTCCGGACCGCCTCCAGCTCGCACGGCAGAACAGGGATGGCTCGCCGGACTTCCACGGCTGGCCCGACCGGTTCGGGTTCCTCGACACGACCCAGGCCATCTTTGATCCGGTGGGCGGTCCCGGCGACGACCTGCCGACCGCCGCAGTGATCGCCCAGGACCGGCCCGTGCGACACGTCCTCGACCACTTCCCGCAGACCGTCACGGCGCCTCTCGCGATCGAGCCGACCGACGTCGCGGTGGTGGGCCCCGACTTCGCTCCCGTCACCTTCACCGGGGGTGCGGTGAAGAACGGAGCCGCCCTGGTCGCCCGCGAAGGAGACTTCGGCTTCTCCGCCGCGAACGGCCACCCCGTCGTAGGACATGACGTCGAGCTGGTGAACTTCAGCCAGCCGGGCAAGGCGCTCGAGCTGAACCTGTCCCGCTTCGCCTTCAATTGCCTGAGGGCGAACCAGACGACGGATGCGCAGGGAAACGCCCGCTGCGTCGATCGCGCCGGAAACGACGCCTCGCTCGATCAGGCGTTCGTGGAGCGGATCCACGGCATCAACCGTCCCCTCCAGGTCCAGTTCGGTCCCGATGGCGCGCTGTACCTCGTCGACTTCGGCGCGGTGCGCGACTTCGGGCAGTCGAATCCGAGGAGCCGCTTCATCGGTCCGCTCGACGGCCCCCTGGTTCAGATCCCGAAGACCGGCGTGATCTGGAAGATCGAGCGCGTCGGCAACGCCGGCGACAACGACTAGCGCCGATCCGGTAGCCGCCCCACGTCTCGACTTCCGACGCGGGGCGGCAGGACCGTGTGGCAGGCGGGCGAAAATCCAACTAAGGTGCCCGCCGCCATGGCGCTCTCCTATCGCGACGCGGGCGTGGACATCGACGAGGGCGACGCGCTCGTCGAGCGGCTGAAACCCCACGCCCGCCGTACCATGCGTCCCGAGGTGCTGGCGGGGATCGGCGGATTCGGCGGCCTCTTCGAGATTCCCCGCGGCTACACGGAGCCGGTCCTGGTCGCCGGAACCGACGGAGTCGGCACCAAGCTGAAGATCGCCTTCCAGAGCGGCCGCCACGAGACGGTGGGCATCGATCTCGTCGCCATGAGCGCGAACGACGTCGCGGTCTGCGGGGCGGAGCCGCTCGTGTTTCTCGACTACTTCGCGACGAGCAGGCTGCGCGCGCCGGAAGCCGAGAAGGTCATCGCCGGCATCGCCGAAGGATGCGTCCGCGCCGGGTGCGCCCTGATCGGCGGCGAAACCGCGGAGCTGCCCGGGTTCTATGCCGAGGGCGAGTACGACCTCGCCGGCTTCTGCGTCGGCGTGGTCGAGAAATCCCGCATCCTCGACGGATCCCGCGTCCGCGCGACCGACGCCGTGCTCGGGATCGCCTCGACGGGGCTCCACTCGAATGGCTTCTCGCTCGCGCGCAAGGTGCTCCTCGAGCACGCCGGGCTGCGGCTCGAAGGACAGCTCCTCGACGAGCTTCTCGCGCCGACCGCCATCTACGCGAAAGCGATCCTCGCGCTCCGCGAGGTCTTCGACGTGCACGCCTTCGCGCACATCACCGGCGGTGGCCTTCCGGGAAATCTTCCTCGCGTCCTGCCGCCGGGGCACCGGGCCATCCTGCGGACCTCGGCGTGGCCCCGGCCGGAAATCTTCGCCCGGATCCAGAAGCTGGGCGAGGTGGACGATGACGAGATGCTCCGCACCTTCAACTGCGGCATCGGCATGTGCGCCGTGGTCCGTCACGAGGACGTCGAAGGAGCCCGGGCGCTGCTCGGCCGCCACGGGCTGCAGGCCTGGGAGATCGGGGTCGTGGAGGAGGATGTTGGGGCAGCCGAGCCCGAAGTGGTCTTCCGCGCATGATGCGCCTCGGCGTGCTCGCATCGGGGTCGGGTTCCAATCTGCAATCGATCCTCGACGCGTGCGAGCAGGGGCGGATCGAGGCGCGCGTCGCCGCGGTGATCTGCAACGTCGCGGGAGCGAGGGCGCTCGAGCGCGCTCGTGCCTCGAATGTCCCCGCCATCCTCCTGCCGCACGCAGGCTTCGCGCGGCGCGAGGAGTACGACGCCCATCTCGTCGAGGAGCTACGTGCTCACGACGTCAGCCTCG
This sequence comes from Myxococcales bacterium, assembly GCA_045802855.1. Lineage (GTDB taxonomy): Bacteria > Myxococcota > Myxococcia > Myxococcales > 40CM-4-68-19 > VBKO01. The sequence continues at coordinate 29,099 of JBJMQD010000435.1, read as the reverse complement.
TGTGCCTCGCCGGCTTCCTGCGGATCATCACGCCGGTGATGCTGCGGGCATTTCCGGACCGCATCCTGAACATCCACCCTGCCCTCCTTCCCGCCTTCCCGGGGATGCATGCGGTGCGACAGGCGCTCGCCGCCGGCGTGCGCGTCTCGGGCTGCACGGTGCACATCGTCGACGAAGGCACCGATACCGGACCGATCGTCGTGCAGGCCGCCGTGCCGGTCCTCGACGGCGATACCGAGGAAACGCTCGCCGCCCGGATCCTGGTGCAGGAGCACCGGGCGTATCCCCGCGCCATCTCGCTCTTCGCCTCCGGGCGCGCGACCGTCGCGGGGCGCAAGGTCGCCGTTCGCGGCATCGCGGCCGACCCCGCGCTCACCTTCGCCTCGCCACCCCTCGACGACGGATGACCCCCGGCCCCGAAAAGGCGGGCTTCCCGCGCCGCCTATACGACGTGGCCGTGATCGGTTCCGATCCCGGCGGGGCCGCGACCGCCGCGATCCTCTCGCGGCGCGGCTTGCGCGTCCTCATCGCCGCCGACGGTCCGCTCGCTCCGAAAGAGAGCGACGGCTGGGTGTTGCCAGGAGCCGTTCCGGCTGTTCCCCCGCTGCGCCACTTGTCCGGCGCTGCTCCGGTGTTCGACGATCTCGGGCTCGCGCAGGAGCTGTCGCGCCAGTCGGCTGGACCGGCGGCCGCGCTCCAGATCCTGGGCGAGTCGCTGCGCCTGTCCTTGCCGGCCGATCCGGCGCGGCGGCGCGCCGATCTCCAGCGCGAGCTAGGGGACGACTCGGCGGCCGTGGAAAGCGGCCTGGACGCGCTGGAGGCCCTCGCCAAGACCTGGGATGCCTTCCTGCAAGAGCCGCCGCCCCTCCCTGCGCGCGGCTTCTTCGAACGCCGCAAGCTCCGCAAGATCCTTCCCTACCCGCCGCCCGATCTGCCCGAAGGCTTCGTCGGCGAGGCGCTCCACGCTCTTGCGCCGCTCTGCGCGTCGCTGGTCGGCGATACCGCTCCCGAGGCCACCGCGCGGGAGGCGGCCACGCTGCTGCGCGCGCCGCTGCGGCTTTGGGGGGGCGCTACGCAAGTGTGGGACCTCCTCCGGGGCAAGGCCGAAGCCAGCGGCTCGCACGTGCTCGCCGGCCGCTGCGCGCGGCTGCGCATCGAACGCAGGGGCGTCTCGTTCGAGCTGGAAGGCGCGGAGGTCCGCGCGAACGTCGTCGTCCTGGCGACGTCGCCCAGGCGAATCGCGGAGCTGTGCCAGGGTGGCGGACGGGTCGAGCGGAACATCATCGCCGAGACGGCGCTGGCAGTGGCGCAGAAGGTCGGACTGGCCCACTTCGTCGTGCGCGCGGAAGCGATCCCGCAACCCCTCGAAGAAGCGGCTCTCCTCCTCTCCCCGGAGGGCCCCGGGCTCCTCGCCTGCCACCCTGCCCGCCGGACGAAAGGCGAGTCGCGGACGGAAAAGCTCCTCACCTTCTGCAGAGCCGTCGACGTTGACGATACCGACGGCGCCGGTTTCCTGGCCGGCGCCCGCAGGGCGCTCGAACCGGTACTGCCCTTCTTCGAGAAGCACATCGTCCACGAGGCCGCGGACCTCGATCCGCACCAGGGTCAGCGGCTGCTGCGCCCGCACGAAGGCATGCACTCGGAGCCGATCGGTCTGCGCCCGGTTTCCGGGTCGCACGACAGGGTCGGCTTCGCCTCGCGGGAGGTCTATCCGGGGTTCGGCCTGGAAGGGTCGATGCTGGCAGCGAGGGCCTGCGCCGGACACGCGCTGGAGCTGACCGGCCGCAAGCAGATCACCGCGACTTGACACGATGCGGAACGCGGGTATTTTCCGCCGTCCCCGACTGGAGATCCGATGGCTTTCAAGTGTGATCTGTGCGGCAAGGGCCCGCTCACCGGCAACCAGGTGAGCCACGCCAACAACAAGTCCAAGAAGCGGTCGCTGCCGAACCTGCAACGGGTACACGCGATGGTCGAGGGCAGGCGGGTCCACGTGCGCGTCTGCACGCGCTGCCTCAAGGCGGGGAAGATCACCAAGGCCGCCTAGGCGAAAGGCTGGCCTTGTCGACCGACTCGAACGGCAGCGGGGCGCTCGCGCCCAGGCGCGCCCTCGCCGCCGCGACCGGCCAGGAAAAGCTCGACGTCCTCCTTTCGGCACCGGATCCGGAGGCGCTCGTCCAGTCGATTCCCGAGCAGGATCTCTACCTCGCGATCCTCGAGATCGGTCCTGACGACGCCGCCGAAGTGGTGGCGCTCTCCTCGCCCTCGCAGTTCCGGCACGCCATCGATCTTTCCGCCTGGCCGGGGCGTGACAAGGGACCAGACCCGGCGACGATCCTGCGCTGGCTGCGGCTCGCGCGCGAAGGCGCCGGTCATTCGGATCGGGCCGGCATGCGGTACCGCGAGAAGCTCGCGGGGCTCGATGCGGAGATGCTGTCGTTGACGCTGCGGCGCATCTTGCGGGTCCACGACCTGAACGAAGAGCCCGAGCCGGCGGTGCACGAGACGGGCAGCACCTATCGGACGCCAGAGGGACGCTACCTCGTGGAAGTGCTCGAGGGCACCGACTACGCCATGGCGAAGGGACTGCTCGACGACCTCTATGCCGAGGACGTGCTCGGAACGACGCGGCTCCTCGAGTCGCTGCGCTGGGAGGTGCCGACCGAGCTCGAGGAAATCGCCCGGAGGTGGCGCGACGGCAGATTGCGCGACCTGGGGTTCCCCGATCTGGAGGAGGCGGCCTCGTTCTACGCGCGCCCCGCGGCGGCGAAGAGCGCGCCCGAACCTTCTCCGGGCCCTGCCCTCCTGGTGCCGGTCTCGAACCTGCTCGAGCGCGCCCTGGAAGAGCTTTCCGGACAAGAACGCGAGCGGGCCGAAGAAGGCATCCTCTACGCCTCGAACGCGGCGCTGGTCGCGAACGCGGTCCGCGGGGACGATTTCGAAGAGCTGCGCGACACCTTGGCGGACGCCCGGGCGACTCTCGCCCTCGGTCTGGAGATCCTCTCCCGAGGCGACCTCCTGGTGGCCGCGCGCGTCCTCGCCGAGCGACCGGTGCGGCAGATCTTCCAGACGGGCGTCGGTGAGGCGTACCGGCTGCAAGCGCGCGCGAGACGCGCCGCCGCGGCCGCACGGCTCCCGCAGGCCCAGTCCGCCACGCTGCTCGATCCGCCGCTCTCGCACGTGGTCGATGCGCTCTCGCGTACCCGCCCCGAGTTTCCCTCCAATGCTCCGGCCCACGGCCTCCGCCCGGGCTCCGGGGGACCCGGAGCCCTCCCGGCCGCTCCGCGAACGCGCCGCGCCCTGGGCAGCAGGGCCGAAGTGGCGAGGGCGGAAGATCTCCTCGCGGAGGCTGAAGCGGTGCCCGCGATCCTCGGAGCGCTCGGGCTCTCTCCCGCGGCGCTCGGCCCGATCGCCGAAGCGCAGGGACTCACTCCGACCGCCGTCCGGGCGAGCGACGCGGTGCGCGCCTTGGTCCTGAAGGAGCTGCGCGGCATGAGCGAGCTTCCGCTTCGCGAGTCCGCGGAGGACCGTCCCGCGCCGCCCGGCTTCGCGGAGAAGCTCGGCGAGCTCCTCGATGGGGCCGTTCTGCGCTCGGGTCATCCGAGGGCGGCAGCCGCCGCGCAGCGCATCCGGGAGGTCTTTCAGGACGGAATGCGCGACCGGCCGGCGAGGGGTTCGTAGAGCGCTCGCGGGAGGACCGAAAGCCCGCGCGCCGCCGCCGCCATGGCCAACGGGTACGCGATGGTCGCCTTCTTGCGCGCGATGCCCTTCGCCATCACTTCGACCGCGTCGTCGAGCTCCATCAGGAAGGGCATGCGGAACTTGTTCTTCGCCGTCAGCTCCGTCTTGACGAAGCCGGGATAGATGGTGGTCGCCACCACGCGTGTCCCACACAGATCGACCCGGATGCTCTCCATGAAGATGTGGAGCGCCGCCTTCGAGGCGCAGTAGGCGGCGTTCCCCGGCATCCCGCGGAAGGCCGCGAGGCTGGAGATGGCGACCACCTGCCCCGCATTGCGCGTCACCATCGCAGGCAGCGCGGCAGCGACGGTCACGCAGGCGGCTGTGACGTTGACGTCGAGGATCTTGCGCACCTTGGCCCAGTCCATCTTGCGCGCGTTCGTCGTCGCGCCCATCCCCGCGTTGGCGATGACGAGGTCGAGGGCGCCGCCTGCGGCGGACTCCGCGTCGCGGATCGCCTGGACGAGGCGCACCGGGTCGGTCACGTCGAGCACGACCGGAACGACGTGGCCGGGGGGAGCCTCGCGGGCGAGGATCTCGATCTCCTGCGCCCGGCGGCCGGCAGCGTGGACCGTCGCCCCGTCTTTCGCGTAGTGGAGGGCGAGCCCGCGCCCGAGGCCGCTGGAAGCGCCGGTGATGAAGATGGATCGTGGTGGCATGGCGGGGTTCTAGGATAGAAGCGGACTCACGTCATCCACGCCGCGGGAAGCGCCGGAAGAGGAATGGCTGCGAAGATCATCGACGGAAAGGCGATCGCCGCGCGGGTCCGCGCCGAGGTCGCACAAGGAGTGAAGGAGCTGGTGGCAAGAACCGGCCTTCCGCCGGGACTCGCCGCGGTCCGGGTCGGCGAGGATCCAGCGTCGATCATCTACGTCCGCAACAAGATCAAGGCGTGCGCGGAGGTGGGGATCGCCTCCTTCGAGCACGCGCTTCCCGAGCGGACATCGCAGGAGGACCTGCTCGGGCTGGTGGCTCGGCTCAATGCAGATGAGCGCGTGCACGGGATCCTCGTCCAGCTTCCGCTTCCCAAGCACATCGATCCGGACCGGGTCATCGATCTCGTCTCGCCCGAGAAGGACGTGGACGGCTTCGGGCCGCGCAGCGTCGCGGCGCTGGCGATGGGCCGCCCGGGGCTGCGTGCCTGCACGCCGTCCGGATGCCTGCGGCTCCTCGACGAGGTGGAGACGCCCCTCCAGGGTGCGCGCGCTCTCGTGGTGGGGCGGTCGCTGATCGTGGGAAAGCCGATGGCGCTGCTCCTCCTCGAGCGGAACGCCACGGTGACGATGGCGCACTCGCGGACACAGGACCTCCAGGGCGAAGTCGCGCGCGCCGACGTCCTGGTGGCAGCGATCGGGAAGGCGGAGCTGATCAAGGGAAGCTGGGTGAAGCCCGGCGCGACCGTGATCGACGTCGGCATGAACCGGCTCGCGGACGGCAAGCTGAAGGGCGACGTCGAGTTCGCCGCGGCCTCGGAGCGGGCGCGTGCCATCACCCCGGTACCGGGCGGGGTGGGCCCGATGACCATCGCTTATCTCTTGCGGAACACGCTCACCGCAGCAAGGCATCGCGCTGGCATGGAGACGTGAACGCCGCGTCAGCCTTCCGCCTCCAGCCACGGCTCCGCCGCGCGCAGTGTGGAGAGGATCGCCCGCGTCGCCGGGCTCCGGTTGAGCGTGTAGAAGTGGACCCCCGGGACGCCGCGGCGAAGCAGGTCCGCGCACTGCACCGCCGCGTAAGCGACGCCGAGCTGGACCGCAGCGTCGGGATCGTCCTTGCGCACCTTCATCGCCGCGGCGAGCTTCCCCGGGACGTGGGCGCCGCACATGGCCGTGAATCGCTGGACCTGCTCGATGTTTTGAATCGGCATGATTCCCGGAATGATCGGCACCTCGATCCCCGCCGCCCTGGCGCGGCCGACGAAATCGAAGTAGCAGCGGTTGTCGAAAAATAACTGCGTGATCAAGAAGTCGGCGCCGGCGTGCACCTTCTCGATCAGGTTGCGCAGGTCCTTCTGCAGATCGCGCGTCTCGACGTGGCCCTCGGGATAGCAGGCCGCGCCGACGCACACCGGCTTCTTCTTGCGGTCCGCCACCTCGCGGACGAGCCGCACGAGCTCGCTCGCGTGCCGGAGGCCCCCTTCCGTCGGCACGAAGAACGGCTGCCCGCGGGGAGGGTCGCCGCGGAGCGCGAGGACGTTGTCGATCCCGGAGTCGAGGATCTGCTCGATCGCCTGCGAGAGCTCGTCGCGGGTCGCGCCCACGCAGGTGACGTGCGCCATCGCCTCGATCTCGAGGTCGCGCTTGATCCGGGTCACCATCTCGAGGGTGCGGCCCCGGGTCGATCCGCCCGCTCCCCAGGTCACGCTCACGAACGAGGGCCCGAGCGGCCGCAGCGCCCGGACGGCTTCGAAGAGCGCCTCGACGCCCGCTTCGGTCTTGGGGGGGAAGAATTCGAAGGAGAAGAGCGGCTCGCCGCGCTCGCTGCCGAACCGTAGGAGATCGTCGATCCGCATCCGGAAAGAATAACAGAACGGCGCGCCATCCCTGGGCAAACCGGTGGTTGTCGGACCCCTTTGGTACACGGGAGAAGATGCCGCGCTCCTCCCAGCTCACCTTCACGGACGCAAAGACTCGCAAGGCGCAGGGGCCGGCGCTCGCGGTGCTCCCCGACGCAGTGCGCGTCGAGGAGCACGTCGTGCGCAAGGCGGCTCCGTTCGCACCGGGGCATCTCGCCTGCACGTTCGCGGACCTGGAACGCGAGGTGGTGCGGGCGGCACGTGGGTCCGGAGCCTGCGGCCGCATCGCCACTCCGGAGACGCTCGCCCTCGCCCTGCGCGACGCCTGCCGTACCGCCGCGCCTCCCTACGCGCGCATCCGCGAGCAATCGGGTTTCGCCCGGGCAGCGCAGGACCTTCTCGCGGCGCTCTCGCGCGGGATGCTCGAGCCGAAAGCGCTCCTCGCGCTCGTGCCATCGCTTCCGGCAGGAACCTGGGAACGCATCTCGTCGCTCGCGGACATCCTCTGCACCGCGCGCCGGCGGCTCGAGGAGAGAGGGCTCGTCGACGCGGGCGGCGCTCTCCTTCGCGGGGTCGCGCACCTCGAGGAGGGCGGAGAGCTTCCCCGCAAGCTCGCCGCCGCCGGATCGGTCGTCTTCGAATGGATCGACGACTGGTCGCCGATCCGGGTCCGGCTCGTCCTGGCACTCGCGGCGAGGATGGGTCCGGGGCGCGTGCGGGTACGGCTCCCCTGGCCTTCCGGCGATCGGTCCGACTTGCGCGAAGCCCTCGACCCCGTCCTGCGCGCCTTCGAGGCTTCCGGAGGCGCGCAGGCCGCGCCGGAGATCGAATTGCGCGAGCCCGAGGAGCCTTCGGCGCTCGCGCCCTTCCTGCGCAGGCTCTTCGGGACAGGGTCTGCCGAACGCGACGATCGCGTTGTCCTGCGGGCGTGCGCCTCGCCAGCGGCCCAGGCGCGCGAGGCGGCGAAGAGGTGCGTGGACCTCCTCGCCCTCGGCGCCGCTCCCGACGGAATTGCCATCGTCGCTCGCGATCTGGGGGGTGGCGTGCTCGAAGAGCTGACCGCCGCGCTCGACCGGTTCCGTGTTCCCTGGCGCGAACGGAGGGGGAGTCCGGCCGCCACGGCTCCGCCGGTCCGGCTCGCGCTCTCGCTGTACGATCTGGTCGAGCGGCGTTTCCCTGTCGAGGGCGTCGAGACGCTCCTCTGCTCGCGCCTCGTGTGGCTCCGGGAAGAAGGCGATCGGGTCCCGCCCGAACGGCTCGTGCGCCGGCTGCGCGAGGCGCGCGTCGTCGACGACGTCTCGGAGGGCGGCTACGACGCACGGCTCGTCGCCCTCGCCGATCGAATCTCGGCGAAGGCCGCGGCTGCCGCCGGCGAGGGGCGCGCCGCGCCCGATCCGGTCCGCGCCCGCGCCGAAATCGACGAGGTTCGCCGCCGCGTGCGGCGGATTCTCGACGAGGCCTCTGCGCTCCCCGAGCGGGCATCCTTGCGCGATCACGGCGCCGCGCTTCTGGCGCTCCTCGATCGCTGGCAGCTCCCGGCGAGGATCCGCCGGCACGACGATAGCGAAGTGGAAGCCGATTTCCTCTCGCGGGCTTCGGCCGCGGCGCTCGGGCGCGACCAGGCAGCGCTCGACGCTCTGGAAGGGGCCTGCAGCGAGCTTGCCCGGGCGGCGGACGCGCTCGGAGAGTCGGATCGGCTTCGTTCTCGCGCCGAGTGGGTCCAGGCGCTGTCGGGCGCTCTCACCGCGCTGCGCCCGGGCGGCGCGAGGGGCGGAGCCGTCCAGATCTGCGAGCTCGGCGAAATCCCGGGCCGCCGATTCGAGCATCTCATCATCACAAACCTCATCGAGGGACAGCTTCCGGCGACGCCCCCGGTCGACCCGCTTCTCGCGGACGAGGATCGCCGCGCGGTGAATCGGCTCGTCCGTAGACCCGTTTTCGACCTGCCCGGTACCGCGCAAGAGCCGCTCCTCTTCCACCTCGCCCTGTGCGCCGCGGATGCGAGCATCGCGCTCCTCTGGCCGCGACGCGACGAGCGCGGCCGCGAGACGGTGCGCTCGCCCTTCGTGGACGAGGCGGCGAGGGCCCTCGGCCTCTCCGCCGAAGAACAGCGAGCCGCAGAGTCGCCGCTCTCGCCCGTCCCGCGGCTCGCGGACTGCCGGACGACGTCCGAGGCGATCGCGCGGGCTTCCCTCGAATGTCTGGCGGATCCCGCCCTGCGGGTATCGGAGCCCGCTCCCCCCGAAGCGACGCTCGCCCTTGCGGCCGCAATCTGCTCCTCCGCCGCAATGCCGAAAGTCGCCCGCGCTGCTCTCGCCGAGCGGGAACGGATCCGGGCGCTCGTCCAGGAAGCGCCGCCTGGAAGATTCTCGGGACAGCTCTCCGGCGCCGCGCTCGAGCTCTTGCAGCCGATCGTCGCGTTCCAGGAAAACCGCCCGCTCTCCTCCCGGTCGCTGGACGAATACGCGACCTGCGGCTTCCGCACCTTCGGGCGGAGGGTGCTCGGCATCGAGGAGGGCGAAGAGTCCTCCGACGATCTCTCGATGCGCGATCGCGGAGGCCTCGCCCACCGATGCCTGGAACGGTTCTTCGTCCGTCTCGCCGAGGAGGGGCGCCTCCCCCTGCGCGGCACCGCCGAGGAGCTCGAGACGCTGCGCGAGGTGGCCGAAGAGGAGATGGACGCCTTCGCGCTCCGCGAGCACGTGGGGCGGCGCTCGCTGTGGGCCATCCGCCGGAACGAAGTCCTCCGGGAGCTGGCGGCGGTACTCGAAACGGAGGCGACCGAGGAGGGACTGCCGCGCCATTTCGAAAAGGCCTTCGGTTACCCGGAGGCCTGGGAACCGCTGCGGATTCCGTCCGCGGACGGGGCCGGCGAGGTGTTCGTCCGGGGACTCATCGACCGCATCGACGAGCTCGAGGACGGGTCGCTGGTCGTCCTCGACTACAAGTCGAGCAGCCTCGATACGCTCTCGCGCAAGCTCGATCCCGCGTCGCTCCTGAAGCCCGAGTTCCAGCTGGCCATCTATCTCGCTCTCGTCCGGCAGCTCCATCCGGGAAGGGCGGTCGACGCGGCGTTCGTCAGCCTTCGCAAGGCGCGCCGCACCGCGACGATGGGCGACAAGACGGGCGTCGATCTCGACCGCCTCCTGGAGCTCGATCCGGCCCGGCGCGCGCGGATCCGCGAGGAAGCGGGCCCGCCGTTGAACCTCGCCGACGAGGTGTGGAAGGCCGTGCAGAAGCAGCGCGGCGGCCTGTTCCCCGTCGATCCGATCTCCTGCGACTACTGCGACCTCCAGCCGACCTGCCGGCTCGTCGCGCTTCCCACCGATCCCGAGGAGAACGGCTCCGAGGTGCGCCGTGGCTGAGCTTCGCGACCTGTACCGGCAACCGCGAAGCGCGGTGCTCCAGGCCGGAGCCGGCACCGGCAAGACGCACAGCCTGGTGACGCTCTGCCTTCATGCGCTGGCGGGGGTCGGGCGGCCGGAACCGCTGGCGCCCGCTCGCCTGTGGGCGGTCACCTTCAGCGAGAAGGCGGCGGCGGAGTTGAAGAGTCGCATCCAGAAGCGCGTCGACCGGCTCGCCACCGCCTCTGTCGAGGAGGTCCGCGAGATCGAACCGGAGCTGTGGGAATCGACCGGCGGCTCTCCACCCGCCGCATCTCACTGGAGGCGCGTCCTGCGAGACCTCGGGCTCGCGCAGATCGACACGCTCCACGGCATCTGCGCCCAGCTCTTGCGCCGCCACGCCGCCGTCGCGGGAATCGACCCCGACTTCGCTCTCCTCGACGAGGTGGAGGCGAAGGACCTGCGCGCGCGCACTTCCCTCGGCACCATCCTCGACGCGCTCGACGGCAACGGCCCGCTTGCCGACGGGGCGCGAGAGCTGTGCGAAGAGATGGGGCTTCAGGGCGGACGGTTCGGAGGGGGGCTCGCCGACGAGCTTACCGCCCTGCTCTCGTCCCTCGCCGAAAGCGGCCGCGACGTTCGCGAGACGATCGACGCCACCGCGGGGCTCGACGAGCGCGAGGCCGCGGCGATCTTCTCCGCGGCGCGCTCGGAGCTGTTCGAGTCCGTCCTTGCTCTCGAGCACCTCCTCGCGAGCAACTGGTCGAGCCGCGGCGCGAAGACCGTCGCCGTCGCGACCTCCGCGCTCCAGAGCTTCCGAGCCGCCATGGCGCCGCTCCTCGCCGCCGCCCCGGGCGAACTCTCGTCCGCCGCGAAAGCGGTGCAGGCGGTGATGACACTGCCGAGAGTCGTCGCGGGCGCGGGCGACGCGAGCGGACGGGTCTGCGACGCGCGCGAGGCGCTGCTCGAAGCGGACGCGCAGGTGCGATCGTGCCGCCTTGCCCGGAAGCTGGCCCTTCTCGCGGGCGAGGCCGAGCGGCGGTATCGGGGCGAGAAGGCCCGCGCACAGGCCCTCGATTTCGACGATCTCACCCGCCTCGCGCGCGATCTTCTCGCGAGCGATCCCGCCGTCCGCGCGCTGGAGAAGGCACGCAGAGGCATCCTTCTCGTGGACGAGTTCCAGGATACGAGCTGCGCCCAATTGGAGCTTCTAGGGTGGCTCGCGGAGGGCTCGCAGGAGGGGACAGCGCCTCCTTGCTCCGGTCTTCCGGGAGCCGCCCCCATCTCGTCGTCCACGCTCGTCGTCGTGGGAGATCGCAAGCAATCCATCTACGAGTTCCGCGGCGCCGACGTAGCCGGCGCGGGAGCGTTCGCTCAGCGAGCCATCGCAGAGGGCGCGCAGCCATGCGTTTTGCGCACCTCGCGACGCTCCGTCCCACAGCTGGTGCGGTTCGCCAACGCGCTCTTCCGCGTAGCGCTGTCGGCAGGAGAGCACCCTTTCGATACCCCGTTCACCGACGACGACGCGCTCGAGGCACACCGCACCGAGGGCGGCGCCGGTGCCCGCGCCGAGTTGGTCGACGTAACCGGTTCCGGTATTGAATCGGAGGCGCGGGTCGTGGCTGACCGGATTGCGCGCCTCCTCTCCCCTTCGGCTGCCGAGCGTGTGTTCGAAGGAGACGTGCCCCGCGCCGTCCGCGGCGGCGACATCGCCATCCTGCTCCGCCGCTCGACGAACGTGGACGTGTTTCGCCGAGCGCTCTTGCGACGGCGCATCCCCCACATCGTGCTGAAGGGACGCGGATTCTACGATTCGCGCGAGGTGCAGGATCTTCTCGCCCTTCTCGCCCTCGCCTGCGATCGCGAGGACACGGCGGCCCTTGCCACCGTGCTGCGCTCGCCGCTCGGGCCGCTGTCCGACGACGCGCTGGTCTTGCTCGCACGCTCGGGCGGGCGGTCCGCGCTGTCCTGGCGCGCCGCGGAGGACCCTCGAGCCGCTGCGCTCCTCGCCCCTGACGATGCCGTGGCGCTTCGCGGGATCGTCTCGCTCGTCGAGCGCCTCGCCCGCGAGGTGGATCGGCTCGGGCCCTCCACCCTGCTCGAAGCCGCCCTTTCCGAAACCGAGTACGTCGCAGCGATCGCCGCCGGGCTCGCGGGCGAGCAGGCCGTCGCCAACGTCCAGAAGCTCGTCGCGCTCGCCCGCAAACACGAGGTCGGGGGTGGAACGGCGCGGACGTTCGTCGCGCTCGCCCGCCGGATGCAGGACCTCGATCAGCGCGAGTCGGATGCCGCGGTCGTCGAGGAGCACGACCCGCACGCGGTGCGGATCCTCACCGTCCACGCCGCGAAGGGGCTCGAATTCCCGGTCGTAGTCGTTCCCGAGTGCGCGTCGATCAGCAAACCGTGGAATCGCTCGGTTCTCCTCGATCCGGAGCTCGGTCTCGCGGTGAAAGTTCGCGCCGCCGACGGAGGCCCGAAACGATGGGGCACGTCGGGCAGACGGATCTACGAGGTGCACAAGCAGCGCGATGCCGCGCAGATGCGCAGGCTCCTCTATGTCGCCTGCACCCGCGCCCGGGATTTCTTGATTCTTTCCGGGCGGGCGGCGCGCCCCTCCCGCAGCGGCCGCCCGGGACCGGAAACGTGGCGCGCGTGCCTGGACGCCGCCCTGCCGATGCTCGACGGACTCTTGCGCGTGCTGCCGGACGGGCTCGACGGAGCAGAGGCTCTCCCGGCCACCACCGTTCCGGCGGGGGATCGGCGCGACGAGATCATCGAGGCGCTCTCCTCGGGCCTCCCGCTGTCCTTGCCGGCGCCGGATCCCGCCCTCGCCGCCGCGGTGGAGGAGGCTCGTATCGCGGTGGCCCGCGCCGCCATGCGGCCTCGGGGTGGCGAATCCACCATCGTCGCGCCCGTCACGCAGCTCGCCGACGCGTCGATCTGCCCGCGCCGCTACCAGCTCCTCTACGAGCTCGGGCTCGACGAGCATCCCGCTCCCGGCGCTACACCGAGCCGCGCGGCGGAGCTGGGGACGCTCGCCCACCGCCTCCTGGAGACCGTCGCGCTCGACTTACCGCGGCAAGAGCGCGGACGACACCTGGCACGGCTCCTCGAGCTCGACGGCGGGGACGCCGCGGATCCAGCGCATGCGGAAGTCGTCGCGGCCGTGGAAGCCTTCCTGGACGATCCTCTCGCGGCCCGGATGGCGCGTGCAGGTACCCCTCCGCGGCTGCACCGGGAGCTTCCTTTCGCCCTGCGTGTCGGCCCCGGTCTCGTCGTCCGCGGACAGCTCGATGCCCTCCTCGTCGACGGCGATGCGGCGACGGTCATCGATTACAAGCTTTCGCGCGGAAGCGACGCCGCCGCTCGGTACGGTTTTCAGCTCGATGCCTACGCGCTCGCGGCCGACCGCCTCGTGGAGGGCGCCGTGCCGGTCCAGAGCTCGCTCGTCTTTCTTCGCTCGAGGGGCGGCGCCGCCGGGCCTCGCATCGTCGAGCAGCCTCGCCGCGACCCCGAGGAGTTGCGTCGCGTCGAGGCGCGCCTGGTGGAGGCGGGCAAGGTGCTCGCGGAGGGCCGGCGCACGGGGGTGTGGCCTCGCATCGACGAGGCGCGGTGCCGGGAAGCGGGGTGCGGGTTCGTGCGCCGCTGTCACGGGCGGAAGGAGGTGGCGGCTACCTGATCGGCTCAGCGGGCGCGGAAGAGCGCCAGGGCCGCGGCGACCACGATCGCGAGGAGAACGCAGAGCGCGGCGACGAGCGCGGCGGGATCGGGCGAGAGACTGGCGAGGAGCCTGCGGGCCTCTCCGCGCTCGCTTTCGGTCCCCTGAGACGCGGCCTCCCGTGCGAGAGCCCGCGCGGTCCGGAAGTCGCCGGCGCGGACGGCTGCCTGCGCACGGGCGACGACCGGCGGCTGGCGCGGCGCCCGGCTTGCCTGTTCCGCGACGGCGGCCCCGGGGCTCGGTTGCGCGCCGAGGTGCTCCTCCGCGGCCGCGCCGGCAGGTCCGTTCGCCCTGGGGCGAGGTTTGCCCGATCGCTTGGCCACGGCGCGCGAACGATATACCAAGTCCGGAGCGTCCATGGCCGCCGCGAGCGAGCTGATCGACTTCCGCCGGGCCTTCCTGTGGCTCCTCTGCGGGATGCTGCTTCCCAGCGTCGCGCTGGTCGCCTTCGGCGTGGTCGCCGTCGCCAACGAGCGGGCCGCGGTCGAGCGGCGCCTGGAGACCGAGTACGGCGCACGGCTGGACACCCTCCGGGCCGATCTCGAGACGCGGCTACAGGCGGCCGCTGATTCCGCGGGTCGGACGCTGGCGCCCGCCCGCGCGAAGCCTGCCAACCCGGAAGGCGACCCCGATCGGTTCATCGAGCGAGGGAAGAGCGATCCCCTCGTCGTGTCCGTCAGCGCCCCCGAGGCGCGGGGCGATCCTGCCGTCACCGAAACGGCCAGGCGCGCGGCGGCGCTCCCACCCGGCTCCCATCTCTTCGTCTCCAGCGATTCCGGTGGCGAGCGCAAGGTGTACGCGATCGTGCACGTCGCGCCCGACCCGCAGACCGGAGCGTCGGACCGGGTGGTCGCCGCCCAGCTCGATCTCCTCGCCGTCGCCGCCGAGGTGCCCCGTCTCGGCGCGGCGCGCTTTCCCCGCGAGCGGGCGGTCTTCCGGATGCTCGCGCCGGCCGCTCCGACTCCGCCGCTCGCCACGCTGCGCCGTCTGCTCGACGAGGTCGCTCCGCCCTCCGGCAGGGCCACCGTCGTCGCGCGCCGTTCCATCGGTGCGCCTCTCGAGGGCTTCACGCTCGCGGCCGAGGTTTCCGGCGACGATCCGGCTGCGAGCCTCGCCTTCCGCAACCGCAGCTGGTACATCGCCCTCCTCGTCCTCCTCTACGCCGGGATCGGTGTCGGCTTCGGCCTCACCATCCGGGAGATGCGCAGGGCCTACAAGCTCTCGCGCCTGAAGACGGACTTCGTCGCCAACATCTCGCACGAGCTGCGCACCCCGCTCACCAGCGTTCGCCTCTTCGCCGAGACCCTCCGCCAGGGGCGCGTGCAGGGCGCGGAGCAGCAGGAATGCCTCGATCAGCTGGCCAACGAGGCGCAGCGGCTCTCGGGCATGGTGGAGAAGCTCCTCGACTGGTCGCGCCTGGAGAGCGGCCGCAAGGCGTTGCGGCGCGAGCGGACCGATCTGCGCGGACTGTTCGACCACGTCCAGGAGATCTTCCGCGCGCAGCAGCTCGGGACCACCTACCAGACGGAGATCGACCCGGGCCTGCCGGCGGTGGCGGTCGATCGCGACGCGATGGCGCAGGCGGTCCTCAACCTCTTGCACAACGCGGTCAAGTACACCGGTCCGGACAAGTTGATCCGCCTGCGGGGCCGGCGCGGCGGGAACGGAACCGTCGCCATCGAGGTCGCGGACAACGGCGTCGGGATCCGGCCTCATGAGCGCAAGCGCATCTTCGAGCGCTTCTACCGGGCGGACGACCTCCTCTCGCGCCACACCGAGGGCACCGGCCTCGGCCTCGCCATCGCCAAGCGGATCGTCGAGGCGCACGGCGGCCGGATCGAGGTGGAGAGCCAGGAAGGAAAAGGCAGCACCTTCCGCATCGAGATCCCCGCGACCCGCTGACCGAATTGGGCTACAACTTCCCCGCCGCATGGGCCGCGTCCTGGTCATCGAAGACGACCGCGCCATCGCCCTCGGACTGCGCGTCAACCTGCGCAAGGAGGGGCACGACGTCATCCTCGCCCACGACGGCGAGGAGGGCTTCGTCCAGGCCCTCGACAAGAGCATCGACCTGGTGATCGTCGACGTGATGCTCCCGGGCAGGAACGGCTTCGAGATCGTGAAGGAGATGCGCAAGCGCGGAGCGGACGTTCCGGTCCTCATCCTCACCGCCAAGTCGATGGAGGGGGACAAGATCCTGGGCCTCAAGCTCGGCGCCGACGACTACCTGGCGAAGCCGTTCGGCCTCGGCGAGCTTCTCGCCCGCGTCGAAGCGCTCCTGCGGCGCAAGACTCCCCGCGACGACCGCGAAGCCGACCGCGCCCGCTTTGGCGAGGTGGAAGTGGACCTCGGCGCGCAGAGCGTGACCCGCGCGGGGCAACCGGTCGAGGTGACGCCCCAGGAGTTCAAGGTCCTGCGGGTGTTCCTCACCTCGAGCGGCCGGGCCCTGAGCCGGGACGACATCCTCGCCCGCTGCTGGGGAGCGGAATACGAAGGCACCCCCCGTACGGTGGACAACTTCGTCCGTTCACTGCGAGTGAAGCTCGAGCAGGACCCGGAGGAGCCGCGGCACTTCCTCACCGTACGCGGGCACGGCTACCGGTTCGAGAAGTAGCCGCTTCACTTCCCCGGACGCGCGTGGAACTTCGCCCCCGTGCGGGCCATGTCGGCGAGGAGCGGCGCCGGCTGGAAACGCACCCCGAACCTGCTCTGGTACGCCGCGAGCCTGTCGACGAGGTGCGAAGTGCCGAGCGAGTCCGCGTAGCGGAAGGGGCCCCCGCGGAACGGAGGCCAGCCGAGCCCGAAGATGGCGCCGATGTCGCCGTCCCGGGCTGAGCGGAGGATGCCTTCGCCCAGGCAGTGCGCGGCCTCGTTCACCATCGAAAGGACGCAGCGCTCCGCGATCTCCTCGCGGGGGACGGATGCCCGCCGGGTCCCTCCCGGCAGGACCTGGTAGACGGTCTCGTCCACCTCCTTCGTCCCCTTCTTCGCGCCGTCGTCGTACTTGTAGAAGCCCTTCTTCGCCTTCCGGCCGAGCCGTCCGCTCGCCGCGATCTGCTCGAAGCCTTCCGGCGGCTTCATCCGGTCTCCGAAAGCGTCTCGCATGATGTGCGCGACCTTCGAGCCGACGTCGATCCCGACCTCGTCGAGAAGCTGCAAGGGTCCGACCGGGAACCCGAAGTCGACCAGCGCGGAATCGATCTCGTCGACGCGCGCGCCCTCGAGGAGCAGGTACGACGCCTCGTTGAGGTAGGGCCCCAGGATGCGGCTCGTGTAGAAGCCGGGGCCGTCATTCACCACGATCACCGTCTTGCCGATGCGCTTCCCCAGCGCGACCACGGTGGCGACGGCCTGCGCCCCCGTCGCCTTCGCCCGGATCACCTCGAGGAGCGGCATCTTGTCGACGGGGGAGAAGAAGTGCATCCCGACGACCTTCTCCGGGTGCTGCGCCGCTTCCGCGATACGGCCAATCGGAATCGACGACGTATTGGAGGCGAAGATCGCGGCCGGCGCCTCCCGCTCCACCTCGCGAACGGTGGTGTGCTTGACCGCGAGGTCCTCGAAGACGGCCTCGATGACGACGTCGCACCCGTGCAAGCCGGTGTAGTCCGTGGTCGCGGTGATCAGGGCGAGCTTGTCGTCCCGCTCGCGAGAGGTGAGGCGCCGGCGCTTCACCCGCTCGTCGAGGATGCCGGCGATCTGGCGCAGCCCTCGCCCGAGCGAGGCGTCGTCGCGGTCCTTGAGCCGGACCGGGATTCCGGCCCCGGCGGTGACGTACGCGATGCCCGCGCCCATCAGGCCCGCGCCGAGCATTCCCACCTTCTCGACGGAAGCCGGCTTCACGGACGGATCGTCGACACCCGTGTCCTTCTTCAGCTCCTGGGTGGCGAAGAAGATCTCCATCAGGTTTCGTGCCACGTCCCCCACGGCCAGCTCGCCGAAGCGCTCCGCCTCGGCCCGGTATCCCGCCTCGAGCCCCTGCTCGATGCCGATGCGCACCGCCTCGAGCGCTTTCTCCGGCGCGGGATAGTGCCCGCGGGTCTTCCTGCGCAGCGTCTTGCGCGCCGCCCGGAACAGGATGCGGCGACCGATGGGATTCTCCTCGAGCGCCACCTCCTGCAGCACCTCGGGCCTCGTGACGGTCGTCAGGATCCGCGGCAGGCCGCCCGAGAGGTCGATGCGCGATCGCTTCGGGACGAGCGTTCCGGCCTGAAGCTCCGCGGCCCGCCTGCGCGCGACGTCGAGAAGGATGGCCCGCGGCACCACCTCGTCGACGAGCCCGAGCTTGCGCGCCTTCGACGCGCGGACCGACTTGCCGGTGAGGATCAGGTCCAGCGCCTGCGCGATCCCGATCAGCCGGGGAAGGCGCTGCGTCCCTCCGGCGCCGGGAATGACGCCGAGCTGGACCTCGGGCTGCCCGAGCTGTGTGCGCCCGTCGTCGCTCGCGATCCGGTACGTGCAGGCGAGGGCCACTTCCAGGCCGCCGCCCAGCGCGGCGCCGTGGATCGCGGCCACGACCGGCTTGCGCCGCGAAAGCTCCTCGAGACGCTCCATTGCCTGCTGGCCGCCGCGGGAGAGCGCCGTCGCCTCGGCCTGGGTGCGGACGCGAGCGAGCATCGACACGTCCGCTCCGGCGATGAACCCCTCGGGCTTGCCGCTGGTGAAGACGATGGCCTTGACCGCTCCATCGCCCTCGAGCCGCGAGAGGATCCCGGAAAGCTCGTCCTCGAAATCCGGACGGAGCGTGTTCACCGGCTCGCCGGGGACGTCCATGAAGATCGAGGCGATGCCGTCCTGGACTTCGTACCGGAAGGTCGGCGCCGGCATTTGCGTTTTGGGTGTCGCCATTCCCTATTCCCGGGTGAGGATGCAGGCGCCGCCCAGGCCGCCGGCGGCGCAGATGGAGATGAGAGCGGCGTTTCCGTTGCGGGCGGCGAGCTCGCGCAGCGCCTGGTGCACGAGGCGGGCGCCGGTCGCCGCGAACGGATGTCCGAGGCTGATCGATCCGCCGTTCGGGTTCAGCTTCCCGTCCGGCACCTCGCCGATGGGTTCGGCGCCGCCCAGGTGCTCGTCGGCGAACTTCTTCGAGGCGAATGCCTGGAGGTTCGAGAGCACCTGCGCCGCGAACGCCTCGTGGATCTCCACCAGATCGAGATCGGCGAGCTTCATGCCGGCGCGCCGCAGCACCTTGGGCACCGAGAAGGCGGGAGCCTGCAGGAGCTGCCAGGCCGGATCGACGGCGGCGTAAGCATACTCGCGAAGATAGCCGAGGGGCCGCATCCCGAGCGCCTTCGCCTTCTCCTCCGCCATCACCAGGAGCGCCGCTGCGCCGTCCGTCAGCGGCGACGAATTCCCGGCGGTTATCGAACCATATTTCCGATCGAAAACTGGCTTGAGCTTCGCATATCCTTCGATTGTCGAATCCTTCCGGACGAGGTTGTCCTCGCCGGCCACTTCCTCGAACTTCGGAGGCAGGAGCACCCGCATCACTTCCTTCGCGAACGTCCCCTCGGCCCAGGCCCTCGCCGCCCGGCTGTGGGAGCGATGCGCGAAGGCATCCTGCGCCTCGCGGGAGATCCCGTTCTCCTTCGCCATCTTCTCCGCGCTCTCTCCCATGGAGAGGCCCGTCGAGTACTCGGCGATGGCGGGAGGCACCGGGAGCAGATCCTTCGGCGACACGTCCGAGAACGCCTTGATCTTGTCGACCACCGTCTTGCCCCGCGACGCGGCGACGATCGCCTGCGCCACGGGCCGCGAGTACGTGATCGGCACGTCGCTCATCGCTTCCGACCCGCCGACGACCGCGCAGTCGACCTCGCCCACCGCGATGGCGTCCGCCGCGGTGGTGAGCGCCTGCAGGCTCGTCGCGCACGCGCGGACCACGGTGAATGCCTCGATCTCCTTCGGGAGACCCGCCGCCAGCCCGACTTCCCGGGCGATGTTCGGCATCTGCACCGAGGGAATGACGGCCCCGAAGACGATCTGGTCGATCTCCTTGGGCTTGAGCTCGCAGCGCTGCACGAGCTCGGAGACGACCAGCTTGCCGAGGTCGAGCGCGGTCAGGTTCCGGAAGGCGGTGCCGACCTTCACGAACGGCGTGCGCACGCCTCCGATGATGGCCGTGCGCCGGCCGGGACGGGTTGCCATGAGCGGACCTCCGGGGTGGGCCGGGAGGAATAAACGCCGCAACGCCCCGCGTCAAGCAGCCCTTGCGTGGCCTGTTTCCTGCAGAATCACGATAGCTTCTGGCCCGAGGCGGCTTCCTGCTCCGTGCGCATCTCGAGCAGGTAGTCCCACGAGTAGATCCCGGCATCGTGGCCGTCGCTCCACTGCAGCCGCGCCGCGTACCGTCCGACCGGCTCCAGGTTCTGCGCGCGCACGTCGGGCTTCACCTGCGCCTCGCCCACCGTCCTCTTCCCGCTCCATTCGTCGACGCATCCCGCGCACGGGCAGCGGGCGCGAAGCCAGTGGGGCGGAAACCGGCTCTCCTTGCCGTCGTCCCAGCGTACGTGGACGCCCCCGTCCGGAGAGATGGCGACGTCCGTGGGACGTACCTGCGGAGTGTGCGGCTTCAGCTTGTCGAGGAGGCCCATGGAGCAATCAATAGATCGCTTCCAGGTAGATACGCGAGCGGACTGTGCGCTTGAAGGGGTAATAGCACTCGCCCGGGACGAAGGTGGCGCCCAGGGTGCAGCCGGCGACCGGCAAGGGCGGCATGGTCGAGAAGTCGGTCTCGAACGCCCAGACGGTCCGCCGCCTCCCCGACGGAGGCGCACCGAGGACTCCCTTTCCGAGGAGCTTGCGCACCTGGGTCAGGGCCGTTCCGTCGTACGCCTCGTTTCCGCTGGTCGTCGTCACCTGCGCCGCGTCGATGGTCCCATCGGGCGCCTGGACGATCTGGATGAGGACGACGAGCTTTTTGTTCCAACCTCCGTTCCCGAACTGTGCCTGGGCCAGCTGCTGGAGGTCCGTCGCCGCCTTCGCGCCCTCGAGCGAAGTGCCAGAAAGCCCGCGTTCCGCCGCGGGGAGCGTGGACACGCTGCGCGAAGCATCGGCATAGGCGCTGCCGGTCTTCGCATAGCTCTCGGCGGCCCGCTGGTACGCGGCGAACGCCTGGCCGATGGGGGAAACCGGACGTTCAGGCTTGCTCTTCGTCGGCTCGAAATCGACGTGGAAGCTGCGGGACAGCGCCTCCTGCATGTCGCGCCAGTAGACGTCCTGCGGATCGCGGGCGCGCTCCTTCGCCTGGAACTCCTCGGTCCACCCGCCCAGGATTCCTTCGACCCGCGTCTTCTCCTCGACGAGTTGTTCCTCGCGCGACGGGACGTGTACCGGCCCCTGCCTGGGCTCGCCGCGCGGGCCAGCTAGAGGATTGAGGGTGGCGATCGGGTCGCGCAGCGTGGTCGTCACGCCGGCGCTTCCCGGCTTCCGCAAAAGCCCCTCGCCCGCGACCTCTTCCTTCGTGAGCGGACCGCGTTCCGGCGCGCGAGCGAACCCTTCGCCCGCGGGTCGATCCCCCTCGCCCTTTACGACCGTGGCCGCCGGGCCGCCTCGGCGCCGGGGCCGACGCGGCGTCTGCGTGGATTCGGACCCGGAAGCTCCTGGCGGAGCGGAAGTAACGCTATCCGCGGGTCGCGAACGCGCTCCTCCCTGGAGCACGACCGCGATCGAGGGCGGATGGCGCGCGGGGGCAGGCGAACCCGGCGTCCGCAGCAGCCCCAGCGCCAATGCGAGCAGCAGGTGGAATGCCACCGCCACCGCGGCCGCCAGCAGGAGCCGCCGGCCGCCCGGCTCGCCCGGCTCCGGATTCCGCCAAAGCATCCGCGCCATCCTCACCCGGCCTTTGGCGCCGCGCAATCTGCTATGAGCGCTCCATGCTCAGCTCGGCACGCCTCTTCCAGGCGGTCGCGCTACCGTACCAGCTCGTCACACGCCACCGCGTCTGGGAGCGTCATTGCGCCCAGATGGCCACCGAGCTTCCGACGGGCGCCCGGCTGGTCGTCGATCTCGGGTGCGGACCGGGCAATTCTTCCAAGCACTTGCGCGACGCCGTGAACGGGACCGTCATCGGCATCGATCCCGCTCAATCGATGCTCCTGCTGGCCCGGCGCCGCGATCCGCGTCTCGCGCTCCTTCGCGCTGATGGAGGAGCGCTGCCGCTCAGGGACGGCGTCGCGGACGCGGTAGCGATGCACAGCGTCCTGTATCTGCTGCCCGATCGGGCCGCTGCGCTGCGGGAGGTGGCACGGGTCCTGCGCCCGGGAGGCCGGGCCCTTCTGCTCGAGCCGCAGCACAAGGGCGCCAAGGCGACCCTGGGAGGGCTTCTCGCTTCGCTGGAAACTCCGGCCTGGACGCTCGTCGCCTCTCTCTGGCGGACGATGAGCTCCATCTACGGCGCTCTCTCCGCCGTCGAGCTGTCGCGCGCGCTGGAGGAAGCAGGGCTGCGCGTCCTGCGGGTCGAAGACGCTTTCGGCGGCCTGGGGATGCTGGCGGTGGCGGAACGATGAAGCTCGTCCATTTCTCGGACGCCCACGTGCAGCTGCGCGGATGGCGCCACCGCCCGCTCGACGAGCTGGGACCGCTGCGCGCTCTCGCTACCGTGGAGCTCTGGAAAGGACGGGGCCGGCTCTTCGACGGCGCCGAGGAGACGCTGCGACGGATCGCCGCCATCGCCCAGCGAGCCGATCACGCCGTCTGCACGGGAGACCTGACGCAGCTCGGGCACGCGGAGGAGTTCGCCCGCGCCCGCGATGCGCTCGACGTGCTCGCCCGCGACGCCACCCGCTTCACGGTGCTGGCGGGAAACCACGACCGCTACCCGTGGAACGGCGCTCCCTCCCGCCTTTTCGAAGAGCATTTTCCCGAGCAGCAGCACACCGATCTGCCGAACCCGCTGCGGGTCCGGATCGTGGGAGAGGTCGCTCTCGTCGCCATCGACACGGTGGGCCGCCTCGCGTGGCCGGTGGTCTCGCAGGGCCGGGTGCGCAAGGAAGATCTGCCGGCGCTGCGCGCGGCCCTGCACGCTCCGGAGCTCGAGGGCCTTTGCAAGCTCGTCCTCGTCCACCACGCTCCGTTCCTGCGCGGCGGCCGGCCCGATTGGCCCTGGCATGGTTTGCGCGGGGCCGGGTCGCTACTGCGGGTCGCGCAGGACGGCGGCGCGGACGCGATCCTCTGCGGCCACGTGCACGAGCGGTTCCTGGTCCCGGGTCCGCTGCCGGTGGTGAACGCAGCTTCTTCGACCGAGCTGGGGAAGGAAGGCTACTTCGAGCTGACCATCCGCGGCGGCCGGCTCGAGGCAATCGAAGAGCGCAAGCTCTGACTCAGGCCGCGTTCGCGGTCGCCGCCGCCACGATGACGCGGTTCCGGCCCTGCTGCTTGGCCAGATAGAGCGCGCGATCGGCGGCGAGGATCAGCGCCGTCGGCGAGTCGCCGTGCGCCGGCATCGAGGCGACGCCGATGCTGCAGCGGAGCGCGAACGAAGGAGGAACTCCGATGTCGCTGAAGACACGCCGCTCGACGGCGCGGCGGACGCGCTCGGCAAACGCCGCAGCGCCCTCCTCGTCCGTCTCGGGGAGGAGCATGAGGAACTCCTCGCCTCCGTAGCGGATGACGGAGTCGCTGGTGCGGGCCTCGTCCTGCAGGACGCGCACGAAGGCGCAGAGCACGCGGTCGCCGACGTCGTGCCCGTAGGTGTCGTTACAAGCCTTGAAGTGATCGACGTCGAGCATCAGCACCGAGAGCGGGCGCGAGGTGCGGCGGGCGAGCGCGAGCTGCTTCGGGAACAGCTCCTCCAGGAAGCGCCGGTTGTAAATACCGGTGAGACCGTCGCGCAGCGCCCGCTCGCGCGCGAGCGCGAGGAGCCGGATGGAGCTCAGTGCCGTCGCGGCGACGCCGACGTAGGCCTGGGCGAGCCGCACGCGCTCGGCGGTGAAATCGTCTTCCTTCGAGGCCTGCAGGTTCACGAGCCCGATCACCTCGCCAGTCGCGATCATCGGCAGGCACAGGTACGACCCTTCGTCGGGCACGCCGAGCTTGCACTCGCAGGCGGTGGGGGCTGAGGCATCGGCGATCGCCACCGCCGCGCCGGTGCGGATACCGCGGCAGGCCGACGGATTGCCGAGGATGGGAAAGCGCGCCGGCGGGGTGAGCGCGGGACCAGGCCTGGGCGGCCAGACGATGTCCAGCCGGTCCTCGTTGGGATTGCGCAAGAGGATGCGCAGCTCGCTCGGAGCAAGCTCCCTCTGCAGCGCCCGGGCGAGCATCGAATGCAGCTCCGCCTCGTCCTCGATCTGCTGGCTCACCTCGCTGAAGGCGCTCAGCGCCGCGGCGATCGAATGCTGCCGGGCGAGCTGACCCTCGCGTTCCCGGACGCGCGCCTGGAGGTCCTGCAGGGCCGAGGAGAGGCGCGAGACTTCGCGGATGCGCAGCCGCCCGGAAGGAGCAGGAAAGGCCTTGTCGTCCGCGGCCGCGACCGCCAGCTCGGAAAGCGGCTGAAGCGTCTTGACGGTCACGAAGCGGATCACGAACGCCGCCGCCAGCAATGCGGCGAACAAGGTGATGTGGAACACGTCCCGCCGGGTCTCGAGAGCGCGATCGTTGCCGGCGTTGCGGGTCGTCGCATGCAGCTCGAGCGCCTTGTCCAGCTCGGCCTTGGCGGCGCGAATGGCGTCGAAGCGCGCTCGACCCTCGTCGAGCAAGAGGTCGACGTGCTCGATGGGGCCGCGACGGCGCTGCGAGATCTGCGATGCGGCCAGCGCCTGCCATGAATCGCATTTCTCGTGCAAGTGGACGATGAGAGGAGCGAAGCGGGTGCGTTCGTCCGGCGTGAGCAGCTCCAGCATCTGCCTCACGTCGACGTCGTCGAGATCGCGGGAAGCGGCGTACGGCTGGAGGAAGATGACCTCGCCGCTCGCAAGGTAGCCGCGCAGACCGGCTTCCTCGTTGAGCATGTGCTGCATGACGTCTTCGGAGCCGCGGGCGAGGCGGATGAGACGGTGTCGCTCGGAGGCGGCACGGTCGCTCACCTCGGAGACGCCGCGCTGTCCGATGAACGCCGCCAGGGCCATGGCGAGGAGCGATCCAAGCACTCCCACCACCATCATGGTGCGGAAGGAGACTTCGCCTAAGCGGAGACGCGCGCGAAGGCGCGGCGCCGGATCGCCGGTAGCCACAGCCCCCTAACGACTCACACAGGCGCGATGTTCCCCGGAATCGCGAGGAGAACCGCGTAGGTCCGTGCCCTACTCGTCGCGCAGCGCGACTGCCGGATCGAGGCGGGAGGCCCTGGCGGCCGGATAGATGCCGAATACGAGTCCGATGCCGCAGGAAACGCCGATGGAAAGGGCGACGGCCCACGGCGGAACCTGCGCTGGCAGCGGCGTCGCGAACCGCATCACGGCGGCGGCGGCATAGCCGATGGCGACGCCGATGAACCCGCCGCAAGAGGCGAGCACGACGGCTTCTATGACGAACTGTGCGAGGATCCGCGACCTCCGCGCACCGAGCGCCTTGCGGAGCCCGATCTCGCGGGTCCGCTCGGCGACGGCGACCAGCATGATGTTCATCACGCCGATGCCGCCGACGAGAAGGCTGAGCGCGCAGATGACGAGCATGCCCAGGGTCACCGTCCCGGCCAGCTGATCGAAGATCTCCCGCATCGAGTCGTTGGAGAAGATGTAGAAGTCATCCTCCTGCTGCGCGTCGAGGCCGCGGATCTGGCGGAAGGCCGCGGTGGCCCGATCCTGGAGGCGGTGGATGTCCTGCCCCGGGTGGCCCATCACGGTGATGTTGATGGACCTTCCCGTCCCATACAGCTCCATGAAGAGCCCGATCGGGATGGCGGCGACCTGATCGCCGTTGCCGCCGAAGGGCCCCGAGCCCTGCCGCTCGATGGTCCCGATCACCTCCAGCTCGAGGCGTCCGAGGCGGACGCGCTTTCCGAGCGGGTCTTCGTTGGGGAACAGGACGTCGGAAATCGAGGCGCCGATCACGATGACGCGAGCGGCGGTCGACGCCTCGTTCTCGCGGAACCCGCGGCCGTGCGCGATGGGCAGGCTGTTGTTGGTGAAGAACTCCGCGCTCCCGCCCGCTGCCGCGCAGCCCTGGGCCATGCGGCCCTCGTAGCTCACTTCCTTGGCGAACTCCCACACCTCTGCGCCGACCTGCTTCGCCTCGGGGAGCTTGTCACGCAGTTCGTTTGACTGGTGCCAGGTGATGTTCTTGCGCTTGAGAAGCTCCGGGTTCATCGGACCGAAGTTGCCGTTCGGGAGCTTCTGGATCTGGAAGACGTTTGCCCCGAGCCCGCCGAGCCCCTCGTCGATGAAGCGGCGAAGGCCGGTCATCATCGCCATCGCCGCGCAGACGAGGCCGACGCCGATGACGATGCCGAGCAAGGTGAGCCCGGCCCGCAGCTTGTGCCCGCGCAGCGCGCCGACCGCCAGGCGGGCGTCGTCGCCCCGCGCGCGCATCGTGCGCAGGAAGCCTGGGCGCCGCTGCGCCGGGTCGGACGCAATCGGCAGGGGAAGAGTCGACTCACTCATACCGGAGCGCCTCGATGGGATTGAGCGATGCCGCGCTCCACGCCGGCCACAGACCGAAGACGAGGCCTACCGCGGCCGAGAAACCCACGCCCGCGAGCACGATCCTCGGGTCCACGCTGGCGGCGAGCGGCGTCACCATCGCCACCACGTTCGCGCCGCCGAGCCCGATGGCGGTGCCGAGGAAGCCGCCGACGCAGCTCACCACCACCGCCTCGCAGAGGAACTGGAGGAGGATGGTCAGCTTCCGGGCGCCGAGCGCGCGGCGGATGCCGATCTCCCGCGTCCGCTCCTTCACGGAGACGAGCAGGATGTTCATCACCCCGATGCCGCCGACGAGCGCGGTGATGAGGCCGATGACGTAGACGACGAGCTTCATGTTGCGCGTCATGTCGCCGAACATGTTCAGCATCCGGTCCTGGCGATTGACGGCGAAGTTGTCGTCCTTGTCGGGGGCGAGCCGGCGGTAGTTGCGGACGACCGCCACGATCTCGTCCTCCGTCTCGGTGACCTTTCCGGTGGGAGCGACGACGGCGATGGTCACGCCGCGCTTCTGCCCGAAGGTACGCAAGAACGCCGAGAGCGGGAGCACGACCAGCATGTCCTGCGACTGACCGAAGGAGTTTCCCTTCCGGACGAGCGTTCCGACCACCGTGCAGCGCCCGATGGGACCGACGCGAAGCTGCTGCCCTACCGGATCCTGATTCGGGAAGAAGGCGTCCTCGACGTCCGCGCCGACGACGCAGGCGTCGGTACCGACCTCGTGATCGATATTGCTGATGAACCGGCCGCGCTTGAGCTGCCAGCTTCCGGTCTCGAGGAAGCTCTCGGTGGTCCCGCGGATGAAGACGTTCTTGAGATCCTTGCCGCCCTGGCCGATGACGCCCTGGGTACCCGCGATGGGCGCGACCGCCAGCGGGAGCGTCGCGAAACGCTCGATGGCGTGCCAGTCGCCCTGCCCGACCGCGGGCCGGTTGCGGTACTTCCACCAGTTGTTGCCGTCGACGATCCACGGACGCGGGCTCACGTACAGCGTGTTCGGGCCCAGCGAGGCGAGCTGGCGGCTGAAGGCCTCGTCGAGGCCCATCGCCGCGGACGAGACCGCGATGACGGTGGCGATGCCGATGGAGATGCCCAGGATCGTGAGCGATGCGCGAAGCCTGTGCATGAGCAGGCTGCGCAGCGCCTGCACCACGGCGTCACGCAGCTCGCTGAAGAAGCGGAAGAAGGCGCGGAAGAACCCGATCTCGCGCGCGGTAGCCTTCCGGGAAAGGCTGAGCGCTGCTTCGCTCATGGACGTCCCTCCACCGCCTTCTGGGCGGCCTGGAACGCGGCCAGCGCCTCGGCGCCGAGGGCTTCGGCGTTGGCGTACGCGACTTCACGGCCCGGTCCGTCCGCGACGACGAGGCCGTCGACGAGGCGCACCGCTCGCGGGCAGCGGGCGGCGAGCTTCGGCTCGTGCGTGACGAGGATGATGGTGTTGCCCTTCTCGTGCAGATCGAGGAAGAGGTGCACGATCTCCTCGCCGGTCTTGCTGTCCAGGTTCCCGGTCGGCTCGTCGGCGAGGAGGAGCGAGGGTTGCGTGACCAGCGCGCGGGCGATGGCCACACGCTGGCGCTGGCCGCCGGAGAGCTCGGCGGGCTTGTGCTTCATGCGGTCCTTGAGCTGCACCATCTCGAGAGCGTGCTCCGCGGCCTCGCGCCTCTCCTTCTTGGAGAGGCCCCGGTAGATGAGCGGGAGCTCCACGTTCTCCAGCGCGCTCGCGCGGGGGAGGAGCTGGAAGCTCTGGAAGACGAAGCCGATCTCCAGGTTTCGCACGTCCGCCAGCTCGTCGTCGGTCAGGTCTCCGACGTCGCGGCCGGCGAGCAGGTACCTGCCTCGCGTCGGGACGTCGAGGCAGCCGACGATGTTCATGAGCGTCGACTTCCCGGAGCCCGACTGACCGACGATGGCGACGAACTCGCCCTTGTCAAGGGACACGTGGACGTCGCGCAGGGCGAGAACCTTGGAGAGTCCCAGGTCGTACGTCTTCTCGATGTGCTGTAGCTCGATGAGCGCCATGGAATCCTCTTGGGGCCGGCCGTAAGCGCGGCGCCTAGCTACGGCCGCCCTGAGGGCCCTTTTCGGCCCCGGGACCCGCCTTGGGCTGCTGGACCTTCACCGCGGCGCCATCCTGCAGCTCGCGGGCGAGGGTCCGGTACGGACCGTCGACCACCTGCTCGCCCTCGTTGATCCCGTCCAGGATCTCGATGTCGGTGCGGCTCGCGATGCCGGTGTGCACCTCGCGCATCTCGGCCTTGCCGTCCTTCACGACGAAGACGACCTTGACCGGCTTCGGCTTTCCCGATGCGGCAGCCGCGGGCGGCTGGTCTCCGTTCGTGCCCGCGGGAGCGGGGGCCGCCTTGTCGCCCGCGATCATCTGGCCCTCGCGCGGCGCGAGCTTCTGCTCCTTCTTCTTCGCCTCGCGGCTCGTCACCGCCTGGATGGGCACGGTGACGACCTTGTCGTGCGTCGCGGTGGCGATGGACACGGCGGAGGACATTCCGGGCAGCCCGTTCTCCGGCGCCTCGTTGAAGGCGATGCGCACGAAGAAGGTCGTCACCTCGGCGTCCGTGCCCGGGTTCTTGATCTGCGCGTTCTTCACCAGGCCGGAGACGTATCCCTTGAACTGCTTGTCCGGGATGGCGTCGATCTCGATGGTCGCGTCGTCGCCCTCGTGGATGCCGACCACCTCGTGCTCGCCCACCTCGGCCTTGACCTCCATCTCGGAGAGGCCGCCCATCAGCATCACCACGTCCTCGGACAGGTCGGAGCCGCGGATGCGCTCGCCGACCTTGTGCTGGATCTCGAGGATGGTGCCGTCGATGGGCGCGGTGAGGGTCGCGCGCGACAGGTTGTAGAGCGCTGTCTCCAGCTGGCCTTTGTTCTGCGCGACCAGCTCCTTCTGGGCGGCGAGGCGCCCCTCGTCCACCTTGACGAGCGTCTGCGCCTTGTCGAGATCGGCCTCGCTCGCGAGGCGCTGCTTGACCAGCGTGTC
Source organism: Myxococcales bacterium (assembly GCA_045802855.1). Classification (GTDB taxonomy): domain Bacteria; phylum Myxococcota; class Myxococcia; order Myxococcales; family 40CM-4-68-19; genus VBKO01. Next base: position 208 of record JBJMQD010000435.1, on the reverse strand, counting down.
CATACGGCGGAGATCGTTGCGGTCCTGGGCGATGCTGGCGGTGATCTGGTCGATCGACGCTCTCGCATTCGCGACGCCGGCGCGGAACTGCGCCACCTGCGCCTCCTGAAGGCGCCTGTCGATCTGTCCCAGCACTTGACCCTTCTTCACCTGCTGGCCCTCCTTGACGTTCAGGGAGAGCAGGTCGCCCGAGATGTTCGAGCTGACC
>JBJMQD010000411.1:0-6012 GCA_045802855.1 Myxococcales bacterium | reverse complement strand
CAGGCCTTCCGCGAGGCGCGCATCGGCCTGGAAGACATCGAGGGATGGCGGTACCGGCGGATCGGACAGCTACGGAAGCTGCTCGAGGCCGGGCGGCTCGCGCCCGATCTGCGCTGGAAGAGCTGAAGGTAGACGTGAACCTGAACGTGAACGGCCGTTTTGCAGAGCCGTTCACGTTCGCGTGCACGTTCACGTAGCTGCGGCGGCGCGGCCGAGCATCTCGCGAAAGCCCTGCGCGCCCATCGCCTCTCGAGCGCCGGACCAGTACAAAATGTTCGCAAGTGCGCTGCAAGCGCGTCGTGCCACGGCACTCGCCGGCGCGACGCGCGACGCTTGCAGGATGGCGCGCAGCCCCGCGACCGAGGCCTTGCGAAAGGCCCCGGAGCGAAGGCAGGCGCGCACGAGCGATCGCGTCGCGGGATGGAGCCGCGCCCAGTTCTCCCGGAGCGTCGAGTCGGCGTGGGCCTCGCCGAGATGCGCGAAGATGCGCCGCTCGAGGCGGCCATAGGCAAGGTGCATCGCGCACCAGGAATCGAGCGTGCGCTCCGCCGCGTGCAGGGTCCGCGCCGCGGGATGGAAGCGGAACCCGACGCCGCGCCGGGCGAGGCGGGCGGCAAGCTCCACGTCCTCGGCCCGGCGGAAGGCCGGATCGAATCCACCCGCGGCAAGAATCTCTTCGCGGGCGACGGAAGCGTTGCCAGTCCAGAACTGCCGGAAGGTCGGCTCCCAGTCGCCGCGCGTCATGGCGGCGTACTGGTCCTCGAGCATCGCCTGCTCCCAGGCGACCCAGGGCTGCGGATAGCGCGGCAACGACCCGAGCGGCCCCATCACGGCGCAGCGAGGCTTCGCCGACTGCGCCCGGAGGTGCTCGGCGACGAGATCGGGAGAGGGCAGCACGTCGTCGTCGAGGAAGAGGACGATCTCGCCTCGAGCGGCGGCGACGCCGGCGTTGCGGGCCGCGCCTGGTCCGGCGTTCAGCTGTCGGATGGCGCGCACCTCGAAGGGGAACCGCGCTTCGCGCAGATATTCCGCGGTGCCGTCGGTAGAGCCGTCGTCAACGACGACGGCGTCGAAGTTTGCAACGGTTTGATGTGCAAGTCCTGTAAGGACGCGGGCGAGACGGTCCTTGCGCTGGTAGGTAGGTATTACGACCGTGACAGTCTTCAGCGGAGACTCCATCGAGATTGCCTCGCGGCCCTGCCCTTCTGTAGAATTTCAGTACCAATGCGCCTCTCGATTGCCATCGCCGCCTCTCTCGTTTGCGGCTGCGCCAGCCTCGGGCAGTACACCTGGGTCAACGATTACCCCGAGCAGCCGCCGCCGGTCGAGAACGAGTACGTCATCAAACCCGCAGACGTGCTGCAGATCCGCGTCTTCAACCAGGAAGGCATGTCGGCGCGCGCCAAGGTCCGCAACGACGGGAAGATCTCGTTGCCGTTCCTCAACGACGTGACGGCCGCCGGCCACTCGCCGAACTCCTTCGCCAAGGAGCTGCAGGTCAAGCTCAAGGAGTTCATCAAGGTTCCGGTGGTGACCGTATCGCTCGAGGAGACGCGTCCCGTCAGCGTCTCCGTCCTGGGCGAGGTCGCGCGGCAAGGTGGTTACCAGGTGGAGCCCGGAACGGGCGTCCTGCAGCTGCTCGCGAGCGCGGGGGGCCTCACCGAGCTGGCGCACAAGGATCGGATCTTCGTCCTGCGCCGCGACCCGGCTCCGACCCGCATCCGGTTCAGCTTCGAATCGCTCTCGCGGCTCGACGATCGGGCCAGCTCGTTCCGCGTGAAGAGCGGAGACGTCGTCGTCGTGGAATAGCACCACTCGCTCGCGGCGTCCCGGGGGGGACATGAAAAGCGTGGTTTGCGCACTCGTCGTCGAGGACGATCCCGCCCTGCGCAGGATGGTCGCGACCTACCTCAAGGCGATGGGCATCTTTGCGATCGAGGCGCCGGACGGACGCACCGCGCTCCGCGAGCTCGACGGCAAGGTCCCCGACGTCATCTGTCTCGACCTGATGCTGCCGGAGCTTTCCGGCTACGACCTCTGCGAGTACATCCGCCGCGCTCCGCTCTTGCGCGACGTGCCGGTGCTCATCATGAGCGCGCGCGCGTTTCCCGAGGACCGCGCCGCCGCGGAGGAGGTCGGGGCCTCCGCCTATCTGACGAAGCCATTCACGCGGGCGCAGTTCGCGGGACAGATCGACGCGCTGCTCAGGCGTTGAGGGGGCGGGGCGGCGGCCGGATCCGCCGCCCTGCGCCTCCAATCCGCGGCCCGCGCTACTTTTTGCGAATTTGCAAATCGCCGGAGAACGCGTCGCATTCGATGACGCCTTCTCCCTTTCCATAGACCGCCTCGACCCAGCCGCCCATGCCGCCGTGCTTCTTCTTCTGCGAGCGCTTCACGTTCAGGTTGAGGTCGTCCTTGAAGTCGCCGCTGTGCGACGAATAGGACAGCTCGAACGAGCTGCGCGGGTCGACCGCCATCGCGATCTGCCCGGAGACGGTCTCCGTGCTCACCCGGCAGCCTTTGGCGCACGCGCCGCTCCAATCGAGGTTCCCGGAGGCCGATTCGAAATCGAGCCGCACGCCCGGATCGGTGGTCGAGGCGACCGCGTTGCCTGATACGGTGTGCAAGCGGATCGGGCCGTTCGCGTCCACGCTCACGTCGCCCGAGATCGTCTCCACGTTCGCCTTCCGCACGCCGGAGACCTTGATGTCGCCGGACATGGTCTGGACGCGAACGTCGCCCCCGATCCCCTTCACGTCGAGGTCTGCCGAGGTGGACTCGAAGATGACGCTGCTGCCCTTGGGGGCCTCGACGCGGAGCTTCCCGCGCCGCAGCGCCTTGCGCGATCCGACCTGGACGTCGATGCGATCTCCGGACTGCGTGAGCTGGATCTCGTCGCGTGAAGGGACCTCGCTCAGCACCGCCGTAACTTGTAGTCGGTCCGAGCCGACCACCTCGACCTCGCCGGACTGGGCACGCACCCGGACGGTGACCGGACCTTTCGCCGGCAAGGTGGCGACGCCGTTCTTCGCCTTGGCGCGCGTGGAAGGAAGGTCTGCGTCGTCCTCCTCTTCGTCGTCGTCCGCGCCGGTGAAGGGACTCCAGTTGAAGCGGAACCGGAAGCGCTCGTCGTCTTCGCGGAACTTGTCCTGCTTCTCCCGGAACTTGTCCTGCTTCTCCCGGAACTTCTCCGCCTTCTCCTGCGCGCGTTCCCGGGCCCGCTCCGCCTGCTGCTGCGCCCGTTCCCGCGCCCGCTCCGCCTGCTCCTGGGCGCGCTCGCGCGCCTCTTGCGCCTGCTCGCGGGCACGCTCGCGCTCCTCGCGGACGCGCTCCCTCTGCCGCTCGCGCTCCTCGCGCGCCCGGTCGCGCACCTCCTGGTCGCCGTCGTCGTCGTCCTCGTCGTCGTCCTGGGGATTCGCGAACGCGAAGGACCACGATTGGTCGCCGGCTTCGTCGTCGAGCTGCATCCGCGACAGGTCCTCGCGCATGGCTCGCAGGCCCGCGCGCAGGCCGGACAGATCGATCGCCGGCGGCGCAGCCTGGGCGAGCAAGGTGGAAAGCAGGATGGGTACTGCGATCATCGTGTTGCCTCCTCGGATTCCTCGATGGCGCCGCGCAGCGACCGGACCACGGCGGCGTAGCCCGAAAGGACGCGCAGGCGCGCGTTGACGTCCGGTGCTGCCGCGGCGCTCGCGTCGGCGAGCTGGACCCGGGCGCGCGAGACGGCCCGGTCCCAGCGCTCCTGGGTGCGGGGATCGAGCCTTGCGCGATTTCGCGTGTACTCGGCCTCCAGCACCGTCAGGGCGCTGCGGTAGTCGCCTTCGGCGCGATCGAGCGCGGCCGCGGCGGGCGGAGGCGGCATTTCCGCCGTTTCATCGAGAAGCGCGGCATCGGGCGCGGCGAGGCCCGGAATCGGCGGGCGCGCCGGGCGCACGATGACGGCGAGCGCGGCGGCCGCGGACATCGCGAGCACCGCGCCCACCAGCGTCCTTCGAGCGCGTCGCAGCGGGCCAACGAGCGCAGCCCCGATCGGTGCGTAGGCGCGCGTTTGCACCTTGGCCCAGATCGACGGATCGAGCACGGGCACCTTGGCCGCGCGCCGCTCGACCAGAGAACGTTCGGCGCGAAGCCACGCAAGCTCGCGGCCGCAGGACGGGCAGCGCCGGGCGTGATCCTCGACCTGGCTCGCCAGCTCGGGCGGGAGCTCCCCCGAGGAGAGCGCGTCGAGCTCCTCGAACGTGACGTGGTCGCTCACCGGACACCCTCGAGGTACGTGGCGAGCTCTGCCCGCAGGTGGAGCCGGGCACGATGGATCTCGTTCTTCACCTTCTGCAACGTCCAGCCCATCGCCTCGGCGATCTCGCCGTAGCCGAGGCCGTGATCGATGCGGAGGAGCAGCGCCGCGCGCCTCTCGTCGGAAAGAGTCACGAGCGCGCCGTCGAGGACGCGATCGGCCTCGCCCGACAGGAGCGCCGCCTCGGGGGTGGGAGCGCTGTCCACCTCTCGCAGCTCGTCACCCGAGGACGGGAGCGGATCGGGATCGCGCTTGCGCCTGCGAAGCTGCTCCAGGAAGACGCGGCGCGCGATCCCGAGCAGCCAGGCGGACAGGCGGTCGCCTTCCTCGAGCGAGCGCAGCTTCGCGTGGGCCCGCACGAAGGTCTCCTGGGTGGCCTCGTCCGCCGCCGGAGCGTCGCGGAAGAGGTCGCCGAGGAAACGCCTCACGGCGGGTGCATGGCGCTCGAAAATCACGCGAAAGGCCTCCGGCTCCCCGGCGCGCGCACGCTCGACCACCTCCCGCTCCAAGGGGGGTTCCGGAGCGAGAGCGCGATCCGCGAATGCGGCCGACACGGGAGGAGGTGACATTGCTGGGCAACTGGTTTCAGGATTGCCTACGGAACGTCACCGGGGCCGATTTCGGCGGGGCTTCGGTCGTTTTCGTATGGGTGGAATTGTGCGTTTTGGCGGTACGGTGTCGGAGACCGGGAACTGCGTGGGATCGAAGTCGGATTCCGCCATACGCCGGCTCCTAGCTTCGACCCTGTACTTTCTGTTGGAGTACGTAGGACCAGATGGATCCGTTCCGCAACATCCCGCTCCGCTACCGATTCGACGACCTCTCGCAGGCGCGCGCCCACGTCGTCTCCGTCGAGAACCGCGTCCTCTTCTTCTTCCGTCACAAGGAGCTCGAGCTCGTTCCCGGCTCCCCCCTGCAGATGGAATGGACGTTCCACGGGAGCGAGCCGGCGCGCCTGCTCCACGGGGTCGCGCTCTCGAACGTGCGCAAGTGCGGCGCCTGGATCGAGCTGATGGACGCGCGCCCGCTGCGCGAGCTCAGCATCATCCGCCATGAGCGCAAGCACCGCCGGATGGGGACGGATCTCTCCGCGGACCTCGTTCGCGGCGGTACGCTTTCGCAGGGACGGCTGCTCGACATCTCCGCCGGTGGGGCCCGCGTAGGCGGGATCGGCGGGCTGATGCGCGGGGAGCCCGTGCGCCTGCGTCTTCCTTCACCCGACGATCCGACGTTCTTCCACGATCTCGGCGAGGCGCGGGTCGCCTGGTCGGATCGCGCGGAGATGGGACTGCAGTTCATCCCCGACGTCGTCTCGCAGTCCGCCGTCCAGCAGCTCGTCAGCGTGGTCGCGGGCGCGTGGGCTGTGGCGCTCGAGGGGCGGCACCCGAACTGGTGCTGCGCCGAGCACGGATCGCTGGAAGTGCCCCTGCCCGAAGCCGCACTGCTCAGGGCCGCGGTCTAAAAAAACTACAACGGCCGTGCCAGTGCTGGTGGTGGCGCTCGTGAATCGTGCTGGCGCCCGTCCTGGTTATCGGCGTCGTGCTAGCGCATGTGGCGGAGCGGTGCACGGGCTCGGTGTCGTGCACTCGCGCTAGCACGGGCGCGATTCCGTCAACGAGGACGGGCGCGAGCACCTCACCAGCACCTGAACGCGATCGGCCACGAGCGCGGCTTTCTCACTGAAGCACGTCCTCGGCATACTTGCCGGTCGCGAGCAC
>JBJMQD010000356.1:0-14276 GCA_045802855.1 Myxococcales bacterium | reverse complement strand
GATCACCGCGAACGCTCCCAGGAATCTTCCCGCGAGATAGTTCATGCGAGAGATGGGCGCGGTGAAGAAGAACGCCGTGGTATCGCTCTCCACGTCCTGGTAGGTCGCGGCTCCCGCGATCGCGGCGGTGATGACGACGCCGAAGTTGCCCATGAACACCATGTTCATGGCCAGCGCCCAGGGGCCGTTGACGAGGACCTTCGCCCCCGCCCCGAAGTCGATGTTCGCCCAGGGAATCGCGCCCCCCGCCGCGAGCTGGAAGAAGACCGCCAGCGCGAAGAAGACCCCGAAGTAGACGTACGTCGAGAGCATTCGCAGGCGCCTTCGCACCTCGAACACGGCAATCGCAAAGGTCACCGCTACGCCGCCTTCCGATCGAGCGCGAGGCCGCGCAGTACCCCGAAATAGACGTCCTCGAGGTCGGGCGAGGCGGGCGCGAAACCGGCGGCGGGCGCGCCGTCGGCGAGCACGCGCAACCGCGTCCTTCCACCCACGAGCCGGGTGGAGACCACCGGGTGCGCCGCCGACAGCGCCGCAAGTTCCTCCCGGGCGACCGTCTTCTCCCAGATCCGCCCATTCAACCCGGCGATGGCCCTCATCGGCTCCGCCGCGAGGCGCACCTCGCCCTTCAGCAGGATCGCCATTTGGTCGCAGAGGTCCGCGACGTCGCCGACGATGTGGGTGGAGAGGATGACGATCACGCTCTCGCTGATCTCCGCGAGCAGGTTGTGGAAGCGGACCCGCTCCTCCGGATCGAGCCCGGCGGTCGGCTCGTCCACGATGATGAGCTTCGGGTTCCCGAGGAGGGCCTGGGCGATCCCGAAGCGCTGCTTCATGCCGCCCGAGAACGCCCCGAGGGCGCGCTTGCGCACGTCCCAGAGGTTGGTCTTGCGCAAGAGCGCCTCGACCGTCGCCTGCCGGAGCTTGCCGTCGTGGAACCCCTTCAGGCGAGCGAGGTGGTCGAGCAGCGCCGCCGCCGTGACCTTGGGGTAGAGGCCGAATTCCTGCGGTAGATATCCGAGGACACGGCGCACCTCGTCCGCCTGGCGGAGGACGTCGATCGCGCCCAGCCGGACCGATCCCGAGTCGGCCTCCTGGAGCGTGGCAAGCGTGCGCATCAAGGTGGATTTTCCCGCTCCGTTCGGGCCGAGCAGGCCGAACATCCCGGGCCGGACGACGAGGTTCACGTCCTTCAACGCCTGGACGCCGTTCGGATACCGCTTGGAAAGGTTCTCGATTTCGAGGTTCACGGAGGGATGACGAAACACACCCTCGCAAATTGCAAGACGGTCTATCCGACCGCGCGGGCGACCGCGCTCCACAAGGCCCGGAAACGGGCCTCGTCGAAGTTGGACCCGGACCGCAAGAACGTCGCTCCCGCGGCCTTCGAGTGGCCGATGACGTCGAGATGGTCGCCGAGCACGAGGCCGGCGGCCTGACCGTCGAGGGTCTGCGACCACGCGGGCACGACGCCGTCGTTCGAGGCCGGTAGAAGCGGCATGTGGCCGTGCCCGATCCACGGGCCGATCGGAATCCGCGAGCCTTCCACCGGCGGCCCTGCCGTCAGCCGCGACATGACGTCGTAGAGGAGCCTCTGCAGGGGAGTGGAAAGGAAGGCGCGCGGCGACAGGCTCGCGCGGGGAGCGACGGAGACGAAGCTGCGCGGCCGGACGGCGTCCGCTCCCGCGAGCTTGCGGTTGAGCGCGGCCATCGTCCCGGGAGTCAGGTCGTCGATGAGGCGGTGATCCCGGGCCACGTCGCCGAGGAAGCGGCGGATCTGATCCGCGGTGTCCTCGTCGACGTCCGCGAGCTGCGCGATCACCTGGTCGGTCGCGGACGGAGACTGGAAGGTAGCGCGCTTGGCGAGGTTCACGAGCCCGGCGACCTGTCCGGCCAGCCGGAGGCGGCGCCGGCTCGCGAGAATGCTGCCGAACCAAAGCGCAGGCGCCGCGACCCACGCCGCGCCGCCCCCCCGATTGGCCAGGGGCGTGCCGTGGAACGGCGCGGAAACCGTGATCAGCGACCCGACCCGGGCGATCAAGTCCGTCCGCTCGGGCAAGTCGGCGTAGGCGGAGTTCGCGAGGAGCCGGGCATCGAGGCCGCCCGTCGAGTGCCCGACGAGGTGCAATCTGGTCGCGCCCGAGCGGAGTACCTCCGCGGCCTTGTCGTAGAGCGATCGGGCCCGACCCGCGAGGGACCCGGCCGGCGGCGGCTGGTGGACGACGAAGCGCGCCGGGCGCACGTGGGCGCGAAGGAGCGCATCCTCGACGCGGGCGAAGTACTCGATGAACGGCCGGTCCGGATGACCGAAACTGCCGAATCCGAAGAATCCCGGGACGAAAAGGAAGACTTCCACCCGGACTGCTTCGCCCGGGCGCGTCTGCGCGGCAATAAAAAAACGGCGCGGGGATCGTCTCCCGCGCCGCCCAGCCACCCCTGAGTAATCGTTTACGGGACGGTGCGCACGACGACGTCGTCCGCTACGCCCTGTCCCTCGAAGGCGATGAAGCGCGCGGTCACCGCAACCGACCAGGTCCCGAGGTCCGTCCCGTTGTACGTGACGGTGACCGTCTGCGCGGAGGGGTCGACGGTGATCGCCACCGGGTTGAAACCGTTGAAGTCGACGTAGCCCGAGGCGAGCACCTGGCTGCCGCTGAACACCGCGTACTGTCCGTGCAGGCCGTCGTACGGAGCGGCCGTCGAGAGCTGGATCCAGATCTCGCCCGACGCGGGCAGGTTCGCCGTCAACGAGCTCGAGGTGGTGAGACCGAATCCGACGTATGCGCCGTCGAGCATGCCCGGGTACATCTCCGTCGACACCGTGTATTTCGCCGAAGGAGCCTGGAAGGGAACCAAGGCGTCCGCGTACGCGAGCACGCCGTCGCGCCACTCCGAGTACAGGCATCCGTCGCTCGTCCCGTTCTCGAGCGGCGAAGCGAGGGTCTCGTACGGATTCAACGAGCAGCTGGCGAACATCCACCGCGAGGCCGACCACGGCGAGTTCTTGCTACCGGGATACTCGAGCCAGTAGCCGCTCAGGCCGGGGGAGCTGACCGGGGAACGCAGGTCGCCCTTGTCACCCTGGGGACGGCCGCCGAACTGATCGCCCATTCCGAACGACTCGCGCAGGACCACGTCGGGCGCAGGGGGAGTCGTCGGGAGCACGTTCACCGCGGTGGTCCCCCCGCCACCTCCACTGCCGCCGCCTCCGCTCGAGACCGTGCCGCTCTTCGAGGCGAAGGCGGGCGTGGAGAGGATCACTGCGGCGGCGAAGCTGATTGCGATGCGTTTGAAGTCCATGTTGTCCATTCTCCGAAGTCTGGAGCTCGACGCCCGCAGCCCGGGGGTTGCAGGCGCCGATCAATCCTTCGCAGAGCGTGTTTTGAAGAGTCGATAATCGGCGAGGCCCCACCGATTGTCAAATCGGTAAGGAATGGTCGCCGAGTTGGAGACTAGCGAAGAAGCGCCTGTATTTTTCCACGTCCTACACGTCTGGTCGGGCCGGTCTTTGCTCGTCTTCTGCGAAAATGACAATCCGCATCGAGCGGCATTTCTAATTGTGAGGATTCTGCATCGATGTGGTCGTCGCCCGCATGCTTCCCCATCCGACCGTGTAGAGCCACACTGGCCCGAGAGGAGGAGCGCGGCATGTCGATCGCAACGGAAATCACCGCCCGTCTGAAGCTCACCCACCCCATCGTGCAGGCACCCATGGCCGGCGGGGGAGATACTCCACGGCTCGTCGCGGCCGTCTCCGAAGCCGGCGGGCTCGGCTCGGTCGGAGCCGCCTACTTGAATCCGCAGCAAATCGGCGAGACCGGGCGGGCGGTGCGCTCGCTCACCTCGCGGCCGTTCGGCATCAACCTCTTCGCGCCGCAGGGCGCGCCGCGGGCCGCCGACGCGCGGCGATCGCTCGAGCGGGTGGCCCCGTTCTTCGCGGAGCTGGGGCTCCCCGCACCGGTGTCGCCATCTGTCCCGATGGACGCATTCATGGAGCAAGTCGCGGCCTGCCTGGAGATCGGCGCGAGCGTCTTCAGCTTCACCCTCGGGACGATTCCCGGCGAGGCGGCGCGGATGGTGAAGGACCGCGGGCTCCTCCTTGCCGGTACCGCGACCACGGTCGACGAGGCGATCGCGCTCGAGAAGCTGGGCGTCGACCTCGTGGTCGCGCAGGGAAGCGAGGCCGGAGGACACCGTGGCACCTTCCCCTCCTCCGACTTCGACACCGCTCTGGTGGGGACCATCGCGCTCGTCCCTCAGATCCGCGACGCCGTGCGGGTCCCGGTCATCGCCTCGGGCGGCATCATGGACGGACGCGGGATCGCCGCCGCGCTCGCTCTCGGCGCTTCCGCGGTGCAGATGGGGACCGCATTCCTCGCCTGCGACGAGTCCGGCGCGGTCGAGTGCTACAAGCAGGCGCTCCTCGCCGCACGGGACGATTCCACCCGCGTGACGAGGGCGTTCTCGGGAAGGCAGGCCCGCGGCATCGTCAACCGGTTCATGCAGGAGATGGAGCGGGACCCCGGCGCGATCCTGCCCTTCCCGCTCCAGAACGCGCTCACCCGGCCGCTCCGGACCGCGGCGGCGAAAGCGGGCCGCACCGAGTTTCTTTCTTTGTGGGCAGGGCAGGGGACGCGGATGGCGCGGCGCCTCCCCGCCGCCGAGCTGGTCGCGCGGCTCGCCTCCGAAACCGAAGCGGCGATCGCGAGCCTGTCGAAGTCGATCCGCCGCTGAGCGGCGCGATCGGGTACACACACGTCCCCGGAGGTGACCCGCATGCGACGTCCGGCCATGCCGCTGTTCCTCGTCCTCCTCGTGGCGTGCGCCTCGTCGCGGCCCTCGGCGGCTCCCCCGGCGCAGGCCCCTTCCGCCGCGGAATCGCCGAAATCTCCGGGTCCCGCCGCGGGACCCCCGCGATCCGCCGCTCTCGCCAAGCTCGCGGAGCGGTACCTCTTTGGGCTGTTCCGCGCCAAGCCCCACCTCGCCGACTATCTCGGCGACCACCGGTTCGCGAACGAGCACTGGGACCTGTCCTCGAGGGCGGTCGGGTCGCGAGTGGCGGAGCTGACGGAGCAAAAGAACGAGCTCGCGGGCCTCGACCGGTCGAAGATGTCCCCCGACGACCAGGTCGACGCCGCCATCATGGCGGATGGCATCGGCCTCGAGCTCCTCGAGCTCACCGAGATCCGGGAGTTCACCTGGAGCCCGCGCCTCGACGATCAGTTCACCTACTACGACCCGCGCGAGATCATCGCGGCCCGGCTCTCCGACACCGTCCACGGCACCTGGGGCACGGAAGCGCAACGGCGCGCCGCGGTCGCCGCCCAGCTGCGCGGAGTGGCGCGGATAGTCGAGAGCCGCGAGCGCTACCTTTCGAAAAGCCAGGTCTCCAAGGTTCATCTCGACCAGGCCGTGAAGGAGAACCTCGGGCGCATCGCCTATCTGGAAAAGGAGCTGGTGTCCTTCACCAAGAGCGATCCCGAGGCGGAGGCGGGCCGCAACGACGCTCTGTTCGCGCTGCGGAACTACCAGGTGTTCCTCGAGCGGATCCTCCCCGCCCGCACCGGCGCCGACTGGCGACTCGGCGCCGAGCGGTACCGGAAGAAGTTCCCTCTGGCCCTGCAGACCGATCTCACCCCGGAACAGCTCGTCAAGCTCGCGCGCGAGGACTTCTCCGCCGCGCGGGGCGAGCTATACGCGGTCGCGCGCAAGCTCGCGGCGGAGCTCTTTGCGGGCGAGACCATCCCTCCCGAGGGGGCGCCGCCGGCCGCGCAAGCGGCGCTCATCTCCAAGGTGAAGGACGCCCTCTCGAAGGACCATCCAGCGCCCGACGCGCTGGTCACGGCGAGCGCCGCGCAGATCGATCGCCTCCGCGCCCTGGTGATGGCGAAGAACATCGTCGAGCTTCCGCCCGCGAGCACGCTGTCGGTCGAGGCGGAGCCGGAATACAAGCGCGGCGCCGCCGGCGCGGAGTACCTGTCGCCCGGACTGCTCGACCGGGCCGCGCCGTTCCACGGCACGTACTACGTCGATCCGGTGGACCCCACCTGGCCCAAGGACAAGGTGGAGAGCTACTTGCGCGCGAACAACGATTACGAGATCGCCCTCACTGCCGCGCACGAGGCAATTCCCGGCCATCATACGCAGGCGTTCTGGGCACGGCGCGACCAGTCCGTGCTCCGCGCCACGCTCTGGAGCGGCCCGTTCGCCGAGGGGTGGGCGGTGTACGCGGAGGGACTTCTCGTCAAGGACGGCCTCGGAGAGGCGCGAAACGATCGGTATCGATTCTTCGATCTGCGCGGCCGGATGATCGTCGCCGCGAATGCCGTGCTCGACACGGAGTTGCAGGGCGGCTCCATGACCGACGAGGAGGCGCTCCGCTTCATGATCGAGGACGGCTTCCAGGAACGCGCCCAGGCGGAGAAGAAGCTCCTGCGCGCGAAGCTCGATTCGACGCAGCTCTGCCAGTACTTCCTCGGCTGGAGCGAGATCGAGAGGCTCGAGCGCGACGTCCGGCAGAAGGGCCCGTTCGACCAGCGCGCCTTCGACGAGGCGCTCCTCTCCCACGGCACGCTCGCGGTGAAGCACCTCCGGGAATACGTCTTGCAGCGTTGACCGCGCTGGTCAGGCCTTGCGCTCGGGCGGCCGCAGCGGCACGTCGATGGTGAAGGTGGTGCCGAGCCCCTCGAGGCTGTCGACGGCGATGCTGCCGCCGTGCGCCTCGGCCACCGCGCGCACCTGGGCGAGCCCGAGACCCCACCCGCGGTGGCCGCTCTTCTCCGCGGCGGAAAGGCGCTGGAAGGCGCGAAAGAGCGTCGGCATCTGCTCAGCCGGGATGGGTGGCCCTTCGTTGTGCACCAGGATCAAGGCGCGACCCTGGACCTGGTTCACGGTGATGGTGATTGGCCGCCCGGCGGCACCGTACTTCACGGCGTTGATGGCCAGGTTCTCGACCGCGCGCCGCATCGGATCGACGCCGAATCTTCCTTGCACGGGCTCGCCCACGACCACGACGAATCGATCCCCGTACACGGTCCGCAGATGATCGACGGCCTCCCGGACGATCACCACGAGGTCGCTGTCCTCGAGATGCACGTCGAGCTGGGCGCCCGTCTGCGCGCGCATGGCGTCGAGCAGGTCCTGGATCATGCGATCGGCCCGGTCGATGCTGTCGATGACGCGCGCAACCCAGCGCGGGACGTCCTCGGCGGAAGGCTTGCGCAGGACGAGGCTCGCGGCGGCCTTGGCGGCGCTGAGCGGTCCGCGCAGGTCGTGGGCGAGCACCGCCGCGAACTGCTCGCGGAAGCCAGCCTGCACGAGGACGTAAGCAGTGCAGGCCTTCATGGTGTTCTGATCGATCGAGGAGTGGAGCACCTTGCGCTCCGCCTCGGTCAGCGGCTCCTCTTCCTCGAGGACTTCGACGAGCACCTCGCGCAGGAGCATGTACTCGTGGATCACGTCTTCGAGGCTGAAGTGCGTCATGCGGACGCGCTCGCCGCCGTGTTCCTCCGCGACGGTGGAACCTTCCGTCGCGAGTTGCCTGGGATGGCGGGTGGAGAGCGCTTCCGCGATCTGTCGCAAGACCGCCGGCAAGGTGTTCACGATGATCGCGTGGTCTTCGCGCGCCGCATTCGGGATCTCCTTGCGGACGCGCTCCTCCCAGAGCGCGAGCACCCTGTCCCTGCTCGCGAGGATCCGATCGCTGGCCCTGGACATCGCCGCATACTGCCACGACGCGCTCGGATTGCCAGCGGACGGCCGCGCGGTCTACGTGCAGGCCATTCCGGCTTGACGAATGTTTGAGGTGCAACGTTGACGATCGTCAATCCGCGAGCGCGCCGAGAACTTCGGTTGCCCCGGCGAGTTGCCTTTCCAGCAGCGCCGCGGCGTAGGACGCGAACGGCAAGAGCGCCCCGGACTGCAGCGCCATCGTCTCGATTTCGGGGAGCGGCCGTCCCGCGGCGATCGCGTTGCGCAGCTCGTCCGTCAAGCTGAGCGATTCGACGACCACCGCGCGGCCCGCCTGCCCGGTATGGTTGCACGCCTCGCATCCGAAAGCGACAGGCATCGGCGTTCCCATCTGCGAGCGATCGATCACCTTGCGCACGACCAGCGCTTCCGCAAGCGCGCCGGGAAGCGGTTCGAGCCTCTTGCAGGTCTGGCAGAGCCGCCGGACCAGGCGCTGGACGAGGATCAGCGCCACCGACTGCGAGATGAGCGCCTCCGAGCATCCCAGGTTCTCGAGGCGCTGCAGCGCGGCCACGGCGGTATTGGCGTGGATCGAGGTGAGGACCAGATGGCCCGTCATCGCCGCTTCGAGGGCGAGCACGGCGGTCTCCTGGTCGCGGGTTTCCCCGACCACGATGACGTCCGGATCCTGCCGGAGGAGGGACCGCAGCGTCCTCGCGAAGGTGAGCCCGCTCGCCGCGCTCACCTGCACCTGCGTGATTCCGGAGAGGCGGTACTCGATCGGGTCCTCGACGGTGAGGATGTTCGTGTCGGGCCTCGTCGAGCGGCGCTCGCTCAGCATCGCGTAGAGCGTCGACGTCTTTCCCGACCCCGTCGGACCGCCCACGATGATCCCGCCATAAGGCCTGTCGAGCCCGCGGCGCACGGCCGCGAGCGTCTTCTCCTCGTAGAAGATCTGCTGCAGCTTGCGGGTCGCGCCGGCCTCGAGGACACGCATGGCGATCTTCTCGCCCCGGTTCGCGGGCAGGGTGGAGACGCGGAGGTCCACGTCCCGCTTCCCGGCGGAAAAGCCGATCCGCCCATCCTGCGGGAGGCGGCGCTCGGTGATGTCGAGGCCCGCGAGCACCTTGATCCGCGCGGTGATCGTCTTGATGGTCGCCGCCGGAGGAATGGGCTCGTTCCAGTCCTGGAGCACTCCGTTGACGCGGAAGCGGATGCGGGGCCCGCTGGAAGCGGGCTCGATGTGGATGTCGCTCGCCTCCCGGTCGAGCGCGGCTACCAGGATCTTGTTGACGAACCGGATCACTTCGTCGCCGATGGCGCGAGCCGGAGGATTCTGCTCGCGCTCCGTGTCGGCCGCCGTCTCGAAGGTGAGCGACTCCGGGTTCACCGAGTAGCCGCCCGTCTTCGACTTCTGCGGCGCGAAGGCGGGATCGAGCCTGTGCTGCACGAGCGCATGGTAGAAGTCGTCCGCCGAGATCGCGACCACTTCCAGGTCGACGGTCTGCAGCGCCCGCTTCAGCTCGGCCACGGCGCCTTGATTGCGCGGAGAAACGAGCCCCACCGTCAGCTTCTTGCCCGCGAGCCGCAAGGGCAACAGGCGATGCTGCCGGATGATCTTCACCGGGACCATCGAGAGCACGGCTGGCCCTGGCTCGTAGTCGGCGATCTCCACGAACGGAACGGCGCCGGCGGGAAAGGCGGACTCGGGCGGCGGAGCGGCCGGCGCGGGTTTGTTTGCGTCGGAAGAGACGGTGCGCAGCGGCTCGGTCACCACCACTTCCGCGAGCGGCAATTCGGCGCGCTCGACCGCGCACAAGCGGGCAAGCTGCGTCGATAGGCGGCGCAGGACGGCCTCGGACGCGGGCGGGGTGCCGAAGACGGTCTGCGCCTCGTCGCGCCCGATCCAGAGCACCCTGCAAGCGTCCTCGGCGACGACGGTGTACGGGCTCGGGCCGTCGGCGAGGATGGCCGCCTCGCCGAACGATTCTCCAGTCCCGACGCGCTCGACCTCCGCGTCGCCCGTGCGGACCACCACCTCGCCGGAGAATACGATCCCCATGCCGTCGGCCCGCGTTCCCGCGCGGAGCAGGGCGGTTCCGCTGCGGATCTCGAGAGGGAGGAAGAGCGGCGCGAGCCGGGCGATGCTTTCCCCTTCGAAACCTCGAAAGAGCGGGGTCCGGGCAAGGAACGGCTCGAGGCGGGCAGGAGGGACCCGCGCGATGAGGACGCCGTCGATCGGCGGAGCCGCGGACGCCGCACTCGCTCCGGGTGCCTCCGCGCCGCGTCCTCGTGCTGGCGTGTCCGCCACTTTGTCCCCCTGCGTTCCTGGGGAGAAGAGTATCAGACGGCGTCTTCACCGAGGACGTTCCACGAATCCCTGCACGATCTCGCGCAGGCGGGCTACGTCGAACGGCTTCTCGAGCTTCGGGTTCGACACCTGCTCGTAGAAGTCGCGCGCCCGCTGCGTGACGGCGCCGCCGCTCAGGAACACCATCCGACGGGCGAGCTCGGGGTCGCGAGCGTGGAGATCGGCATGGACGTCCATTCCTGTCATCTCCGGCATGAGGAGGTCGCAGAGCACGACGTCGTACCGTTCCCCCGCGGCGATTCTCGCCACCGCCTCTTTCCCGCTCTGTACCACCACCACTTCGTGGTCCCGCCCGAGCAGCCGGCGGATGGAAGAACCCACCATCGGTTCGTCGTCGACCACCAGCACCCGACCCCTGCGCGACTCCATGTAGGGCCTCCGGGACGAAGGTAGTACAGCGCGGCGCGCAATGCGCGGTCAGTCCGTCGGCCGCCCGTCGGGAGGGCCCCCCTCGCCATGTTAGAAAGTCCACCATGGTTCCCTCGAAGTACGGCCTTGCCGCCATTGGCCGCCACCTCGTTTCGCTGTTCGAGGTGCGCAGGCCCGCCGTCGGGCGGTTCGACGGCGAGGCGCTGGGCTTGTTCCGCCGCGAGGCCGAGGAAGCTCTCGAGCGGATGGAGCAGCAGTCGCGGGAGCTCGGGTTCGAGGATCCGAAGCACTGGAAGCGCGCCCGCGACGTCGTCGAGACCGTTCTTCTTCCTCGCTACCTGAAGCTCGCCAAGAGCGAGAACGAGGCCGCGGCGGAGGAGTACGGCTTGTGGCGCGGCGGCGATCTCGTCGCCCGCGGCGCCTTCGCCCTCGCTGGTCTCGTCCTCGGCGCGCTGATGGTCTGGATCCCCTGGATCCCCGTCTACGAGAAGTGGTTGCCCTGGGCGCTCTTCGTCCTCGGGCCGTTCCTGCCGGACGCGTACCTCTGGTGGTACCGCCGCAAGCACGAGAAGAAGCTGGACGCGCTCGTCACGGACCTCGCCCGCGAGGGTGAGTCGCTCGACGCCTATCGGCCGCTCAGCGAAGTGCACGAGTCGCTCGGGGTCTCTGGCGAGGACGCGGAATCTCGAGCCGCTCCGCGCGTAAGGACCCGCTAGTCAATTTTGGAGGTCAGAATGGCGTTTACGATTCCCCGGGTGAAGGTTCCGACCGGGGGCAAGCTCGGCAAGGTCTCGCGGCTCGGATGGCTCTCCATCGCAAGCCTCGTCATCCTGCTGGTCGGCTACAACTCCTGCACGACGTACGTGCGCCCCGGCGAAGCGGGCGTGAAGCAGAGCAAGTTCGGCAAGGGCATCGAGCCCACCGTCTACGGCGTCGGCCTGCACTACGTCGGCGTCGGCGAGACGATGCACCGCTTCCCGACGAATCTCCAGGTCCTCGAGCTGACGAACTCGCGCAGCGAGACCGCCGGCGAGGACGTCGAGGGACATCGCCAGACCACCGCCATCAACATCCAGACCAGCGAAGGCTACAACGTGCGGGTGGACGCGACGGTGCTCTACCGGATCGCCGATCCGCTCCGCGTCATCCAGACCATCGGCCTCGGGCGGCTGTTCGAGGACAGCGCGGTCATTCCGCGCTCCGCGCAGGACCTGCGCCGCGCCCTCGGCGAGCTCGATGCCGAGGACTTCTACAAAGGCACCAAGCGGATGGAGAAGGCGCACGACGCCAAGGTGGCGCTCGCGGCGGAGCTCAAGGACAAGGGCATCGAGGTCGTCGACGTCTACGTGCGCCGCTACATCTACGACGCGCGCTACCAGCAGGCGATCGAGCAGCGGAAGATCCAGGACCAGACCGTCTACAAGAACGAGGCGGAAGCAAAGGCCGCCACCGCCGCCGCGCTGAAGAACAAGATCGTCGCGGAGGGCGCCGCCGCCGTGCAGGTCGAGCTTGCCCGCGGCGACGGCGAGATGAAGAAGCTCGACGCCCAGGCCGACCTCTACCGCCGCCAGCGCGCCGCCGAGGGCGACCTCCTCGTCAAGCTCGCCGAGGCGCAGGGAACCGAATTGGAGAACCAGGCGCTGCGCGGCGTCGGTAGCGAGAACATGGTCGGCCTGCGCATGGCCGACGCGCTCAAGAACACGAGGGTGATCGTGCTGCCGACGGACGGCGAATCGGGGATGAACCCCCTTGATCTGCGCGCGCTCTTGAAACGATTCGACGTCGGAGCAAAGCCATGAGGCGCCTCCTTCCGGTCTTGCTGCTCGTCACGGGCTGCACCTTCCACTCCACCGACTCGACCGAGATCGGCGTCCTCACCCGCAAGCTCACCTTCTTCGGCGTGCTCGGCGAACCCGGGATCCAGCCGCAGACGTATCCGCCCGGCGCGACCTATACGTTCCCCGCCTTCATCACGGACTGGAACGTCTACAACGTCGCGCTGCAGAACCTGGAGATGGTGGCGGACAAATCCAGGGGGGACCGGGGGAACCGCGACGATCTCGAGTTCAAGACCCACGACGGCAATGACATCGCCGTCGACGTGACGGTCGCCTGGAGGGTCAATACCGCCAAGGCCGCCTATCTCCTCGCCCACGTAGGCCGGACGAACCTCGAGGTGAAGGACGCCCTCGTCCGTCCCGCCTGCCGGAGCATCGTGCGGGACGTGCTCAACACGATGACCAGCGAGGAGTTCTACGTCTCCGACAAGCGCTTCGAGAAGGCGGAGGAGGCTCGCCAGCACCTCGCCGCGGTGCTCGACCCGGAGGGCATCATCGTCGAGCGCGTGATTCTCGGCGAGCACCGCTTCAACCCCGAATACGAGAAGGTCATCCACGACAAGAAGCTCGCCGAGCAGACCGCGGAGCGGATGGTGAGCGAGGGCAAGGCGGCGCAGCAAGAGGCGCTGCGCAACCTGGAGACCGCAAAGGGGCAGGTCTCGCAGCAGGTCGCCAAGGCCAAGGGCCAGCTCGATCAGGTGAAGCTGCAGACCGACGCCGAATTCTTTCGCGCGCAGCGCGACGCGGAAGCGATCCTGGCCGAGAAGCGCGCCCGGGCGAAGGGCATCGAGAAGCAGAACGCGGCGATGAGCGGAGCGGGCGGGCGCACGATGGTGAAGCTGCGCGTCGCTGAAGCGCTCGAGGGCAAGCAGATCCTCTTCGTCCCGAGTGGAGGGAAGGGCGGGGCGCTGCAGACCACGAACGTGAACGATCTCATCGCGCGCTTCGCGGCGTCAGCGGTGCAGGAGGCGCGCCCTTTGCGTCCGGCGTCCGCTTCGAAGAAGATCTCCGAGGACGAGGCGAAGTAGTAGAACCCGGCTCCGCCCGCGACGGGCGTAGCATGGGATCGTGCTCAAGCTCACGCTGGAGTACGACGGCGCGCCCTTCGTCGGCTGGCAGGTCCAGCCGAACGGGCCGAGCGTGCAGGGCGTTCTGCAGGAAGCGATCGAGAAGCTGTGCGGTTCGCCGGTGCGGGTGACCGGCGCGGGCCGCACCGATGCCGGCGTGCACGCGCGAGGGCAGGTGGCCTCGCTCGAACAACCGCGCGCTCTGCCACTTTCGGCCTGGACCGCGGGGCTCAACGCGCACCTCCCGCAGGAAGTGGCTTGCATCCGCGCCGAGGAGGCGCCGCCGGGATTCGACGCGCGGCGGTGGGCCCGCGGCAAACGGTACGTGTACGAGATCTTCCGGTCGCCATCGCGTTCGCCCTTGGTTCGCGGCAGGGCGTGGGAGATCCGCCGGCCGCTCGACGTCGAGGCGATGCACCTTGCAGCGCAGCCGCTTCTCGGAGTGCACGACTTCTCCGCGCTGCGAGCCGCGGACTGCCCGGCACGCACCACCGTCCGGGAGATTGGCAGGCTGGAGATTGCCCAGAGCGGACGCCGCATCGAGCTGATCGTCGAGGCCACCGCGTTCCTCAAGCACATGGTGCGCAACATCGTCGGGACGCTGGTCGAAGTCGGCCACGGCCGGCGCGACGCGCGCTCGCTGGCGGCGCTCCTCGAGAGTCGCGACCGGACGCGCGCGGGCCCGACGGCGCCTGCGCACGGGCTCTTGCTCGACGAGGTCTTCTATCAGCCCGGAAACGCCGATCCGCGCGACGAACGGGAGGATTAGGCCTGCGGTCGCACGGGCTCGGGGCCGCGATCGTGGCCGATGCGGAAGCGGCGCGAGCCGAGCTCGAGCAAAAATCCGTGCCGGTCTTCGTGGAGGTAGTCGGCGAGGGAGAGCTGTGCGTCCCGGGTGAGCCGCGCCCGCTCTCCGCCGACGCGGACGTAAAGCACGTCCTC
>JBJMQD010000351.1:0-26358 GCA_045802855.1 Myxococcales bacterium | reverse complement strand
CCACCTCCTCCGTCGTCACGCCGCGGACCGCGAAGGAAAGGAAGTACGGCCCCTCGTGGCCGCGCAGCTTCAGGCTCTCTTGCGACCGCTGCAGCTCTTGCACCAGCGCGGCGAGGACGCGCTGCCGCGGATCCTCGAGGTTCGGAGTGAAGGACGGCGGAGCGGCGACGGATGCGGCGAGGAGGACTGCAATCATCCCTCAGTTGTGCCGCGCGACGGCGCCCGACACAAGGGAACAAGAGGCCGGACTCCAGCTGTAAACAAACAGGCGAGCAGCACCGCCACCCCGGCGAGCTGCATGAGGAGCCGATCGGCGGACGAAGGCAGGAGCGTTTCGACCTCGTGAGGGGCGATGAGGTAGATGACGAACACCGACGCGCTGCAGAGAGCGAGAGTCCGCCGCAAGACCCGCGCGGCCGTAGCCTTTTCCGGGGACACGGCGCGCGGCGGCGGCCATGCGGCGGCGACGGCGAGGGCGGGACCGGTGAGCCCCCACATGGGGAAATTCCAGAGCTGCGCGACGAGCCCGCGGACCACCGCGACCGCACGCCAAGGATCGGTAATCCTGCTGGCGAGGCCGGCGACCGTCGTCGCGGCCGCCATGTTGTTCGGCGGCGCGAACCGAAACTTGAAGGTGGCTAGCAGGAGAAGACCGGGCACGGCGCCGAGAAGAAACGACGCGCAGGCTCGCTTTCCCATCGCCGTCGACATCGCGACGCAGAGCGCCGCGGCCCAGACCAGCCCTTCGTTCTTCGTCAAGGCACAGAGCGCTGCGGCGAACCCCGCGAGAGCAAGCGCTCCCGGGCGGCCGCGTGAGAGGAGGGCGAGAGCACAGGCAGTGGCGAAGAACGTCGCGAGGGGGACGTCGGCGCATTGACTCCAGCCCATCTGCAAGAGCGCCGGAAACCCAAGCACGATGAGAGCGGCCACAAATCCCGCGTCCGCGCCGCGGAGCGTGCCCGCCCCGGTCGCGGCGACGGCGACGAGGAGCGCGCTGAACGCGAACGCAATTGCTCCGGAGCCGTAGGACTCTTCGCCGGCGACGGCGAAGGCATCCGCGACGAGCGCTGGAAGGAGCAACGGATAGTCCGGGTGCGACTGCAGCATCTCGGGCGAGAGCACCAGATCGAGCCGCAGCGGCGCGCGATGGAGGGCGCGAGCGCGGAGGTTCCAGATGGCGCGCGCGTCCCATCCGCCATCCGGATACCGGACGGTGTGCTCGACGAAGAGCAGGAGGACGAGCACGGCTGCGAGAGCCGTGGCCGCGGCGAGCATCCGATTGGCGGATCCCCGCTCGACCGTCGTCCCGAGCCGCAATCCGCGGGCGCGGACGGCGGCGAGCGCGATGGCGGAAGCGATGACAAGAGCGATGTCCTTCCCCTGCGTGGGTAATTTGCAAAGCCGCAGCGCCATCGACAGCGCACCCGAAGCGCCGAGCCCGAGCGCCGCGCCCGCCGCGATCCGGAATGCTCGCTCGCATCGCGAATCCGCGACCGGAAACACGGCGGCGACGAGAGCGAGGCCGCTCATCAGCGCGGAAGCAGCGAGTATCATCGCCGGACGAGCAGCGCGACCGTGCCGCGGCTGTCTACCACCGTGAACCCGCTCGCCCGCGAGAACGCTTCCAGGTCGGCGGACCTGGAGACCTCGGCCACCGCGAACCTCGTCGCGAGTCCCTCGTCGAGCACGCGCGGACACAACCCGTAGCGGGCGTCGTACAGGCGTTTCGCGTATTCGTCGGAGCCCGCTCTTGCGTCGGTCAGGAAGGCGACCCGGTCGACCGCCGCGGGGAGCAGTCCGGGAATCCACGTATACGGGGTATCCGGGCGGCGCCGCTCCTTGGCAGCCCGCAGCGGATGCTCTTTCCAGACGTGCACGGAGACGTCACGCAAAAGTCCGGCGCCGCAGAGCAGGAGCGCCGTCCAGCGAACCGCCCGCATCCCTGGAACTTCGCACAATGTCGCGCGTTAAACGAGCGCGGTGGAACCGCCCGGAACCCAGTTCCACCGCGCCCAAGCGCAGCCCCGCCGCCACGGGGCGCGCCATCGTCAAACCTGTGCGCCTTCCAAGCTACGCATCCCCTCGCCCGCAAGCACGAGGATCGCGGTCCAGACCTTCACCGGCATCCTCCCCGACAGCCGCACCGTGATGGTCCGGGCCGGGGCGCGCTCGGCGTACCCAGGAGAAACGTCCGAATCATCCACGGAGACCTGGAACGGAACCGGTGTGGCAAAGGCGAAGAGCGCAAATGGCGCGCCGCCGACGCCGACTTCCACCGCATGCATCGCGTCGAATCCGTCGGGGGCGAAGCCGTGCTCCGGAAGCTTCTGGAGCCGGTCCATCTCCCCGGCAGTCACCGCACGGATGTTCACGTCCGTGTGCGGCACGTGATACCGGAGCTCGATTACGTGTCTTCCGGTGCCGAACAAATCGTCCTGCACCACTGCCATCCGCCGCTCGCCGCTGAGGGCCGCGAGGCGCCGGTGGACGACTCCGTTCGCCAGGCGCTGGTAACCGGCATGCTCGCCGCTCGCCATCTCCCAGCCGCCGCTGCGGCCGAGGAAGCGGATCCGGGCGCGGGCCGTGTCCGGCAGCGCGAAGAGGCGGCCCGGGATGATCCGGTTCTGCTCCGCGCCGTCGATCTGCACGGTGCTGTGGGCCGCGGTTCCGCGGCGCGCGTCCCGCTCGCGAGGATCACGGGCATACACGTACGTGCCGCGATCGAGGACCAGATCGACGTTGCCCCACGACAGCTCGATCGAGTTCTTGTCGTTGTGGGCGTGGCCGCCGCAGCCGCCCTGCCCGTTCGGCCCGCTCGTCAGGCACAGATGGCCGTCGCCGCTGCGCAGGACGGCAACGCCCGCGTCGGGGAGCAGATGGCTACCGGTCCGGCCGTGCGCCGGTAGCGCCTCGAACCGCTGCACGCCGGAGGCGCCGAAGAGCCACGCCACCTCGACGGGGCAGCGCGCGGAGGGACTCTTCAGCGCGGGATCTTGCAACGCCGCCGCGCCGAGCGCCGGCAGATATCCGCAATCGAGCGCCGCGCGCGGCATGAGCGGCAGCCCGCGGCAGGAATCGAGATCGCCGATCTGCGGGATGTTCCCGCTCGGCTTGAGCAGATCGCCGAGCGACCGGAAGAGCCCCGAGACGCATCGCTCGACGCTGCGCGGCGCGGGCGCAGAACCCGCGCGAGCGGCGAGCACCGCGCCGAGGAAGAGCTCGGCGGTGAGCCGCTGGTAACCGGTCGACGATTCGAAATGCGTCCCGTCCGGACGGCTCTGGCGCTCGATCTCGGTCCACAGCCTGCGGCCGATCTGCTCGCGCCAGTAGCGCGCGCGAGGAAGCTCGGGGAAGAGCGACCCGACCACGACCGGCCCGACCAGATCGGCGGCGTAATGGTTCGTGCGCACCGCCGCCGTCTCCTCGAGGTGCTCGAGGGAGTAGGCGCAGTGCTCGTCCAGCATCTCGGCCACCTCGCCGAGGACCTTCGCGTCCACGACGGGATCGTCCATCACGTACGCGAAGCTCAGGGCGACGTGGAAGGCGCGCGACGAAACCTCCATCGCGACCGACCACTGCACTCCCATGCCGACCGGGCAGTCCGCGCGGAACTGGCGGATCGTCGCGATCCAGGCCCGCGCCCAGGCGCTCCGCTCGGTGGCGGTTTGCGCGAGCCAGCGCGCCTGCCCGTAGCGCCAGAGTTGCTGCAGCCTTCCCACCTCCCAGGCCGCCTTGGCGTCCGCGCCGGGCTGGAAGAGGTTCACGCGGGGTCCGGGGACCGAGACGTCGTACCGGATCTCGTGGCCGATGGGGTCGGCGTCGTAGTCGATCGGCGCCGCGTCGGCGGCGTCGGCGTCGAACGAATATTTCCGGCAGTCCTTCCACTTGCCGAAGACCGGCACCTCTCCCCGCCGGCTCGCGTCGGCCTCTCGCAGGATGAATCGGCAGGCCTCCGGGTACCGCTCGCGAAGCAGGTGCGCTGTCGCGTCGCGCTCGGCGGGATCGACGATGCTCGGCCGTCGCCCGGCGATCGACTTGCGGAGGATCTCGCCGCTGAGCGCCTGCGGCGTCTCGAAGAAGAAAGGCGTGAGCGCCTTGGGAACGCCCGCCCGGACCGCGCGGCGCGCGCGCACCGCCACCGCCCTGGCGATGTCCCAGGGCGGCACGTTGGTGGCGAGATACGCGAGATATCCGAGGTCGAGCGAACCGGGCATCAGGCGGCCTTCTTGCGCGACGCGAGCGCGCTCGCGACGATCTCCTGCATCTCCTCGACCCGAGCTTCCCATCCTTCGCTCCTCACCTGCGCCGCGCGCACCTCGCTCGGTCCGGGACCGGCCGAGATGGCCGCGGAGATCTCGCGCACTACGGAATCGAAATCGCTGCCGATGCGGCAGACGGAGAGCCGCTCGACCTCCGGGATGGCGGTGCTCACCACGGGGAGTCCCGCGGCGAGGTACTCGCGCACCTTGAGCGGGTTGGAGGCGAGGGTCAGCTCGTTGACCTTGAACGGCATGAGCGCGACGTCGAACGACTTCGCGTACCGGGGCAGGTCGGCGTACGGCTTGCGCCCGAGGAAGTGGATGTTGCGGGCGCCGGCGAGCGGCGACATGTCGGTCGTGGAAGTGCCGAGCAGCACCACCGAGCCGCCGCTGAAGGAGTCGGCGACGTGGCGGATGAGCCGCAGATCCACCCAGTCCGCGATGAGGCCCCAGAAGCCGATGACCGGCCCGGGAAGGTGCTTCACCTCGTCGGGGACGGTGGTGCGCGGATCGTAAGCCTTGGCGAAATGCTCGATGTCGACGCCGTGCTGGACGAGATGGGAGTTCGGATTCGTCTTCGCCTTGTCGAGGCGGAGCTTCTCCGACGAGCAGATCACCACGTCGGCCTTGCGCATGAGCCGCTGCTCGAGCTCGCGGATCTGCTGCGCGGGGGCGTCGCTGAAGGCGCTGAACTCGTCGACGCAGTGGTAGACGACCAGCTCCTCGTCGAGGGTCCCGGAGACTGGCGCGCTCGAGGGGAGGAAGCTCCAGCTGATGACGTCCTTGAAGCCGAGCTTGTCCATCGCGTGCTTGACCTGCGCGCGGAGGAGCGCTCCGTTCGCGGCCCGCACCATCTCCGATCCGTAGAAGGGGATGGCGAGCGGCGAGAGCACCCAGATGTTCGGGTGGCGCTGGCGGATTCCCTGCAAGGCGCCGGCGAGCTTCTTGCCGATGCGCTTCATGTCCTTCGCCGACGCGGTCGGCTTGCGGTTGCCGATGCTGTTGACCCAGAGCACGCGGTTCTCGCGGGCGAGGATCTTCATGGCGTGCATCTTCGAGAGGGGATCTCCGTCCCAGTCGTTCGAGAAGCAGACGATGTCCCGGCCGTACAGCGCACCCATTGGATTTTTCCTTTTCGCTTTGGAAGTGTTTTGCAATTCGACGGCAGAAGCGCCCTTTGGCCGCGCCGAGTAGCCGACCTTGTGCTGGCGGAGCCAGAGCTCGTAGACCCAGAGCGCGTACAGCTCTTCCTTCCGGTCGCTCACGCCCAGGCGGTGATCCTCGAGGAGCCGCGTGAGCGGTTTCTCGCCGAAGCGGGCGCGGCAGAAGGAATCGGCGGAGAGGAGCGCGTCGCGAAGCGGCTGGTGGAGCTGCTTCTTGAACCACCCCGACACGGGAACGGTGAATCCGCGCTTCCCCTTCGCGGTGCACTCTGGCGGAAGCCTCTCGTACGCCGCTCTGCGCAGGAGCCATTTACCGACCCCGCCGCGCAGCTTCGCGCGCTCGGGCAGCATGGCGCACCACTCGATGAGCTGGTGGTCGAGGAACGGCACGCGCAATTCCACCGACGTCGCCATCGTCATCTTGTCGGCCTTGACGAGGAGGTCGTCGGGAAGCCAGACGCGCCGATCGAGCTCGAGCATCCGCTCGAGCGGCGGCAGGCCCTCGGTTTCCGCCCAGTGCACTGCCAGGCGATCGACGAGCTTCGCGCTGATCTGGCGGGGGGGAATGAGGCTTCCGTCGTTCGCCTTGAGGATCGACTTCTCCTCGTCGACGAAGGCGCAGGAGACGCCGCGATACCGCTCTTCCAGGGGCAAGGTCGCCCAGTACAGGTACTTGCGCAGCTTCGGGTTCTTGATGAGGCGCGCCGCGAGCGGAGCCGTCCTGTCCACCGCGGTGGCGGCTGCCGCGCGCACGCGCTCGAGGTAGAGCATCGTCCGGTAGATGGGATAGCCGGCGAGGACCTCGTCCGCGCCTTCCCCGGAGAGGACGACGGTGACGTCCTCGCGCGTCCGCTTGGAGAGGTAGTAGAGCGGGACGCAGGCCGCGTCCGCGACCGGCTCGTCGAGGTGCCACACTAGATTCGGCAGGAAATCGAGGAAGTCCTGGGCGGTGACGACCACCTCGGCGTGATCGGTCCCCAGCGCGCGCGCCACCCTGCGCGCCTGGTCCAGCTCGGAAGACCCGTCCTCGGCGAGGTACCCGACGGAGAAGCTCTTTACTTGCGGCCCGCCGCTCTCGCGGCGCAGATCGACCATGTGAGCGGCGATGGCGCTCGAGTCGAGGCCGCCGGAGAGGAAGACGCCGAGAGGCACGTCGCTCATCAGCCGGATCTTCGTCGCGTGGCGCAGCCGCTCCCAGAAGTCCTGCGCCAGGTCGGCGTCGCCGCGGCGGTCGTCTGGCTCCGGCGGGAAGACGGTCTTCCAGTACCGCCGGACGGTGAGGCGATTGCCGTCGAAAGTGGCGCAGGAGGCCGGTGGAAGCTTGTGGATCTGCGTGAACGCGGTGAGCCCGGCCGGGACGTAGCGGAGGCTCAGGTAGAGATCCAGCGCCTCCTCGTCCAGCTCGCGCGGCACGGAAGGATCGCAAAGGAGCGATTTGATCTCGCTACCGAAGATCAGCCGGTCCTTGCCGAGATGGTAATAGACCGGCTTCTTGCCCATGCGATCGCGGGCGAGGAAGAGCCTGCGCTTGCGCGAGTCCCAGATGGCGAAGGCGAACATGCCGCAGAGCCGCTCGGGCAGCTCCTCGCCCCACTCCTCGTAGCCGTGGACCAGCACCTCGGTGTCGCAGCGGCTCTTGAAGACGTGCCCCTTGGCCTCCAGCTCCCGGTGCAGATCGAGGAAGTTGTAGATCTCGCCGTTGAAGACGATCCAGATGGTCCCGTCCTCGTTGGTCATCGGCTGCGCGCCGGCCGAGGAGAGATCGATGATCGCGAGGCGCCGGTGCCCGAGGGCGACCGGGCCGTCGAGGTGGACGCCGCTGCCGTCCGGTCCGCGGTGCGCGATGACGTCCGTCATGCGGGCGAGCAATTCGCCGTCCGCGGGGCGCGATGGATCCCGGTTCAGGAAGCCGCTGATGCCGCACATGCGGGCGTCTCCACGAGAGTCTTCTCGGACTCCTGCCGCGGCGTCGCCGCAGGAGCGGATTCTGGTTCGCCGTACAGAGTGAGGAGGCGCCGCAGGCAGTCCCCGTCTTCCGGAGCTTCCGCGACGCGCAGCGAAGGACGCGGCGCCGCCGCCTCCAGCAAGGCCGCGGCGAGCGCATCGGCGTTTGCGGGAGGCACGAGCCGGACTTGCGGCGGCCTGGTGCCCACCGAGGTGGCGACCACCGCGCGTCCCAGCGCGACGGCCTCGCGGACCGAGACCGAGTCGCCGTCCGCCAGCGTGGGCCGGACGAAAACGTCGCAGCTGGCGATGAGCGCGAGCGCCGACGGCCGATGCACCTCGCCGAAGGCGTGGACCGCCGAGGCGGCGCTTCCGCAAACCCTTCTGGCGTCCGCTCCGATGAGCTCCGTCCCGGGACCGTACACGGCGAGCCGGGCGCGGGGATTGCGCGCATGGACCGCCGCGAAGGCGCGGAGCAGCGTCTCGTGTCCGTAGACCGCGCCCGGCGCGAGCATGGCGCAGTACAGCGGCGCCGCCTCCGCGCGAATCTCGCTCAGTCCGTGCGGCAGCGCGCCGGGCTCGAGGAACGAGCGCGAGAACGCGGGCAACACCTCGATGCGCTCGCGGGAAACTCCGCAAGAAATCAGCGTGGCGCGGATCTCGTCGCTCACCGCGATCACGTTGCCGAAGCAATTGGTGACGGCGCAGGCGATCTTCGCGCGGACGGGATCGGCGGAGAGCCATTCGGGGCCGAGCCCCGAGTGGAAGGTGATGATGGGGGGCCGTGCCGAGAGCTTCCCGGCGGCGGCACAGGCGGTGGCGAGCATCCAGGACTTCGGATTCGCTCCGCTCGTGTGCACGTGGATGCGGAACCCCCGCATCGCATAGCGGACGAGATGCGCCGCGGTGGCGAAGTAGCCCGTCGCGGGCACGACGCCGTCGGCGGGAAGCTGTCCCTTGCCGACGTCGAGGACGTCGCAGACGCCGCCGTGCGCGCGGACGGCCTTCTGCACCACCTCGACATGGACGGAGACGCCGCCGTAGGGAGGCGGATAGTCGCCGACCAGCAGGACCTTCATGAGGTTCTCGGATGGCACCATTTTCCCGGATCCGTCGAGTCAGGAAGCTGTGCAGCGCTGGTCACTGAGGCAAAGAATGCTCAGGCGTGGACAGCGCGGTGCGGCGTGGGCGGCAGGTAGATCCCGGCGAACGGGCTCGGCGACGGACGCGCGATCCCCGCCCAGACGCGGGTCAGCGCCAGGGCGACGTTCGCCGGACGCTGGTGCTCGAGCGCGTCCTTCATCGCGGCCTGTCCGACGAGATGCGCGAACTGCGGATCGTCGAGGACCTGCGCAAGCCGCGCCGCGAGCGCTCCCGGAGCGCGGGGTGGGACGAGCCAGCCCGTGCGGCCCTCGCGGATCCACGTCGAATGCATGCCGACCGCGGTCGCCACCACGGGCGCGCCGAGCGCCAGCGCCTCGGGGACGGCGTCGGGCTGGTTGGCCGACCGGCTCGGCGCCACGACCACCGCGGCGCGGACGAAAAGACCGGAGAGCTGATCGATCGTCGTGTGGTGGACGAACGCGCGGCCACGCAGGTTCGCCTGCTCGATCTGATCCGACAAAGCCCGCGAATCGACACCTGAGCCGGCGAGGAGCAGCCGCAACGACGGACGCGTCCGGGCGAGGCTCGCGAACGCGACGATTAGATCCGCGTGACCTCGATCGGCGCCGTCGCAGGGCGAGGCGCTCACGATCCAGTGCGTCCCCGGCTCCGCCAGCTGGGCGATGTGCGCGGGCCCCCCGATGTCGTCGCTGCCGAGGAGACCGCGGACGACGACCGTGGACGAGTCCGGCGCGCCGAGCGCGAGCAGCCCTTCCCGGATCGAGGCCCCGCCGCAAAGCGTGCGCTCCGCCATCCGCGCCGCGCGGGCGGTAAGCCCGTTCACGTCGCCGCGTCCGGCCTGGACGACGAAGGGAATGTTCAAAAGATGCGCGACCACCGCCACCTTGAGTTGCGACTGCCGGGCGTGGACCAGGGTGGGATGGATGCGCATCAGCTGGCGCGCGACGTGCACGATCGAATCCGATTCGATCGGCTCGACCCGATACCCGTGGTTTCGAAGCTCTTCGGAAACCGCGATGTCGATGCTGCCTGCGAACGCGACTCGGCGAACCGTGCCCCGCATGACCCCTCCCACCTTCTACCCACGGCGTCCCAATGTGGAACGCCGACCCCAAGGGCCCGTCTGCTCGCAACCTGGGTAGCGGTCCCGGCCGGCGCAAGGCCGCGCACAGGGATTCCCGGTCGTGTTTCGAACAGTTCCTTGCGTCGCCCGCCGGGTCGGCGCGAGAACGTCGTCGATGCCGCTAGAGGTCCTGTTCGCGGGCCATTACTGCCACGACACGATCGTCGACAAGGACGGAACGGAGCGTACCGAGCTGGGCGGGGCGGCCGCTTACGCGTCCGCTGTGCTCCTCGCGGCGAGAGTGGATTTCCGGGTCGCCGCCCTCGTCGGAGACGACTTCCGGTACGTGGTTCCGAAACCGCCGCGGGTCGTCGCGGGAGCGCGCACGACCGTGTTCATCGAGGATTATCGCGGAGCCGATCGCACCGGCACCCTCGTCTCCGCCGCGCCGCCTCTCGAGCCCGACGACCTCGGCGACGCGCGCTGTCAAGTGGGAATGGCGTGCGCGATCGCCGGTGAGATCGGGGCGGCAACGTTGGAACGCCTGCGCGAGCTGTCCGGGATCCTGATCGCCGACGCGCAAGGATTCGTCCGCGGCTTCGATGCGCGGGGTCGCGTCTTCCATCGCGCGCCGGAGCCCGCGCTGCGGCAGCAGATCGATCGGCTCGACTGGCTCAAGCTCTCGCGGTCGGAGACCGAGGCGCTCGACCCCGGCGCGCTGCGCTGCGGGGCGATCGTGACGGACGGCGATCGCGGATGCCTCGTCCTGTGGGAAGGCCGCGAGGTACAGGTGCCGGCTTTCACGACGAGCGAAGTGGATCCGACCGGCGCGGGGGACTGCTTCCTGGCGGGATTCGCGGTGGGGCTGCTGCGCGGGCGCGACCCGATCGAGGCGGCGCGGTTCGCGAGCTTTTGCGGAGCCCTCGCCGTCGCGCAGGCCGGCGTGCCGCGGCTCAGGCCAGAAGATCTGGCCGCCTTCAACGCTCCAGACCGCATGTCATGACATGCGCTCTACCATCGACCGGAGCGCTCGCTCCCCGGTGACCGGAACCGGGCCGCCGCCGAGATAGATCATGTCGTCGGTGCCTTTGTAGCTCACGATCCGGCCCGGGTTTCCCACCACGACCGCGGAGGCGGGGACGTCCTCCAGCACCACCGCGGCGGCTCCGATGGCAGCCCGGTCGCCGATCCGCACGGAGCCGATTACCTTGCACCCCGCACCGAGATGGCATTTTTCGCCGATCGAGGGCGCACCGGAACCGATCGCCGCCGCGGCGACGTAGCACATCTGCCCGATCGAGGAGTTGGGGCCGATCCGCACACCGGGGCCGACGAAGATCGACCCGTGATGCCCGACGTAGAAGCCGGGACCGATCCGGGCCTCGACGTCGAGATGGATTCCGCTGGCGATGCGGACGACGATCTCCAGGAATCGATAAACGATCCACCCGATGCCCGGAAACGCACCGGTCTTCAGGGCGCGGCCGAATCGATAGACGAAGCACGCCCAGATGCCTTCTACCTGGAGGCACAGCGCCGCTTTCTTCGCGAACGTGATCCCGGGGACGTAGACGAAGTGGCGGAAGAGATCGGCGCGAAAGCTCGCCGCGAACGGTTCCGGTTCCTCGCGTTCGAGCGTCCCAGAAATGGCCATCTCGCTCACGACGATCCTCCAATGGCCGGAACGAGCGCTTCCGGCGCGCCGGCGTACTCCTGTACCGGAGAGCCGATCCAGCCGGCTCTCCCCTTCGCGGGCAGGCTGCGGATCACGACCGCGTTCGGAGCGAGGACCGATCCGCTCGGCACCTCGACCGGTCCGACGCACAGCGTGCCGGGCCCGAAGACGACCCGCTCTCCCGCGGAAGGAACGCCCCTCGCTTCCTTCGCGCCGGCCACGCCGAGGGTGACGCCTCCGAAGACGAAGCTGTCACGCCCGATGCGGTGCCCGCAGAGGATTGCGGGGTGGTGCGACTCGATCCAGACGTTCTCGGCGATCTCCGTCCAGCGCGGGATGAGGACCCCCGTCGCGTGACGGACGAGCTCGAAGAGCACGCGGTAGAGCACGGCGTGCAGGCGCCTTCGCTTCCCCTGGTAATGCACCCAGCGGCCGTACCGGTACGTCCACAGCGCCAGCAGCGCCGGCTGCCGCAAGGGCAGCAATAGACGCGAAATCAAGCCAGCCGCGCGGTGGACGCGGCAGAAGTGCGCGAAGTCGCCGCGCGCACCCGCGAGGCCTGCGGGAACCTCCATGCGAGGAAGCTAGTGACGGCCCGCTCGGCCGCAAGCCCTTCAGGCCGCGCGGGCCGGAACGGGCGCGGGAACGGCCACGGTCGCCGGCTCGTCGTGAGCCCCGAGCAACGTGCGCTTGAGGCGCTCGATCGGCGTCCCGGCGCCAGGGCGGAAGGCGAGGATCGAAAGGTAGACAATGCCGTAGACGGCGCCTGCCACGAAAAGAGCGAACAGCGGACGCGCCGACGATTGCGAGTAGCGCGCGATGGCGACGACCGGCGCGCAAGAGATCACGGACGCAACCAGGAGGTTGCGCAATTCACCCCAGGGGAGGATTTCGCTCCAGGTCGCGCCGAGCTCGCGCCGGATGCGATCGAGCATGGCGCTCCGGACCATCGCCTCGGCGACGACGTGGCCGGAGATGGCCCCCATCATCCCGAAGAAATGCAGGCCGGTGAAGACGAACGCCGCGGTGACGAGCAGCCGCCAGAAGAACACGTTGAACATGTAGCGGGTCAGTCCGGTCGCGCGGAGCACCGCCTCGAGCGGCAGCGCCGCGAACAGCGCCGAAAGCACCGCCACGCGGAAGATGGGAATGCTCGCGTCGTACAGATGAGTGAAGAGCCCTGGAATGAAAAGCGACCCCGCAGAGATCATCAGCGCGGTGAAAGGCAGGAGGAGGGCCGCGAGCCTCAGGTTCGCGTCGTGGAACAGATGGACGCCGTGGGCCCGTCCGCCCGGCTCGTTCAGCCGGACCTGGAGCACGTCGCTGATCGGTTGATAGAGCAGATTCACGATCGGGATCTGGAAGCAGCCCTGCGAGTAGATGGCGAATGCCGCCGCGCCGACGGTGCCGCCGACGGCCCACAGATGGAGGTTGCGCTGGGGAGTGTCGAACAGGATCGCGCACCCGAACGGCAAGGCATAGGCGAGCTGGGCACCATAGAGCTTCCAGTCGATCCGCGGACCGCCGCGCCGCACGACGAGCGCGAGGCAGGTCGCGTACCGCAAGCCTCCGTGGATGACATAGGCCCAGAAGAACCCGTGCAGGCCGTACCCGAGGAGGAGCGGGACGATGCTCGCCACTACCCGCAGGAGCTCGGAGACGAAGTTCGTCACCGCCGACAGCTTGATCTCGCCTCCGGCGAGGAGTCCCGCCTCGAGCGGCGTCGAGGCCGTGAGCGTGAAGGTGAGGATCGCCATCGGGAGCCCGAACTGCGCCAGCTCCGGCGTGGAGAAGTGCCGCGCGAGCGCGAACCGGGAGAGATAGACGGCGACACCCCCCAGAGCGCCGAACACGCTGACCGTGAGGACCGCCTGTGAGAGCCAGGCCGCGCCCTTCCCGTCCCTGCGCGGCAGGAAATAGTAGAGGCTCGCGGTGAGCCCCATCTGCAGCATGAGATAACCGTTCGAGGCGACCAGCCAGAACTGCTTGTAGAGGCCGTAGGAGGACTGATCGAGCAGGCGGACGAGCAGGAGCGGCAGCCCGAATCCGAGGACGGTCGACGCTCCCCGGGCCACGAGCAGCGGCCCGGCCTGGCGCATGATTCCTTTTTTGTGCATTGCCTCGTTATCCGTGGGCGGCGGTGGCGCTCTCGCGCGCCCTCCCGCCCGCGGTCCCGAAATAGGTGGGTCGCGCCCCCAGCACAGGCCGGGTGAGCGCGAGGGTTCCGAAAGTGTCGTTCAAGGAGCAGGCGGTGACCGACTGCGAATAAGAGCCGAGGATCCCCGCCGAGGAGTTCTCCCAGAGGACCTTCCGCTTGAGCGCGTACGGATCGACCCCGGGCAGATTCGGCAGGTCTTCGGTAGTGACGGCGCTGACGAAACCTTCGCTCTTCAAAGCCTGCGCGACTCCCGCGCTGTACCAGCCGTTGCAATATGCGAAATGCCGCACCGGGCGTCCGACGCCCTTCTCCAGCACCGCCTTGCAGAGGGCGATCTCGCGGCGGGCCGCGTCGAGCGGCTGGTTCGTGAGCACGGTGTGCTCCGCCGTGTGGGCCCCCGTCTCGATCCCGTGGGTCGCGATCTCGCGCAGCATCTCCCAGGTCATCGGGAACTGGCCCTTTGGACCGTTGCTGGCGTCGAG
This sequence comes from Myxococcales bacterium, assembly GCA_045802855.1. Taxonomy (GTDB): domain Bacteria; phylum Myxococcota; class Myxococcia; order Myxococcales; family 40CM-4-68-19; genus VBKO01. The sequence goes on along the minus strand of JBJMQD010000351.1, from coordinate 12,489 downwards.
GCCGAGCCGCTCCTCGAGCGCGACGCAAAGCTCGTAGAGAACCGGAGTCGGGTTGTTGGAGATCAGGTTCTCCAGCACCCTGTTCGGCGTATCGGCGCCCTCGTAGGCGTCGATCAACATCGACTCGAAGCGGCCGGAAGCGCCGACCGCGACGGGGCCGAGGCCCCGCTCCTTCATCCGCACGAGCGCGGCCCAGAGCCGATCGTGGGCGATACGCCGGTTCGTTCCGGCGAACCCGGAAGGAACGTAGACGATGCCCGGAATCTTCATCTCCCGCATCACCGGGAACGCGTGGTCGTAGACGTCGCGATAGCCGTCGTCGAAGGTGACCACTGCGACGTCCCTGCGGCCCTGTGCCTTGCCTTCCAGGATCTCGATCGCGCGGTCGAGGGGAACGACGTCGTATGTCTCCGCCAGCGTCTCGAGGTGCTTGCGGAACGTCTTTTGCGAAATGTTCATGGTCGGGAGGCTGCGCTTCGCCTCCTCGGCGAAATCACCGACCACGCGGTGATAGCTGACGATGAGGACGCGCCGTCCTCCGACCGCGCGGCGCTGCACCGAGGCGATCATGTCCTCGAAACCCGAGTAGTGGAAAGCCATCGCGGCGGCGCCCTTCGCTGCCCTCCGCACCACCTGCATCGCGTCGCCCTTCCACCCCATGACTGCCTCCCCCCACCTCATCCACGGGACCTCAGAAGCCTGCGAGCGCGACGTAATCCGTCGAGCGCCGCCTCCGGAATCGCCGCCTTCACCGTCTCGCGCGCCATTCGCGCCGTCGTCCCGGCGAGCCGTGCTGCCCTGCCGCGCGTGCCGCGGAACAGCCGTACCTGGATCGTCCACCGCTCCGCGCGTGCCCACTGCGCCTTGTAGGCCTCGTTGCCGCGGAGGAAGTCGAAGTCCGTGAGCTTCTCTGCGAACGCGTCCTCGACGGTGCGCGCGAGCAGGACCAGCCCGACGCTCTTCTGCGCCCAGGCCGGGTCGTACCCCGACTGGTAGTAGAGAAAGGTTCCGTTCCGCACGATCCCGTAGACGGAAGCGACGGGCCGCCGCGCGGCGTAGAGCGTGTAGAGCCGCAGCCAGCCGCGGCGAGCGAGGCGCTTCACGGCCTCGCGATGGAAATCTTCGTGGTGCTGATCGGAGAGGCCGTCCGAGCCGCCCTCCACCGACCACCGCGCGCGGTGCAGCTCGAGAAACGTCTCGACCGCCCGCTCCGCCTGCTCTTCCGTCGTCGCCACCTCTATGGAGACCCCGGGCTGGCGAAAAAGCCACTTTTCGCGGCGCCGCAGGTTCTCGCGCCTTCCGAGCCCGGCGAGAAAGTCCTGCCAGGTCCCGGTGAGGGGGATGTGCGGGCAGACGAATCGAAGGCGCGCGTCCCTCGCGACAGGCACGTCCCGGCCCGCCATGCCGGCGCCCTTCGCAGACGTCGGCCGGATCGATTGGAAGCGCTGGGCGAGCAAGAGAGCGGTCGGACTCTCGCGCCACAGCCCGTCGAGGTCGCAGAGGTCCCATTCGACCTCGCCGAGCGCGGCGAGGACCTTCTCGCGCACCTCGGCCTCGCGGCCCGGGACGGAGATCACGTCGAGGTAGTCGCACCCGGTCGCTCCGTCGCCGAGGAAGGCGACTCGCGAGACGGGAACACCGCCTGTGCGCACTCTCTCGCGAAAGAGCGGGAGCAGGCCGACGAGCCGTGCACCGTCGCGCACCGCGATCGAGCAGATTTCACGCCCGTCGCCGAACTGCTTCCACCAGGGGACCAGCCATTCGGGTCCGAGGAAGACGTTCCCCGCCCGCGCCTCGTCGCAGAGAGCGCTCCATTCCGTCTCCATCGCCAGTAGGTCGGAGACGACCTCGGCGCGAAGCTCCTGCAGCGCTTCCGCGACCACCGCTTTGGCGGCAGCTCCGTTCACGTGCACAGCTCCCGGACGCAAGTCGCCACGTGCTCCGCGTCGGCGGGAGTGAGGTCCTGGTGCACGGGAAGCTCGAGCACCGTCTCCCGGAGCCGATCGACCTCCGGGAACTCGCCCTCGCGGACCGCGGGATGGCGGATGCGCCAGAAATCGACCGTCTCGACGCCGCGGGCGAGGAGGCGCGCCATCGCCGACGCCTTGTTCGCGATCGGCATCGGATAGAAGAGCGGGCAGACGCCGGGACGCAGCTCTCCGGTGACGGGCGGCGCGATGTCGCGCAGCATCGCGTACAGCAAGAAGTAGTTCCGCCGGCGCCGCTCGACGATCTCCGCCCATTGCTGGTTGCGCAGGACGAGGTGGCTGAGCGAGCTGATGCCGAGATCGACGTCGCGGACGTCGAAGTGCTGGGTGCCGGTGGAGACGAACTCGACGCTCGCCTTGCGGATCGCGAACCGTCCGGCATTGCGGAGGAGCTCGCGGGCGCGGCGTCCGGCCGGACCGGCGCGCAGCTCGAGGTTCGAAAGCATGCTCGAGCCGAGGTGGATCGCGGTCGAGGTCATCCGCGGCGCGCGGGTGGGCGGCAGCGTACCGAGCTTGTTGCGGAGGTTCCCGCGCACGAGGAGCAGGCCGCCGTTCGGGACCGGAAGCGTCTTGTAAAGGCAGAAAACGGACACGTCGCCGGTCGAGCCGAGCGGATCGGCGCCGTCGCGCGAGAGCAGGGCCAGGGCGCAGTCCTCGACGAGCGGCACTTCGAGCTCGTCGGCGAGCTTTCGCGCCTGTGCCATGTCCTGGGGGAACCCGGCGTAGTGGATGACGTAGACGGCCGCGACTTCCTGGCCGGCGGCGCGCTTGCGCGCGTCGGCGAAGTCGCAGCGCATCTGCGCGTCGACCCGGAAGAAGATGGGCTTCACCCCCGCGGCGAGGAGCGTCTCCAATTCGACGCCGTGGTGGTACGCCGGCACGAGCACGCTCTTGCCGGCGAGCCCGAGAAGCTGCACCGCGTCCCACACGGCATTGCGTGCGAAGTACCGGTACCGGGTCCCCAGCTGGTCGAAGGGAAAGACGAGGTTCGCCGCCGCCGCCGGACGCGGCACGAGCATGTGCGGCCAGGCCGTCTGCATGCACGGCACGGTACGTCGCGGCACCGGAGCGCGTTCGCCCTTCCCGTCCGCCACCCACATCCTGCGCGCCAGATCCGCCAAGTCTTCAGCCTCCTTCAATGCTGCGCGCCTGCGGCGCTCCGCCCGACGGGGGCAAAGCCCGCGTCTCCCACACGGAACGCACGGCGCGCCCCGCAGCCCGCGCCACCGGCCACAGCACGAACCGCGCTTCGTGGACCAGCTTTGCTTTTCCCGTCGCCCGGAAGATGGTCAGCCAGCTGTGCGTCCTCAAGGCCGGTTCCCAGTCCCGCTTCCAGTCCATGTCCGGGCCGAGGAAATCGAACTCGACCAGGCCCCGCTCGCAGGAATCGCGCATCGCCTCGCTCGTGAGCTGCTGGCCGGGCGAGTATTCGTGGAACGACTCGTCGTACCCGAGCTTCACGAGATAATGCTTTGCGTTGTGCACTATCGAAAGGTGCGCCGCGATACGGACGCCTTTGTGCACGAGGAAACCAAGGGCGAGCGCGCCCCGCTTCGCGGCATCGCGCGCGATCTGCGTGTAGAACCCGACCAGCTCCGGCCGCTGGGCGATGGCGGTGCCGCCGCGTCCCTTCCAGCCCGAGGCCTCGATGGAGAAGAAGTCCGCCAGGGCGACGTCGAGCGCCTTGGCATCCTTGCCGTCCAGCAGGACGTACCGGGTTTCACCCTGCTCCGCGAGCCGGCGCTTCCTGCGCCGGAGGTTCTGGCGGAACTTCGAATCGAGGCTCGCCTCGACCAGGTCGTACCGGCTCTGCGGCTCCTTCGCGCCCTTCTGCTTCTTGCCGCCGTTCGCGACCAGGACCGGCTTGGGAAGCTCCGGAAGGGCGCGGTAGGGCGACTCGAGGGAAGTCCAGATTCCGCACCGCAGGCCCGCGGCCTCGGCGCGATCGCGGATGGTCCAGTCGGCGGCGCCGTGCGGCAGATCGCGCAGGCGCAGCCGGTCCCAGCCCGCCGCGGCGACGATGCTCTCGAACACCGCAGGGAGTGCCTCGATGCCGCGCGCCCCGAGGAGGATCCCTCCCCGCTGCGAATGGTCGTTGACCGGCAGCGACCAGGTGGTGAGCGGCACGAAGCAGGTATCGGCGTCGCGGTCGAGGCTTTCGACCAGCGGGACGGCGACGTGAAGCTCCTTGCCGGTCCGCGCCACGAAGGTGCGCAGCGTCGCTCCCGGCGCGAAGTTCTCGATCCACGCCTTCAGCCACTCGTGGCGCAGCATGGGCTCGTTGCGCGGTCCCTTCGCGAGCGCCGCGTTCCATTCGCGCTCGAGAGCGTTGAAGGCGTCTCGTCCTTCCAGCGTCTCGACCAGAAGCGGCTCTCCTGCCTGAGTCGTCTGTGCCCTGGCGGTGGACATGGTCAACGCGCTCCGCGCCCGAACAGCACCGTCTTCGCCGTGTGGAAGCAGATGGCGAGATCGAGGAAGAGCGACTGGTGCAGGGCGTAATAGAGGTCGTACTCGAGCTTGTTCTTGGCGTCCTCGACCGACGAGCCGTACGGGTAGCGGATCTGCGCCCAGCCCGTGATTCCCGGCTTCACCGCCTCGCGCAGGCCGAAGAAGGGGATCTGCGTCTTGAGCTGGTTCACGAAGAACGGCCGCTCGGGGCGCGGGCCGACGAAGCTCATGTCGCCCCGGAAGACGGCAAAGACCTGCGGAATCTCGTCGAGGCGCGTCTTGCGGAGAAAAGCGCCGATTCGAGTGACCCGGGGATCCTTCTGCGACGCCCACACCGGACCGGAGAGCTTCTCCGCGTCCTTGCGCATGGTGCGGAGCTTGTGGACCTTGTACGGCTTTCCGCCGCGGCCGGTCCGCTCCTGCCAGTAGAAGACGGGTCCTTCGCTGTCGAGCTTGATGACGATCGCGAGCACGGCCAGGATGGGCCCCGCGAAGACGAGCAGGATCGTGCTCATCAGCAGGTCGAAGAGGCGCTTCACCGCCGCGCGCATGGGCGAAGTGAGTCCGTCGCCGATGGCCAGATCGGTCGGACGAAGCAAGGAGAGCGGCACCCGGCGCAGGACGCGCTCGGCGAACCGCTGCGCCGGCAGCACGGTGACGCCGTCGAGGCGCAACCGGATGAGCTCGTCGTTCGGGAGCGGCTCGGACTGCTCCTCGGTGGCGATGACGACCGTGTCCACGCGCAGCTGCTTGACGGCTTCGGGGAGGCTTCGCGCCGGGACCGCGAGCGGCTGCGCCGCGGCGCTCGGCAGCGACACGACCGGAGCGAGGGGCCCCGTCTCCGCCACGGCTCCATCCAGCCGGACCGGCGGCGGCAGCGCGGCTACCGATGCCTCCACCGACGCGGAGGCCGGCTTCATGATGAGCTGGCTTCCCGGGACCACCGCCGGCGCCGGCGCCATCGCTACTTCCTGCGAACCGTCGTTCGCGGCAGAGACCACGACGGGCGGAGGCGCCGAGATCAACGAAGACTCGCTCTCCATCGCGCCGCCCGCCGCCGCGAGCAAGGTCGCCTCCGTCTTCGCGGCACCGAGGTCGAGCCGCGGATCGAGGATGCCCGCCACCTCGTGCTCGCCGAAAGCGTCGACGCGGATGAGGCGAGCGATTTCGTTGGCGCGCCTGCCGCTGCCGACGACGAGGACCCGGCTGTGCCCCTCCTCGTCGGCCCGTGCGATCAGCGCCGCCCGGGCGAGGAGGACGCCGAGGCTCGCCACCCCGAAGGTCCAGAGCAGCGCACCGCGAGGAATGTCTCCGCCCCCGAAGAGACCGATGATCGCCGCGCAGAGCGCCGCGAATCCCAGGGCCCGCACGGTGGCGCTGCCCCGGTTGCGGTCGTTGCGCATCACTTGCGGGTCGTAGAGGTCCGCGAGGTACAGCGCCGCCGGCACGCAAGCCGCGGCGGCGATGAGCGCCGTGAGAGCACGACCGCTCGACGCGTGGCGGCCGGTCGTCCAGATCGCGAGCGAGACGAGGCCGCCCTCGATGGCGCAAAGTCGCGCCGCCCGCCCGCTGTACCAATGACCCGAAAACTGCGGCACCCGCAACCCCCTCCCCGACGCCCTTAGCCGCTTTCCACTGCCGTTCATGTCCAGGTTCAGGTCCACGTTCCCCATCCAGTCAGACTTGAACGTGCTCGTGAACGTGAACCTGAACGGCCTTTACCGAATCCTACCGACCCGCTGTGAGCTGCCCCCTGACGACGGGCAGCGGAGCCGGAACGCGCGACGGATCGACGCCGTTCAGCACGACGCCCCATACCGCCGCGCCGCCGAGCGCGCGTACCGCGCTCGCCACCTGCTCCCGCGGCGTCGCCTCGGCGCGGGCGACCAGCACGACACCGTCCGCGCGATGGGCGACGACCGACGCTTCCGCCGTCGCCAGCGCGGGCGGGACGTCGAGGACGATCTCGTCGAAGAGGCTGCGCAGCGTCTCGAGCGTGGTGCCGAAGCGCTCGCCGGCGAGGAGCGCCGCGGGCTCGCCCGGAATCTTCCCGGCGGGAATGACCGCGAGCTGTCCCTCGTGGAACCGGCCGAGCGCCTCGCCGATCTCGCACTTACCCGAGAGCAGCTCGGAGAGCCCCGGCCGGACGCCCATGCCGAAGAGCGCCCCCTGCGACCCGCGCCGCAGATCGCAGTCGACGAGGGCCACGCGGGAATCGCCGGTCCGCGCGGCGGTGAGCGCCAGGTTCGCGGCGGTGAGGCTCGTGCCTTCGCCGCGCACCGAGCTCGTCACCGCCATCACCACGCCGCCCCGGATCCCGCGCAGGGCGCGGAAGTGGCGGAGCCGGTGGAGCAGCATGCGGTACTGCTCGGCCGCGACTCCCATCGGATCGGTGATGGCGATGAGCCGGTCGTCGATCACCACTTCAGCGCCGCCGCCATCGATGCGCTCGAGGAATGGCGTCCGGGTTCCCGCGACCGTATTCGGAATGCTCGACATCGTTTCCTCCTTCTCAGCCGGGTAGACCCGGGAGAGCCGCGGGCTGCTACAGCGCCGCGGCGAAAGGGTTGGACAGCGTTACCTCTGCTCCGAGCGGAAGGCCGGCAGCGCAAGCACCCGGCCCGAGCCGGCCATCGCGAGCCGCGGCACCGTGGCGAGCACGGGAAGCTGCAGCGTCGCCGCCTCGGCCTCCGTGCGCAAAGTGCGGTCGGACAACTCCTGGAAGGCCGCGATCGCCGCGCCGAGCGCCAGCGCTCCAAGGAGCGCGAGGAGCAGCGCCTGCGGCCGGTTCGGCGCCGACGGCAGCGCCGGCGGGCTCGCCGACTCGAGCACCCGGAACAGCGACGGCCCGTTCTTCGCCTCGAGGTCCGCGGTGATCTCCGCCTCCGCCTTCTTGGAGATGAGAGACTGGACCTTGGCCTTGATCATCTCGGAGTCGCGCTCGAGCTCGGAGAGCCCGGTCGCCGTGAGCGGCGCCGCGGCGAGGAGCTTGTCGATCTGCGCGATGCGCGTCTGGTAGTCGGCAACCTGCTTCTTGCCGCGCGAAACGGCTTCCTTCATGCGCCTCAGCTCGAGGTCGTCGGCCGCCGCGCGCGCCTGCGCCTGATCGAGCTGGCTCTTCGCCACCGCCACCTGGCGGGTGAGGTCCACGACGTCGGGATGGTCGGGCGTCAGCCCGACGCGGGCGGCGCCCAGCTTGGCCCGCAGCGTGTCGTACTGCTCCGAGAAGCGGCCCACCTCGGTGTCCTTCGGGAAGGGCATGACGCCGATGAGGTCCATCCGGTTCTGCGCGGTCTGGATGAAGCCGGCCTGGGCCTCGATCTGGCGCATGATCTGATCGCGCTCGCGCATCCTCGACTCGTTGAGCTCGGGCAGCGTGTCCGCGTGGGCGGCCTTGTAGTCCGCGACGCGCCGCTCGACCTTCGACAGCTCGCCCCGCATCTGCACGAGCTGCTGCGAGATCACGTCGCGGGTGCGCGCCACCTGGTTCGCGCGGACCTGCAGGTTGCCCTCGATGAACAGCTCGGCCAGCCGGTTCGCCGTCTTGGCGGCGAGCACCGGGTCCCTGCTCCGCACCGTGATGCTGAAGGCGTCGTCGCCCTCCGCGTGCACCTCGGTATCGAGGCGCAGCGCCTCGACGGCGGCGTCCATGCCGTCCTTCTCCCGCTCCTTGGGATAGAGCCCGAGCTCGTCGATGACCGAGGCCATCAGCTGGCGCGAGTAGACCTGGGAGCGGACGTTCTTCACTTTCTCGTACAGCTGCGTCGAGATTACCGGCACCACCAGTTCCTGGTTTGGCTGGAGCGGCTCCGTCATCGCCAGCGCCCGCGCTCGATACTCGTTCGGCACCTTGGCGATGACGATCGCCGCTATGGCGAACACCGCCGCGGAGATGACGGCCATCCACTTCCAGCGCCGCCGGACCGCGTTCAAAAGCTCATCCACCGTGTACGTCCGCTCCATTCCACCCTCCCTCGATCAGTTGCGGGCGCGCTCCCACGTCACCCTTAGCTGCACCACGTCGCGGTCAACCTGCTGCCCGACGTCCCTGTCCGTCAGCCGCGCGTCGCGCAAGGCGGCGACGCCCACGGTCCATTCCTTGCCGATTCGATAGTCGAGGTCCGCCTCGCCGGTGTACCCGAGCGCTCCGAGCCGCGCCCAATCCCCCACCTGCGTGTTCCGGTAGATGCCGGCCCGCAGGTGTCCCTCGAACTTCGAGAACGTCCCCAAGAGGCCCAGCTCCGCGAGGTCGGATCCGATCGCGCCGGCGCGGGCTGCGCCAATCGCCAGGTCGTGCATGACGAGGAAGTGGACACCGGAGCCGGGCGTCGCCGACTCGATCTGGAGCATGGCGACGGGCTCGAATGCCGAGCTCGGGCTCCCGGTGACGTACGACGCTCCTGCACGGGCCGTCAGAGTGGTCACTGGGGAGAGCCGGCGCACGTACCCCCCCATCGCCGTGTGTGCTTCGGTCAACAGCCCGCCCGGAATGGCTTTGTTGTTCGACAGAGCCGAGGGGCTCGCTCCGAACCCGAAGAAGAGCTGCTCGCGGCCCGTCACTTCCCAGGTGACGTAGGGCGTCGTCCTGTAACCGTAGGTTACCGAAGGCGCGACGTAGCCGCCGTTGCCCGGATCGTTCGCCCCGAAAGCGAGCACCTGCGAACCGAGGCCGAAGGTCCACTTCGCCCTGCCGCTCGTCTGCAGCTCCGCTTCGCCGGACAGCCGTCCCTGGAAGACCTGGGTCTGGCCGGGACGCAAGAGGAGCCCGAGACCGCTGATGGCGAGCGGGTCCTGCATGTACCCGATCCGGGACCGCAGATGCATTTGCAGGCGCGGCGACCAGCGCTCCGTGTAGCCGCCTTCGCACTGCTCGCCGGTGCCAAACTGGGAATCGGTACGTGCCGAGAACCGGTCCGGATGGCCCAGGCGAGCGAGGCCCACCTGGCAATCGAGATTCACGTGCATCCGGTGTTCGCCGAAGATGTCGAGCTTGAGGCCCGGCTGGGCGCGCCCGAAGTAGTCGCCGCCGGTGCCGTCCAGGGCGACGTTGTCGTCGACGCCGCTCAGGAGGGTCATCCGCGGACGCAGCTCGGCATAGACCTTCGCGCTGGCCGGCCCCGCCGCAAGCGCCGCGGCGGCGACGAGCATTGCGATGTTGGTGCGCGCCGCCATCGGGGTCACCTAGGGAACCACCACGGTGTCGCCGCTGCCGAGCTTAGGCCGCGCCTTGCCGTTCACGAGGTCGTCGTAATCGACGACGTTGCGCCTCCCGTCGGCGCGGAGAATGGTGATTTCGCCGCGGTCGGCGAACTCGGCGAGCCCGCCCGCCATCGCCAGCGCCTGCAGCACGTCCATCGAGCTGCGCAGCGGGAAGGCGCCGGGGTGGGTCACCATGCCCGTCACGTAGACGCGGCTCCCGTTGATGTCGTGCACCAGCACGGTCACGCGGGGATCGCGCACGAGCGGGGTGAGCTTCTTCTGCACCGCCGTCTCGAGCTCGGCCGGGGTCTTCCCTTCGGCCTCGACGTCGCCCACGAGCGGCAGGGTGATCTTGCCGTCGGGCCGCACGGGCAGCGTGCGCGACAGCTCAGGCTCCTTCCAGATCGAAACCTCGATCACGTCTTCGCGAGCGATGCGGTACTCGCGTGCGGGCTGGGCCTCCACTTCCTTCGTCGCTTCGCCGTGGGCGCAGCCGACCGCGGTGGCCAGGAGCGCCGACGCGATGGTCCCGAAAGCAATCCTCATCCGAACCCCTCCTCCGCCCCGGGGGCGGCATGCGAACGCAAGGCAGCCTGAGCACGGCTCGTGCCAGCCGAGTTACCGGGCTGGCGGGCGCTTCGATTCCGTGCTCATCGCGCCTACTTGCAGGTGGAGGGCCAGCCTTGCTGCCGAGCGATCCTCCTCTGCGCTCGCCGTGCGGACAGAACCAGAGTTCTCCTGGTGAGCACTCGGTTTCCCTCCCGAAGGGCGCTGCGACTCGCAAAACCCGTTGGCCCGGTTCTCGCTTCTGTGATCTGGCGGACGTCAGGAAGTACGAGGGGAGCAAGAGGCATCATGCATCGGACCATCGCAGCCGTAGCCATCGTCTTCGCCTTCGCCGCCTTCGCGTTGCAGAGCGCGCACGTCGGCCCGTTCGAGGAGCCACTGCTCCTCCTCGTCATGGGGTCGCTCTTCCTCGTGGTCGGCAGGCTCTTCGGGGCCCGCGAAGTGGAGAAGGAAGAGGGCGAGCCGGCGCACGCTCCCGTCCTCAGCGAGAGAGAAGTCCGCGTCTAGCGGCGCCAATCCAATCCAGCATTCAACCTGCGTCACGCGAGCGATCGCTGCGTGAACGTGAACCTGAACGACGGCTCCTCAGAAGCCGTTCACGTTCAAGTTCACGTTCAGGTTCACGTCGACAGCTGTCGTCCGCAGCTAGTTGGAGCGGGTCGAGTCGCTCGCCGCCAGAATCATGGGGGGCAAATCGGGGATCCCCGCCGTGATGCGTGGATCGGTAAGCCCGCAATCCTTGATCTTGTACAGGAGCGCCTTGTAGCTGATCTGCAGCCGCGCTGCCGCCTTGCGCTTGTTCCAGTTCGTGCGGGCGAGCATGGCGCTGATCGCCTCCCGCTCGGCGCGCAGCGCCGCCTGGCGCGCAATCTCCTTGAGGGAGACGGTCTCCGCATTGCCGAGCATCTGCACGACGGGAGCGGGCGGATGCGACGGATCGCGCTGCTGCGGCTGGAGCGACTGGTTCGCCGGCGGAAGCGCTCCCCCCGCTGAACCGTGCGGCGCCTGCGTCTGCAGCGCGGGCCTGCGGGCTGCGGCCGCGTGCAGCTCGTCGAGGACGAAGCGATCGTCGCGCAGCACCACCAGGCGCCGCACGAGGTTCTCCAGTTCGCGCACGTTGCCCGGATAGTCGTACGTGAGGAGCTTGCGCATCACGTCGTCCGAGAACGTCCCCGGGCCCTGCTTGTACTTGGAGCCGTACTTGCGCCGGAAATGCTCGATGAGGTGGGGAACGTCCTCCTTGCGATCGCGCAAGGGCGGGACCAGCACGCTCACCACGTTGAGACGGTAATAGAGGTCTTCGCGGAAGTTGCCGCGGGCGATCTCGTCCTCGAGCACGCGGTTCGTGGCCACGACGACGCGAGCGTCGGCGCGTAGAGGCCGCTTGCCGCCGACGCGGTAGTACTCCTCGTCCTGCAAGACCTGGAGGAGCTTCGCCTGCAGCGCAGGGTGCATTTCGCCGATCTCGTCGAGGAAGATGGTCCCCTTGTCGGCGAGCTCGAACTTGCCGGGCTTCTCGCTGGTGGCGCCGGTGAAGGCCCCGCGCTCGTGTCCGAACAGCTCGGACTCCAGCAGCTCGCTGGGGAGCGCCGCGCAGTTGATCTTGACGAACGGCTTCCCGCGGCGCGGCGAGCGATCGTGCAGCGTGCGCGCGATGCCTTCCTTGCCCACGCCGCTCTCGCCGCGAATGAGCACCGGCACGTCGGTCTCGGCGACCCGGTCCACCATGTCCCAGATGGAGAGCATGGCCGGGCTGGAGGCGACGTACTCGGTGGGAACGCCGCGCCGCTGCGACGGATCGACCCGCACCTCGCGCGCGACCGGAGGCGGATCCAGCGGGCGCACCGCCGGAATGATGGGGGCGGCCTGCGGCTCCTCGATCACCGCCGGACGCGCCACCGAGCAACGCTCGATGGCCTCCTTCAGCTCTTCCGGCTCGATCGGCTTCACCAGGTAGTCGCTGGCGCCCAGCCGCATCGCCTTGACCACCGCCTCCTTCTCGTCCATCGCCGAGAGCGCGATCACGGGAGCGGTGCCGCCGTCCGCGCGGTACCGGCGGAGGACTTCGAATCCGTCCAGCACCGGCATGCGCAGGTCGAGCAGCACGGCCTGCGGCGGCGCCGCGGCTCCGGCAAGCCACTCCAGCCCTGCCTTCCCGTCCGCGACCGCGAACGCGTGGAACCCGATCCGTCCAAGAAGCTCGACGAGGATCTCGCGAGCGGCCTCGTCGTCATCGATCACCAGCACCTGATTCGGTTGCTGCAGCATTGCGCTCCCTCACCCGATT